>JAGCTZ010000077.1 GCA_017963165.1 Treponema sp.
CCCTTATCATTCATCTGATAAATGCTTGTATTAATTCCTTCCGGCATTTTCTTAAGGCGTTCTTCAAAGCCGGCACGTTCAAGACAGTCGGTTACCTTAGTCTCATCAAAATCTTTATCGCAGGCTACGTTCTGACCAATAGTAAAGGAGAACAAATTAAAATCCTGAAAAACAACGCTGAAAATCCGTGAATAATCCTTGTAGTCATAATAGCGGATATCTACACCGTTGAGCAGAATCTGACCTTCTGTAGGCTCGTAAAGACGGCAGAGCAGTTTTATAAAGGTAGTTTTACCGGCGCCGTTTTTTCCAACAACAGCAGTTTTTGTTCCAATTTTTATTTTCTGATTTACATGGCGGAGTACAAAAGTTTCTGTATTCGGATAGCGGAAAGAAACATCACGGAACTCAATTTCAAACTCATTGTCGTCGCGTTTTTCTGTTGGAATTGTTCCTTCATACTGCTTGTTTTTAATTTCCATAAAATCATAAAAGTATGACAGATACTCTGCTTTAATCTTCATTTCAATCCAGATATAAAATACCCTCGTTAAGCTGTCTACAAGATTTGAGTAGGCAGAAATAAACTTGAGGGCAGAACCAATTGAGATAAGCCCAAAGATTGCCTTGAGTCCTACATAAAGATAACTTACAGCCTGAAGCAGATAATTTACAAAAACTCCCGGCAGCTGATTTTTATTCATCCTGGTAATCATCCTCTTAAAAGAGCCTTCGAGAAATTCGACAATTTTATTCATCTTCTTTTCAATCAAAGGCTGGCTCTTATAAAGGCGTACATATTTTCCATTTGCATAATCAAAAATGAGATTATAAAAATATCCGTACTCACGGTTGACCCTTACGTTGCTGACAAAAAGTTCATGCTGTAAATCGCCTTCTTTCTTTTTTGTGATTGCTGAAACAAGAACACTGATGGCAAGCATAAAAAAGAGTATTAAAAAGCTGTAGCCCTTATTCAAAAAGCCGGGCAAACCTGTAAGCGTAAGTGACTTTGGAAGAAAAAGCGGAATAAGCAGGATAATACTGTAAACGATGGAAAGGCTATGCTCTATAAAGCCCGCAAGTGTAGAAGCCCAGGAAGAAATATCTCCGTTGGAATTCATTCCGTCCTGAGCTTTTTTTATCATATCAAGGGTATCGCGTTTTTCCAGAATATCGTAATCGATGACAAAGGATTTTTCGCAAATCATCTGATCTACCTTTTCGTTGATTACAGAACCATTTACAGAGATTATGTGCCAGAGTCCCCAGTAAGTAAGAGAAGTAAACGCTTCGATTGAAATCATGATAAGGGCATAGCGAAGGATTTCCTCAAAAGGCCTGTGGGCAACAAGAGCATCAAGAATGAGGCTTCCAAAAACTATAGGCACAAATTTTCCGGTAACACTTATGATATTTGCAATGATGATAAGAGTGATATGTCCCGGCTGTAAGCGGTGGGTAAGTTTTAAGACTTTGGTTATTGTGTTATTTTTATTTGTTTTCATTTACTGCCTCCTCTTTGTAATACTGTGCCTGAATGTCAAACATCTCTTTGTACTTGCCGCCTTTGGCCATAAGCTCGTCGTGGCTGCCGCATTCTGCAATGCTGCCGTTTTCAAGGAACATTATGCGGTCGCAGAATTTTGTAGAGGCAAGACGGTGAGAAATAAAGACAGCTGTTTTTCCCTGTGCAAGATTATTGTATTCCTCGTAGATTTTGCTTTCGGCAAGAGGATCAAGGGCGCTGGTTGGTTCGTCCAGAATAAGGAAGGAACCGTTTTTGTAAATTGCCTTTGCAAAAAGAAGCTTTTGTGTTTCGCCGCCGGAAAGAAGAATTCCGTCTTCTGAAAAAGTCTGGGTGATATGGGTCTTTTCTTTTTGAGGCAGGCTTTGAACCTTGTCCCAAAGTCCCGATTTTTTGAGGCTGTCCTGGAGTTTGTTCTTGTCGCACTGGCCTTCTTCGAGTCCTGTAATATTTTCTTCAATTGTAAAGGCCATAGGATTTGTATCCTGAAAGAGGACGGAGATTTTATCCTGATAGGCATCCAGGCCAATATCGTCAATTGTTTTTCCGTCAATAAGGATTTCTCCCTGGGTCTGGTCATAAAGACCGCACAAAAGTTTTACGATTGTTGTTTTGCCGGCGCCGTTGTTTCCAACCAGGGCAATTTTTTCACCGGCTTTGATTGTAAAGTCCAGATTCCGGATGGTATTTTTTTCTTCATCCGGGTAAGCAAAGCTCACATTTTTGAAGATGATTTCTGGGGCGGTAGTATTGCTAGAGGCGGGACCTTCGACCCCTTCGACAAGCTCAGGGACCGCGCTCGTTGCTTCATGGACCGCAGGCAACTTTCTTTCTTTATCCGGCAGATTCATAAAATCATGATAATCATTAAACTCGTGGCTGGACTTGCGCAGGTTATTAAAGCGCTCAGAAAGAGAATAAATCCAGTTTGTAAAACCGCTGATAAGTCCAAGATAAAGCGTAAAGGTTGCAATATCCATCTGGCCGTAGAGTACCCGCTTTATCAAAATTGAATAGGCAATAAAGTCGCGTCCAAAATTAAAGAAGGTTCCTGAAACTGTTGGAAAATACCAGCGAAGCTGCAGCTTTTTTTCAAGCTTGCCACGAGCCGTTACCACTTCGCACAAAAGCTTATGAAACCAGTTTCCCAGCTGATAAATTCTTATATCCTTGCCGGCACTTACATTAAGACTTTTTTGCATAATGTAATTTTTCTTTCGCCAGATTTCGCTGCTTTCTTCGCGCTTGCTGTCGCTGTATTTAATTGCATGAGTTCTGAGCAATACATCAAAAACAAACATTGCAAGTGTCACAACAAGAATCTTCCAGTCCAAAAGCAGAATGGCACTTCCGTAGCTTATAATACCAAAAATCAAAATAGAAAATTCTGTAGTCTGAATCATAAGATGTTCAACGCCACGCCAGTTGCTGGAAAGAGACTGAGCAGCCTTACCAAGAATTTTCTGTTTTTTCTGGGGCTCAATATTCTGATAATCTGTCACAAGAGTTTTATGGGCAAAGTCTGCTGTGTAGCCCCCAAGCCTTGTATAAGTACGCTGAGCCTGAACATAAGTTCCCATAATATTCGCAGCCGCATTTATAATTGTAAAAACAAGCAGCGACAGACATATAAGAATTACAAAGTTCTTTACATTCCCCTGACTAATTGAACGGATGGCCAGAGACGGAATAAGAGTATTAATAAACGGCGTTGCAATCCTGATTGCAAGATATACCGGTACCAGAATCCAGGCCGAAGGATAACGGCGGAACCAGGCCTTTAAGGCAATTCCAATATTTTTAATAACATTATTATGCATAGTACTGTGCCTGAGCATTCCAAAGCTCGCTGTATAAGCCCTTGTTTGACATGAGTTTGTCGTGACTTCCCTGTTCTATAATCTTGCCTTCGTCAAATACGATTATGTTATCGCAGAAGCGGCAGGATGACATTCGGTGACTGATGTAGATTGAAGTTTTACCTTCTACCATCTGGTCAAAGCGCTGATAGATTTCGTATTCGGCAACCGGGTCTAAGGCAGAGGTTGGCTCATCCATAATTACAAAAGGTGCGTCCTTGTAAAGCGAACGGGCAATTGCAATTTTCTGAGCTTCACCTCCGGAAATTTCTACACCGTCTTCATCATCATACTGGTAGAGTGGGGTATCAAGACCTTTTTCCATTTTTGCAAGCCGTTCTCCAAAGCCTGCAGATTCCAGACATTTGAGTGCACGGTCACGATCATACTCATTACTACCCGAAACATTTTCTCCAAGCGGGAAGCTGAAAAGATTGAAATCCTGGAATACAATTGCAAACAACTTTGCGTATTCTTCGTTATCGTAATAGCGGATATCTACGCCGTTGAGCAAAATCTGTCCTTCGGTAGGTTCGTACAGACGGCACAACAGCTTGATAAATGTTGTCTTACCGGCACCATTTTTTCCAACTACTGCATTTTTTGTTCCAAGCGTAATTTTCTGATTTACATGACGAAGTGCCCAGGTTTCTGAGTTTGCATACTTAAACGAAACATCGCGGAATTCAAGCTCAAAAACATTGTCGTCGCGTTTTTCGGTTGGAATTGTTCCATCGTAACGCTTGTTTTGAATATCCATATAATCATAGAAGAATGAAAGATACTGGCTTTCCATTTTAAGGCTTACAAAGTTTGCGCTTATTCCTGTAATGCTTTCTACAAGGCGTGTGTAGCTGGAAACATACATAATACATTTTCCGGCGCTGATTAAACCAAACACAGCCTTAAGTCCGACGAAAGTATAACTTGCAAGCTGCATAAAACACTGAGACAAAAGCGGAACCATAGAAATTTTGATATCCTTGTTTATCCATTCATTGCCTTCCTGTTCAAGCTTGTCATTTGTTTCCTGAACTCGTTTTGTCATGAGCTTCTGCATTTTGTACAGACGGATATACTTACCGATTGAATAATCAAAAATCAAATTAAACCAGTAACCAAAATATCTGTTGTAAGAAACGTTCTTTTCAAAAAACTGCATCTGCAGCTGTGAAGCTTTTTTATTCGTTTTGTAAGACATAAATACGTGAACTGCAAGAACGATTAACATAACAACAAAGCTGTACCACTGATTCAAGAAAAAGCTGAAGCCTGTCAAAGTACCAACCTCTTCTGCTGCACGTGGTATAAAAAGTGGAACCAGTAGTACAAGTGAATATACAATAGTAGAAACCTTTTCAACCAATCCTGCAAGATTATCTATAAAGCCTCTGATGTCTCCACCGGCTGTAGAGCCATCCTTTGCCTTTTTGTACATATCAAGAGTTTCGTGCTTTTCCAGGATATCAAAATCAAGGTCCATGGTTTTATCTACAAGCATTTTGTTTATTTTTTGTGTAAGCTCATGCTTTTTTACCCAATTTATTAATTCAAGACCCCAGCGGATAAGTACCAGAGCAGAATCAACACAAAGCATTATGAGTACGTTTTTGAAAATTGATTCAAATGAGTCCAGTCGGAAAAGTCCGTCCAGAATAAGGCTCGAAAAATAAATGGAAACGAAAGGTTGGCCTGCTGCAATGAGCCTTACAATAAGAACGAATGTAATATAACCCGGAACAATTCGGTGTGTAAGAGATAAAACTTTGCTGACTGTTCCTCGTGTAGTGTTTTTAGTTTTCATTTGATGCCTCCTCTTTGTAATAATGAGACTGAATATCAAAAATTTCTCTGTATTTGCCACCCTTTTTCATAAGCTCGTCGTGGCTTCCTTCTTCTATAATTTGTCCACTGTCTAAGAATAAAATGCGGTCGCAGAACTTTGTGCTTGCAAGTCTGTGCGATATGAACACTGCAGTTTTTTGCGATGCCATCTGATTGTATTCTTCGTAGATGCGGCTTTCGGCAATCGGGTCAAGGGCACTTGTTGGTTCATCCAGAATGAGCATTGGTCCATCCTTATACATTGCCTTAGCAAGTAAAAGCTTTTGTGTTTCGCCTCCGGAAAGCACAACTCCTTTTTCGTCCAGGGTTTGTGTGATGTAGGTTTCTTCTTTTTTTACAAGAGTATCTACTTTTTCAAGAAGCCCCGCCTTTTCAAGACATGCACGAAGTTTGTCGCGGTCAGCATCTTTTGGCTCGCAACCGCATACATTTTCTGCAATCGAAAGTGCAATCGGCGAAGTATCCTGGAATAAAACGCTTATCATATCCTGATATTTTTCTACACCAATATCGTTTATGCTCTTGCCGTCAATCAAAATCTCGCCGCTGGTAGGAGGATAAAGTCCGCACAAAAGTTTTACAATTGTTGTCTTTCCAGCTCCGTTATTTCCAACTAACGCAATTTTTTCGTCGGCCCCGATTTTGAAATTAATATTCTGAAGAACCGGTTTTTCGCTGCCTTCGTAGGTAAAGCTGACGTTCTTAAATTCAATAGATGGTGCAGATCCTGCGCTCCCTAAGACAGCATTCGCGGTTCCTGAGCCAGCATTCGTGGTTCCTAAGACAGCATTCGCGGTTCCTGAGCCTGTCGAAGGACCGCCTTCACCATCACGTGCATCATGCTTAAACACATCCTTCTGCTTCATAAATTCATGGTAATCATTAAACTGATGACTGGCATCGCGAAGGTCTGCAAAATGCATTGAAACGTCATAAACATATTGAGAAAGATTTGCAATAAGTCCAACGTAAATAGTAAACTCAGCTGCATCAATTTGACCCGAAAGAACCTTGTGAATTAAAAGCACATAAGCAATCCAGTCTCGCGCAAAGTTAAACGCAGTATCAGAAATTGTCGGATAATACCATTTGAGCTGATATTTCATTCGGAACTTTTTATATGTATTAATCAAAGTTGAAAAATGATAATCAAAAAGTTTTCTCAACCCAAAGATTCTAATATCCTTGCCGGCGCTGACATTCATGCTGTTTCTTTCGTAATAATTCATTTTTCGCCATGGCTCAGAAAAGCTTTCGCGGTGACTGTCACCAAACTTTACCGCATGATTGCGAATTAAAATGTCAGCAATAAACATTGCAAAGGTAACAGCCAGAATCTTCCAGTCAAGCATAAAAATAACAGTGCCGTAACTAAAAACTCCAAGAACAACAATAAGCAGTCCTAGAGATGTTGTAGAAACAAGTTCTGCACCTTCGTAGTTTCCGTTAACTCCCTGAACGCCTTTGCCCATAATTTTTTGTTTTGGCTGAGGCTCAATATTCAGGTAGTCAGTATTGATAGCCTTTTTAATAAAGTCCAGCATAAAAACACTGATTCTGGTATAGGTGTGCTTAAGCTGCATTTTCTTTTCGCACAAAATTTTTATAGCCGAAAAAACACAGAAAAAACAGACCGTAATTACAATATAGGCCAGAAACGTTTTTACACTGCCGCTTGTTATTCCTTTAATTGCCATAGCAGGAATAAGCGTATTGATAAAAGGCAGCGTTACCGAAATAACAATGTAAACCAGCAAAAGGGGAATTGCTGCCGGATACCGCTTGAACATTGCTTTGTAGACAATAAAAGTGTTTTGAAAGATATTATTGCGCTTTTCTTTCTGTGTCTGCATAAGTAGCCTCCAATTTTATTTATGAGTGTAATTTATCATAAAAAGAAGCTGTTTTTGTGGAATGTGCACGAAATGCAGAAATTCGGGCATGAATTGTAAATTGGAGCTTATATAGGCAGCATAATTTCGGTTGCAAATACACCGGGTTCATTTTTGCGGTTCAAATATCCGTCGTACTGATCAACAATTTTGTCTATACGTCGCAAGCCAAAACCATGCTCACCTTTTTTAGAAGTAATCAGTTCTGTAAGATTTTTGCGCCTTGTCTGGCTCGTAGCATTTGTTACGCTTATATAAAGCTGCTCTTTAAAAAGACCTATGTAAATGCGGATAAAGCGGCCGGCAGGTTCAACCTTCTGACACGATTCAATTGCGTTATCCAAAAGGTTCCCGATTATTGTACACAAATGCACATCAGAGATTTTCAGCTGCGGCGGAACATTTGCCTTGCAGTTTACGTTTATTTTATTTTTCTGGGCAATAGAAACCTTGCTGCTTAAAATTGCGTTTACGCTTGTGTTTCCGGTTTTTATTGCAATATCAATGCTGTCCAGATCTTCTTCAAGATGATCAAGGTATGCTGCCATCTCAGCAGTCTGATTCATCGAAAGATAAGCCTTTAGCGTCTGCATATGATTATGATAATCATGACGCCAGCCGCGCATAGTGTTGTAAACATTTTCAACTTCGTCGCGCTGTTTTTTCAAAACAGAATCCTGAAATTCAAAAATCCATTTTTCATCAACATGCTTTGTTACAAAATGAGTAATCAAAATTGAAGCAATAAGAATAACTGTAAAACAGATAATAAGGAGCAGGATAAGATTCATATTAAAACTCAAGACCTCCCGTATCATTTTTGTAATGCTTTATAAAGGCTTCATTTAATTCCTGATATTTTCCGCGGGCAATAGGAATAATTTCTTCATTATCCAGAACACAATCCATCCGATTGATTTTTGCAACATGATCAAGATTTACAAGAAGACCACGGCGTAGACAAAAGAAATTATGCCTTTCAAAATCCTGAGTCACAGAGCTGAACGAGCCCTTCCATTCCTTTTCAAAAAGCTTAGCCTGATTTCTTCCGCAAAGATGAACATAATGTCCGCGCGCTTCTATATAAATAATATTGTCATAAGGAATTTTTGTAAGTTCATTTCCAGACTGAAGCAGGAAAACTTCTTTTTCATGATTTTCAAAATCTGTATGAACAAGGGCAAGAGTTTTAAAAAGCTCTTCTTCTTTAAGCGGTTTTAAAAGATAACGGATAGCACCAACTTCATAACCTTCGATTGCAAAATCTTTAATACCTGTAAGAAAAATAAGTGCACCTTCAAAACCACGCTGCCTAAGTGATTTTGCAAGTTCAAACCCATTCATTTTGCCCATCTGAATATCAAGAATTAAAAGATCATATTCAAGCTTGTCTTCGGATTCAAAGAGAAAATTTTCAGCGCTGGTATAAGCATCTACGCAGACAGAAGTTCCAGATTTTTTTGACCATTCATTTATTAATTTGGTTTCAAACTCTCGTGAAGGAGCATCATCTTCGCAGACGGCTATTCTAAAACAATTCATTTATATCTTTATTGTACAATAAAAACTCAGATTTCAAAAGGCTTAGATCATTGTTATACGCATTATTTCAATACACATTATTTCACTTTTCTAAATACAGTTATTTCATTATAATAAACCCCATGGCAACACAGCATAAAAAAATTGACGAGCAGACACTTGAAAATCTGCTTTATTTAAGTCGTTTGTCTCCAGAAAGTACAGATATGGAGACTTTGAAAAAACAGGTTGATGATATTGTAGGATATTTCGAAATTCTTTCAAAATATGATGACAGCGAAAATCCTTATGATGCATATCCAACCACAACAGCCGATGCTCTCCGTGGCGACACCATCGTCGAAGGTCTTGATATGCCGGATGTAAAAAAGGTTTCTAAAGACTTTATGGACGGATATTTCCAGGTGCCTAAAGTTTTAGGGGAGGGTGCCTAATGTATTACACAATCGATGCTACAAGACAGGCTCTCAAAAATGGCGAAGTTACAAGCGAACAGTTGTTCCGCGATGCTGTTGAAACTTTCAAAAAAGATGCATCTGCGCCAATCCCTCTTAATGCATTTATAGAAATGTACGAGGATTCAGCCGAAAAAGCCGCTGCTGCCGACAAGGAAATTGCAGATGCCCGCGCTGCCGGTGCCGATGCATTGGACAAGCTTTTTGCCGAAAAACCATTGCTTGGTATTCCTTTTGCAAACAAAGATAATATTAACTCAAAGGGCCATCGCCTTACATGTGCTTCAAAAATTCTGGAAGGCTATGTAGCTCCATATAATGCCACAGTAATCGAACGCCTTGAAAAAGCAGGTGCAATTCCTCTTGGTCGCTGTAATCAGGACGAATTTGCAATGGGTTCTTCAACAGAATATTCCTGCTATGGACCAACACGCAATCCAATCAACCGTGAGTTTGTTTCAGGTGGTTCTTCTGGTGGTTCCGCTGCTGCAGTTGCCGCAAATCAGGCTTTGTTCGGACTTGGTACAGAAACTGGTGGTTCAGTTCGTCTTCCGGCTTCGTACTGCGGAATCTACGGACTTAAAACAACTTATGGAGTTTTGAGCCGCTGGGGTGTTGTTGCTTATGGTTCTTCACTTGATCAGGTTGGTATTTTAGGTCACACACCTGCCGACATTTCGGAGCCTCTTTCCCTTATGTGCGGAGTAGATTTTTATGATGATACCTCTGCCGACTTGCCGGAAGCAGACAAACTCAAAAATCTTACAGCACTTTCTGATGATGAATTCAAATCTCTTAAAATAGCAATTCCAAAGCAGTTCCTTAAGACAGAAGGCGCCGACCCTGATGTAGTAAAATGCTTCGCAGATACCCGCGCGTGGTTTACTTCTAAGGGAGCAACAGTAGAAGAAGTTGACCTTCCGATTCTTGATGCTTCAATTGCTGCATATTATGTAATTGCTTTGTCAGAAGCTGCAAGTAACTTGAGCCGCTTTGATGGAATTCGTTACGGACGCCGCGTAGACAATGGTAAGGGCTACGACGAGCTTTATGTAGACACCCGTTCCGAAGGTTTTGGTCCGGAAGTAAAACGTCGAATCATAATTGGAAACTATGTTCTTTCTGAACAGTTCTCCGGCGACACATATAAAAAAGGTATGACAGTTCGCGCCCGCATTCAGAAGGAAGTTGCTGCTGTATTCGAAAAGTTTGACATCATCTTGTGTCCAACTTGTCCAACAGCTGCATTCCGTCTTGGTTCAAAAGTTGACAATCCTCTGGAAATGTATCTTTCGGATTTGTATACAACCTTTGTAAACCTTGCACGCATTCCTTCAATCAACGTTCCGGCCGGTAAAACTTCTGCCGACGGAATGCCAATTGGTATGCAGTTTGCAGGTGCAATGTTCAGCGAACCAAAGATTCTGCGTCTTGCCCAAAACTGGGAGCAGGATCACAAGGACTGCGGAATCCCTGTTAAATGATAGAAGAGCAGAACCAGCCGGGGTCCCTGAGCACTGAGCTTGTCGAAGAGAAGGGTCCTAACCGTAATGGCATTATCGACTTCTTTAAATACATCGCCGCCATTGGTGTAATCCTGGTTCACATTCCATTACCTGGAGTCTGGGGCATTTTAATGAATGCCGTCGGAGTCTGCGGAGTAGGTTTCTTCTATATAATAACAGGTTATGCATGCTGGGGCACAGACAAAGCTTTAATGTGCCGCAAAATCCTCAAACGATTAAGACGAAACGGAATCATCACAATTATAACTGTTGCAGTTTATTTTATTTTTGCCTGGTTCTACAAAAAACGCATTTATGCTTTGTACCCATTAAAAAGAGCGTTGCGCCTCCCATCCACATATCTTAGTATGATTTTATTGGGCGATTTTGAATTGATTTACGGGGCAGCGCTCTGGTTTATGATTGCACTCCTTTACTGTTACATAATCTTTTACGTGATTGTACGTTTTGATTTGAAAAAGGTTGTTTACATAATGACAATACCGTTTCTTATTATAAGAATCGTTGTAGACACTTACGTAAATTCTTATCCCGTAAGCTGGCATCTAAGCGGAAATCTTCTTGTGGGCGCGCTGCCAATGGTTTGCCTTGGTTATGTGATTGCAGATCAAAAGGAAAGATTAAAGAATATTAAAAACCGGGTACTCATTTTAGTAAGCATACTTTCTACGCTTGCAATGTTTGTCACAGTCCTTTTCTATATAGGCCGTTTTAATATTTCCCAGCCGTTTAAGATTCTGTGTGCCGCCTCAATCTTTGTTTATGGCATCAACAATCCCGACCGCCATATCTGCAAACCCCTGGAAAAATGCGCCCGCCAGGACACCCTGCTTATTTATCTTTCTCATTTTCTGTTGATAATAATCCTATCCGAAAAAATTTACTCACTCCGTCCATTACCAAAACACCTCGACTGGTATCTGCCACTGGCCGTTATTGTAGCATCCCTGCTTCTCGCACGTGTGGTGTCTGTGCTTATAAACCTTGTAAAAAAGGTAATTGAAAACCGAAAAACGCAAAAAGAAGAAATAGCCCCACAAGAATAATTTCCTATCCGCGTTCTCGGCGGAGTCAAAATCAGGTTCCACACGGGAGCATTTTTTCACAATAAGATTTTCTGTCTTCTATTTCAAATTTTTCATATTTATATTATTATTCAATCATTATTTAAGAGGTATATATGAACAGATTTAATATAGGTGATAGTTTTGAAACAACAGTCGTAGCAGTAACCGACACCACAGTTTTTGTTGACCTTAGCGCAAAGAGCGAAGGTGTAATCGACGTAGCCGAATTCAAAGATGAAGAAGGAAACGTAAGCGTAAAAGAAGGCGACAAACTCAAAGTTTATTTTACCGGCGATTTCCACGGAGAAATGCGTTTTACAACAAAAATCGGTGGAAGCGATGCCGATGATACAATGATAGAAAATGCCTGGAAGGGCGGAATCCCAGTAGAAGGACATGTAGAAGCCGAAATCAAAGGCGGCTTTGAAGTAAAACTTGGCGGTAAACGTGCATTCTGTCCATATTCACAGATGGGCTTCAAAGATAAAAAAGAACCTGCCTATTATGTAGGCCGTACCCTCAGCTTTATTATCACAGAATACAAGAACGATGGCCGCGACATTTTAGTAAGCAACCGCAAAATCGGCGAAAGTGAATATGCCGCAAACCTTGGAAAGCTTGCAACTCAGATTACAGAAGGCGCCGTAGTAAGCGCAACAGTAGAAAGCATCGAAAAGTTTGGTGCCTTTGTAAATATTCTGGGCTTCCGTGCTTTGTTGCCAATCAGCGAAATGTCTTTTGACCGCATAAGTGATGCCGGCGAAATTGTAGAAGTTGGTCAGGAACTCACAGTAAAAGTAATTCATACAGACTGGAAAAATGAGCGTGTTAGCGTAAGCCTCAAAGCCCTGATGAAAGATCCATGGGAAGCCGCTGGTGCACGTTTTCCTGTTGGTTCAAAGCAGGAAGGAAAAATCAGCCGCATCGCCGAGTTTGGTGTTTTTGTAAACATCGCCCCTGGAATTGATGGACTTGTTCATATAAGTGACTTGGAAGACGTAAGCGCAAACACAAACCTGCGCAAGGTTTACAAAATTGGCCAGCCAATGAGCGTAGTTGTAGAAAAGATTAATGCTATGGAAAAACGCTTGTCCCTCAAGCCAGCCAGCTCCGCCGAACAGGACGAAAGCGCCGCCAAATATATGAGCTCCCAGGATGATGATGGCGAGACTTATAATCCGTTTGCAGCCTTGTTGAAGAAATAGTCTCCGGGGTCTCTGAGCCTGCATGTGGCCCTTGAGTCTGCATGTAGTCCCTTAGCCTGTATGGTGTCCTTGGGCCTGCATGTGGTCCCTTGGCTTGTATGGGTTCCTTTAGCCTGTATGGGGTCCTTTAGCCTGTATGGGGTCCCTGAGGCTCTCGAAGGGCCATAAAAATAGTACCTTTTTTTTGTATTATTGTGATATAATAAATAAGAGGAGGCCTACTATGCGAAAAGAGTTTTGTGAAAAAGACGGTATTCTCATCACTTATACAGAAAATGATGTTTGTTTTGAGGATTGCAAAACTGCTGAATCTGTTTTAATAAAAAATGACGGAAGCATAATTCATTCAAATTTTGACGATACCAAAAATCAATATTTTCAGGATTACTTTCATAAGATTTATCCGGCTATCACAACTTTTCGCAGCCTTGATTCTCTGGAGATTGCTTAATGCCACAGTTTATTCGTGTTGCAGGTTACAAGATTTATTTCTGGTCGAATGAAAATGATGAACCAATTCACTTTCATGCAACAAAAGGCGATCCAGATAAGAATGATACAAAAATCTGGCTGTTAGAAAATGGCTCATTTAAGCTTGCTCATAATAAGGGAAGAATTCCGGAAAAAGATTTATCTCGAATTTTCTCTACAATGCAGGTATATTTTTCGGAATATGTTGAATTCTGGAAAACATATATGGGATCTGTTAAATACTATAAAGATTAATAAGAGAAGAAACAGAAAAATTCCAATTCATTACGAACCCTAAGGGTGTGGCAATCCATATACTCTAATATCATTTTTCCCTAAAATCCTCTATAATATAAACCGATATTGAAGTGTAAAACTATATGATGACCCGTAAAGTGTCCAAAACTTCAGTAAAAGCGTCTCTTTTGAAAATCCGCCGTCTGGTCCTTGCGTTTGGGTTGTTTTTTATTGTGCAGGCGGGGTGGGGAGAAACGTATTATTGGATTGGTTGTGGTACAGATAATAACTGGACTACTGTTGAAAACTGGTCTACAAGTGAAGGTGGGGCTGCCGGAACAGGATATCCTGGTGATACAGACTTAGTCACAAATGATGAAGTTCACATTTATGGTACTGTTGAAGTTTCAATTGACGATGACATTTCTATCGGTAAATTATTAATTGAAGCAGGAAATGCCCATTTTTTAGATTCATCCTTTACAACTACCCTCTCTGGCACCGGCAGTCTTACTATAACAGAAACAGACACTGGTGCTGCCGCAATAAATCTTACAAGATGTTCCAGCACAGACGGTGTTATAGGAACGCTTACAATCAATCTTCCGGTAACCTGCAAAGGCACAATTCAAACACACAGTGGAACAACATTAAATATTGCAAGTGGCAAAAATCTTGAAACTGTAAATTTAGTTCATAGCGCTTATGGAGCTTCTCCAAAGACTGAGTTACAGGTAAATGGAACCCTCACTGTCTCTGACACTCTCAATCTTAATGCCATGGGGTCTGGAGCAACTCAGCTTATAGTTTTCTCTGGCGGCCTTGTAGATGCTAAAAATATCACTTTTGGTTCAGCCACCTATAGTAACACTGGTGCTGCATCTGCAATTGTAAACAATGGAACAATAAAGGTTTCTAACGCATTTACAATCCCAGACTTAAGTCTATCACCATATACCGGAAGTGGAACAATCCAGCTCGATGGAAACGGTACTGGTGCAAGCTTTACAAACAATTACACTTCCGACAACATCACAATTATAGAGCTTCAGGGCTTGCAGACCGCTACTGTTTCCGGCGGTGGACACACCAGCATTTCGACAGCAACTTTTTCAGCTGGGGCGACAATCAGCGATGCTTCAATTACAACAGCCGAATTTACAGGCGCCGCTGATATTTCCGGCTCAACAATTACAACTGCCACCTTCCATAATGATATAACTTTATCCGGAGCTAATACCTTTACGTCTGTTACAGCAACCGGCCTGGGTGGAAAAACTCTTACAGTTAATGCAGAACAGACAATTCAATCTGGCGGTTCC
This sequence comes from Treponema sp., assembly GCA_017963165.1. Next base: position 14,950 of record JAGCTZ010000077.1, read on the forward strand.
GTTACTTTATCTGGTACAGATTCTTCGAATCTTCTTGAAGTCAAAGGAAGCGGAAAATTCACTTTAGGTACAGCAATTCTTACAGGCGAATATCTTTCCCTCGACACGGACAGTTCTGTCGTATCAGCTTCTACAGGAACTATCTTTGCGCAAAATTCTGGAACAACAGGATCTGGCACAACAAACTGGATTGTTACATCAGCTGGTGGCCATTTATGGAATGGTGAAAATGGAGACTGGGAAACTGCTGCGAACTGGATTCCTCAAACAACACCTGATACAGATGATGAAGTAATTATCAACGGTGGTACTCCAAAAATCAATTCTACCATAACTGTAAAATCTATCTCAGTAAATGCAGGTGGAGTAAATCTTAGTTCAGGTTCTTTGAGTCTTGAAGCAATTACTTTAGCCACAGATACATCAGTTTCTACAGAAGCATCTACAAGTATTACTATTACAGAAGACTGGACGCTTGATGAAAAAATAACAGGAGCTGGGAAACTTATTTTAGCTTCCGGAAAAAATTATACAATAGTTTCTGGGGCAACCATAGATATAAATCTGGAAAACAACGGTACTCTATCGTCAATCGGAGCAGTGATTTTCAAAAAGGACTACACAAATAAAGGAATTACATCCTTTAGCGGAGGTCTAACGCTTGCCGGTAACTTTACAGATTCAGGAACAGCATTTTCCGGTAATATAACTCTGAATGGAAATGGTGTACAGACACTGACTCCACAATCAGGTGTTTATGAGAAGATCTCTGTAGACAAAGCATCGGGTACGCTTTTTGTTAGTGGCGATTTAGAGGTTAAGACTCTCTTACTTACTGACGGTGTAGTTTCATTTGAAGGTAATCTTACCCTCTGGGATGGAGCAAATCTTCAGGATTTTGATTTTACTACACTCTTAGATACAATAACCTTTACCGGTGGTAATTCCACAATTCCAAATGTTCTAAGAGCAAAAGATATAACGTCTTCTCAAAAGATTCAGGCAGGTTACTTACAAATTGATGCTACCAATATTACATTGAATGATTGTAAAAATATTTCAAACCCAATCTTACATGCAAGCGGAAATATCAATGTAAATGGAATTGAAGCGCAATCTCTTTCTATTGCTGCTAATGCATCTTCTGTTAATATGAATGGTACTATAAAACTTACAGATGCAGATTCTGATTTTGTAATAGATTACCCTCTCGTATTAACAGGCACTACAACTTTTGATGTTGCAGCTGATATAATAATCAGAAATTCTACAAGTTATACAAAAGTTGGAAGCATTAATTCTGATTCAACGGCAAGAGAGCTTACTCTGACGGCAGGAAACGGCGGGGCAATTCGGATTCAAAATGGAACTTCAAGTGGAGCGGGTCTCGGAACAGGAAGTTCTCTTTCAAAAATAACTTTTAACAGCGATCTGGTACTCTCTTCTAATACAGTCTTTGATTCTGCTCAAACTAACTTTGCCGGAACAAGTGCTAAAACTGTCACAGGAGCCTACACTCTTTCTGTAAAAGGAAATATCACTGATAACGGAATCTGGACTTGGGATTCGGGAAGTTTGCTTTTATTCGATGGTACAACAAACCAGACTTTCAAAACCAATACGAACAGTACATTTAACGATGTCACTGTAAATAAAACTGCTGGAAATTTTATTATTGATACCAGCGTCTTCAATGTTCAGAATCTTACAATAACAAATTGTGCTGTAACTCAGTTTACAGGTGTAAATCAGATTACCTCAACCGGAAACCTAAGTTTTACAAAAGAAGTAACATCAAATAATGATCTTACAATTTCTGCAACATCAGGCACTGTTTCCTTTGGAAATACTTTTGTCAGCACAGGTGATTTATCTGTTACAGCAAATACACTAACATTTGGAGGCAATGTAAGCGTCAAAAACTTCGTAATCGATGCAACAACCACAACTTCATCAAATATTACTGTAAGCGGAAACTGGGCAAATAATAAAGCAACAGCTGGATTTACTGCAAACGGTGGTACTGTAAAACTTACACCAGCAGCAGCATCGGTTACAATCAGAGGTAACAACACGTTCAATAATCTTACAGCGGGAGATGGAACGGCAGGACTCGGTGGAAAGACAATTACTTTCGAAGCAGGCAAAACTCAAACTATAAATGGCATACTTACACTTTCAGGAACTTCTGATTCTTCATTATTGACTCTTGAAAATGAAGGTTCTGGTATCTGGTATATCAACTGTTCAAATCCAACCATAAATTATGTAGATGTTATTAATTCAACTTCTACAAACAATATATTTGCAATTCACAGTAAGGATAGTGGGTCCAACATAAAATGGACTTTTCCGGGAATGGAATACAAGTGGAATGGAACAACAGATAATTCTTGGGCTACTGCAACTAACTGGGAACCAGAATCTGTACCAGGAAAAGGAGCTCTTGTTGAAATACGAAGTGGTAAAACAAATTATCCGATTATTTCTTCTACCATTGATTTATATTATGATGATGACAACAAAGGCTCAATTACAAATAACGGAACTATAACATTTTATACAAACGGCAGTATTACAGCAGATACAAAGGCAAATGGTCCTGGCAGTACAATTATTTATGATGCAACAATGACTTCAGTCTGGGGTGATAAATATGAAAATCTTGAAATTACAAACGGAAAAACAGTTACATTTGCATCTGATACAGAAATAAAAGGAAATCTTACTTCTCTTGGAAATACAGACGGCTCTGGTTATTTGATTTTTAATGGGACAAGTGATCAGACCTTTAGTGCGGGAACAGGAACATATTCAAATATCAGGGAAACCAAAACTCAAAATAAACTGACAACGTCTGGTAATTGTACAATCACAAATTTTGCTATTGCTCAAAGTACAGAAACAATTTTCGAAAATAACCTGACAATAACAAATTTATCAATTACAGCTGGAGGACAAACAAAATTTTCAGGCCAACCAACCCTTGAAAGCATAACAGACGCCGCAGGTGCAGGAGCAATTACTTTTGCCGATTCTGCAACAATAAAAAGTGATGTTACTTTCAATACAACAGGAACTGTTTCTTTTGCAAATAACACCAACGTGTTGACAGCAGGTTCTCCTGATACATATCACTCTATAACTCATACGGCTGGTACTACAGAAATTAAAGGAACTCTGACCGCGGCCGATGTTATTCTTTATAAGGCAGATCTTAAAGGCACAACAAATATTATTGCTCATGGAAATGTCACTTTTGAAAATACGCCATCGGGTTCTGACTTTAATTATGCAAATGTTAGTAATAACCAGGATTTAACAATTACAACGATTGGAGATGAAACCTCAACAACCTTTAATGGAGATGTTGGAAAAACTACAAAACTTAAATCACTGACAATTAATGGAAAAACAAATATAAAATGTACATCAATAGCAACAACTGGAAATCAAACTTATAATGGCGATGTTATTCTGCATTCTAATTCATCTAAAAATTTTGTTACTTTAACAACTAACGCATCTGCCAAAATTGATTTTTCTGGAAATATTACTAAAGGTGTATCAAAAGCTATAACCTTTACAATTGATTCTCCAATATTAAAAAATACAGCCTCTGTTGCCGATCCTTCAAATCCACCGACTGTAACTGTTGAATGTGATGAACTGGCTTTCTCAAAGGATAATACCGAAATTGCAAGTGCAGGAGCTTCTATTCAGTTCACAGTTCCAAAAATCAGTGGAACAGGAAAAACTGTAACCCTGACTAATTCTGTCGGTGAACTTTCTTTCAACGGAGATGTTGAATTTAATCCGAATATCACAACAACCGCAAGCTCTCACTTTAAAGCTTCTTCTGGCGAAATGACCTTTAAGGCCGATGTTAATTTTGCAAACGGCACTTTGGCAGCAAACAACGGAACAATAATTCTTACTGCTGAAAATAAAACTCCTGCGGGAACTGCTGCAACCCTAAACGGAAATAATACTTTTAAAACTTTGACATTACAGGGACCGGTTATACTTAGCGGTGCTAATACAATTATCGATTTGAATATCCAGAATTCCGTAACTATATCTGAAGGTAATACAATTACAAACTTTGCTGCCAATAAAACTGGTGGCCTTGGTGGAAAGACAATTAAGTTTGGAGCTGGAACGGAGCAAACTGTAAGCGGGGTTTTAACACTAAAGGGTTCAGATAATACCGATGGGAACAGGCTCAACCTGCGTTCTTTAAGTGATACTGGTTCTCAATGGAAAATAAAATGCACCGGTGCAAACTCTCACGACATTGAATTTGTTGATGTGCAGGATGGTTGGAATACTTCAGAAACAGGAACTCCGACCCCAGTGGCCTACAACCTTTTTGCCATCACAAGTAATGACAGCGGAAACAATACAAACTGGAATTTCCCTAGCATGATTTACACTTGGAATGGAAGTTTAAACAACAGTTGGAACAATGCTTCAAACTGGACACCATCTTCAATTCCGGGAAAAGGCGCAGATGTAAGAATAGATGCAGTTACATCGCCTGCTTCAACTTTGCTGCTTGGATCAGCTTTGGATTTAACATCTACTTATGATGGAACTGATTACAATGGAATTATAACCGTCAATGCAGGCGCAGTCTTTGACCTTGCTGGAAATAATCTTACGGTCGGTAAAATTACAAACAAAGGGCTTGTGCGTCTTACGGGAACTTCTACACAGACAATCCAAGCAACAATGGAAAACAATGGTTTTGACTCTGCTGTAGAATATTATGGAAACGGTGAGGCAAATTCAAACTTTGCATGGGATGGAGACAATGGAGCCGGCACGACAGGCAAGCAATATGTGAACCTCATTTTAAGTCGTGCAATCAGTCAGAATACTGGTGAAGCAAATAAGCTTGATGTTCCTGGTACAATTGCTATTATTGCAGGAAGTATCAATTCGGTAAGTCTCAATAATGAACATAATTTTTTCGGTGGACATGTAATACTCGGAAATCAATCTCCATCAACTAGCGCAGGAACAGTGACTCTTAACGGAACAGGTACAGCTGGTGATGCAATTTTCCTCATGGAAAATGTTATTGCAGAAAATCTTACATTAAACAGCAACGTACAGGGAGAAAATCTTTCAATAAATTCGCCACTCACTTTAAATGCCGCCACAGTGACAACAACTGGTACTCAAACATATAACAATACTGTTACACTAGGAACTACAAATGCGCATACCTTAAGTGGAACTCAAATTACTTTTGAAAACAATGCAACAATAAACGGTGCGGCAGGCCTTACGCTTTCGGGAACGACAAATAATATTCTAAATGCGGATGTCGGCGGGTCAACAGCTTTAGCTTCGTTAACGGTTAATGGTCCGGTTCGAATCAATTGTGCTCAAATAAAAACAACTGGTAATCAGACTTACAATGGAACTGTAACATTAATCAAAACTGGCAACATAACGCTTTTTGCCAAAAATGCATCAGATGTATATCAAACTGTTTTCTTTAAATATAATGTGAACTGTCCTGACACCAGCAGCGTAACAAATCTTATTATTGATGCAAAGACACAGATTGAATGTTCTGTAGTTTCAACCACCGGAGAACAAACTTACAACGGCGATGTATCAATCCAGACTCCAACTCAGTTTACTGGAACAACTTTGACTTTTGGAAATAATCTTTCGGGTTCTGATGCCGCAAATCTTAAGACACTTACCTTTAAGGATTGTGGAACAGTAGATATTTCTGCAGCAACTGCTGTTGTTTCTAATCTTAATCTGATATTTGATGGAGCAACGGCTACAGAAACAACTACTGTTACAACAACCTTCAACCCGGGAACGACAACATACAAAAATATAACAAACAAAAACATAACACTTGATTTTGCTACAAACAGTTTTGCTCAAAATAATTCATCAAACTTCATAATTGAATCGGGAAAAGTAAAAGCAGGCACCGGCGGTTTTACAGGCGGGAATCTTATTGTTTCCGGCGGAACTTTTGAACAGACCGGAGCTGCCGATGATTCTGTAAACGACCTTACAATATCAGGAACAGGAACCATAACCTGGGATAATGGAAATGATGAAGGAACTCTTGAAATTAAAGGAACAGTTTCCGAACAAGATGGCAAAACAATTTCCTACAATAAAAAGTCCGTAACCTTCCAGAATACCAATACAATCACAGGAGTTTTCTGGGACCTTGTAATTCCAAATGGCAAAATAATAACAAACGGCGGAACAATCAGAATCAGAAGAAATTTTACGATTGAAGGAACTTATGACCATAATGACAAGACAACTATTCTTGGCCTTGATACTGATGATCCAGATACTAATGATACTGTAAATGGGACTGTCACTAACAATGTAGCGAATGCAAGTAATGCAAGTAATCTTGGAAAAGTCATAATAAACAAAGGCACTACAAATCCAGCCACAACCTTGACTGCCGGTTCAAATTTATTATTTACTGATGTAAATATACAAAGCGGTACATTTGTTTCCGACAAAACTCTTTCTGTCCAAAACTTTGAAATTGAAACTAACGGAACCTTCACAAATACCAGCAACGTCAGCAACGGAATTGTAAATATTTCTCAAAACTTTACTGATAATGGCACATATAGTAGTAGCGGAACAGGAAAACTCGTTTTCAACGGAACAGCGAATCAGACATTTACCGCAAAGAACAATTCTACCTATTCTGCTGTTGAAGAAAACAAAAATACAGGAACTCTTGGTATAACAGGAAATCCTTCTATCACAACATTTACCCTTACAAAAGGAACGACGACGACATTCTCTGGTACACCTATAATCACAAATTTCAACGACACTGCATCAGCCGGAAATATAGAATTTAATGCCGCCGGAAGTATAACAGCAACGGGTGGAGTTACCTTTGCTACAACAGGAAACGTAAAGTTCACCAGTGCCTCTCCAGCAGAAATGAATATAACTGGTCCTCTTATACATACAGCAGGAGCTACAAATATAACCGGAACTCTTAATGCATCATCAGTAAATCTTGGCGCCAGTGGAAAAACTATAACCTTGGCTGGTGCAGTTAATACAACAGGTTCTCAATCATATAATGGACCAGTAACTCTTGGCTCTCAGACAGAACTCAACTCAACGACAGCAGGACAAGTTGCGTTTGGCAATTATGCAACTATTGATGGCGGATATCCACTTGAAATTTCTGCACAGGCAACAGGCACGACCTTCAATGCAATTATAGGTAATACTGCACCACCTTCAAGCATTTCTATCACAGGGCCATTGAACATAAATTGTTCTTCTATAAAAACGACAGGAAATCAAACTTATGATGGAACTGTAAGGTTATCAAAGTCAAGCACATTGATGGCACGAAATGCTTCTGGTGAATATCAGACAGTTCAATTCGACGGTGACATTGATAACCTGGATAGCGCAACTCAAAATCTGATAGTTGATGCTAAAACAAGTATTAATTGTGACACAATAGCCGTAAACAGCGTAACGTTTAATCAGCCTGTTACTCTTTTGAAAAATACTACAATCACAACTGATGTGAACGATACAACTGCAAAACTGGTTTTCGAAAAATCGCTTTTCGGTGGAACCGCCCCTGGTCATTCTCTTACGACTGTCGACGGCTCTGTAGAATTTAAAGATACTGTCTCAGGCATTTCAACACTTACAACCGCCGCAACAGCAACATTTAATGGAAATGTAAATATAGGCGAACTTCATACTCAGACTGCAAGAATTAATTGCGCCTCTATCACAACTTCAGAAAATCAAACTTACGATGGTGCTGTAACACTGCTTAAGTCTGGTGAAATAAAACTTACTGCAAAAAATTCTTCTAATGAATATCAGACAGTTCAGTTTAATGGAAATGTTGTTAAATCTGGGGCTGGAACATATAGTCTTGTTGTTGATTCAAAAACAAATATTAACTGTGATGCAATTTCTGTAAACAGTGCAACGTTTAAGCAAGACGTTACACTTTTACACGACACGACAATTACAACCGATTCGGCTGACACAGCAAAACTCGTTTTTGAAAAAACACTTTCGGGTGGAACGACACCTGGGCATTCTCTTACAACACTTGCAGGTTCTGTTGTTTTTGGAGATACAATCACAGGTCTTTCTTCGCTTGCAACTGTTGCCACAGCAAGCTTTAATGGAAACGTAAGTGCGGGAAGTCTTCAAACTCAAGTTGCAAAAATTAATTGTGCTTCTATTACAACTACAGGAAATCAAACTTACAATGGTGCTATAACTCTTTTTAAGGAAGGTAATATAACATTAACTGCAAAAGATTCTGACGTAGTTAAGATAATCAGATTCAATGCAAATATCGGACAGTCTGATTCTGGCACAGAAAATCTAATTGTTGATGGAAACACAAGGCTTTATTGTTCAGACATCAATGTAAACAATGTTGATTTTAAGCAGCCGGTAACTCTTTACCATAATGTAAAAATCACAGCCGATTCGGGTAATACAATTCATTTTGAAAAACCTCTTGCAGGTGCCTATGCTTTTGAAACTGTAACAGGCTCTGCACAATTTGATGATACAATTACAGATCTTACATCTTTAAAAACTGATGCAACAGCAACCTTTGACGGTAATGTAAGTGTAGCAACAATTGATGCCAGAACAGCAAATATAAATTGTGATGAAGTAACTACAACGGGCAGCCAGATTTATAGAGGACCTGTTGTGTCAAATGCAAAGGAAATAACTTCGGCTAACTCAACAATTACATTTGAAGATGAATTAGAGATTCAGGAAACAACACAACTTACTGCAACAAATGCAATTTTTGAAAAAGCTGTTACAATAAATGGCGATACGACAATTACAACAGAAGCCGCAACTTCGGCAACAATTCGTTTCGACGAAGTCATTACAGGTGATCATTCGCTCGAAACTCAAACCGGCTCTGTAAGCTTTGCAAAATCAATTACGGGACTTACAGCACTTACAACTGATGCTTCTGCTGTTTTTGCTGACACTGTAAATGTTGATACTCTGCATACTCAAACAGCCAGATTTAATGGAAATGTCACTGCCGACAGTATAGTAACTCACGGTGCAATAAGAATATATTGTGATACAATTACAACGACTGGAAATCAGACTTACAATAATACGGTAACAATTTATAATCCGGCTGAGCTTTCTTCCGGCGATACAATTTCATTTTACAATTCGTTTACACTTTTAGCAGATACAACACTCACTGCTGATTCAAATGATTCAAAAATCAATTATAAATCAACTATAACTGATGGTGGAACCGGAATAAGAAAAATTCTTACTATAGATTCTCCTGTTTTCAACAGCACTGCTGTCTCTGGAAACAGTGTTACAATAACTTTGGGTACGCTGCGGTTTGCACAGGATGAAACTTCGTTAAAATCAACTAACAACACAACTGTAAATCTTAATGCTGCAAAAATAGATGGCGTAGGAAAAACTGTTGTTGTAGATTCAAGTCTTGCTAATTTTGCAATGACTCATGCTTCTGTTGTAGTCGAGCCTAACATTAAGACAGAATCAGGTTCAAATTTTACTGCTGCGTCGGGTACAACAACGTTTAATAGTGATGTTGATTTTGCAAATGGTACTCTTGATGCACATGGTGGAGAAATTAAACTTACAGCTGAAAACAAGACTTCTGCAAATCCTCCTGTTGCAGTACTCAATGGAAATAATACTTACAAACATCTTACCTTTAGCGGTGGAGTAACAATGACAGGTAACAATGTCATCGAAGGGGCTCTCCTGCTTACAGGAACTGCTCCTGTAAGAATTGAAGGAAGTAATACAATTACAAATTTGACGGCTGGAAATAACACAACTGGTCTTGGTGGAAAAACAATTACTTTTGGCGCCGGAAAAACACAAACTGTGGAAGGTAAACTTCAATTAATTGGAACAACTAATCTAGAAAATAACAGGCTTGTACTTCGTTCTTCTGTTGAAGGCTCTGACTGGACAATTAATTGCACAGGCGCAAACACACACTCTATTCAATATGTGGACATTCAGGATTCAAACAATGCTTCATCTTATAATCTTTTTGCCTTGAGCAGTAACGACAGCGGAAACAATGTGAACTGGAACTTCCCTGGAATGCAGTATACCTGGGTTGGCGGAAGAAGTTCTAATCCAGAAGATTGGAATACAAAAGAAAACTGGAGTCCTGCTTCTATTCCAAACAAAGGTGCTGTAGTTTCTATTCCGGCAGATAAATCTAGTTATCCTGTCCTAACAGTACCACTCAATTTGAATGATCGTTATGATTCAAGAGATTACAACGGAACAATTACTGTCGCAGCCAATGCAATTTTTGATCTTGCCGATGAAAATTTAACTGTTGGCACAATTACAAATAACGGACTTGTTCGTCTTAATGGTGCCGTTAATGGTGCCGAAGGTCAGACAATTCACGGAACAATGATAAATGGCACCGATTCAACTGTTGAATATTACCCGGATGCAGGAACAACAACAATTACAAACTTTGCCTGGGACGGCGAGGGTACTACACCTCAGGAAGGAAAGCAATACGAAAAGCTTCATGTAAATGCACAGGTAATTATTTCGGATAAAATTACAGTTAACAAAACAACAGCAATTACTGCCGGTACTGGAAAATCTGTAACTCTTAATAATGCAGGAAATGTATTTATTGGAAATATAATGCTCGGTAATTCGTCGGCTGCAACTCCTGCAACATCTATAAACGCTGGTGCCGTAACGCTCAATTCTTCCGGCACAATTACTCTTGATGATAATGCTTATGCAGACAGCTTTGTTTGTAACTGTCCTGTAAAGCTTAAAAATATAACAACAATCGGAAATCAAACATATAACGGACTTGTTTCTCTGCTTGATTCTGCAACTTTTAAGACAACAGGTGATTCGGCCCTTATAACCTTGAATGCTTCGTTGAAGGGGGATGGCTCTTCTGATAAATCTTTGACAATTGATTCTGCACTCAAGCTTATTACAAACTGCTCTTATATCAATAATCTTGATGCCGTAACTTTCAAAAAGCCAGTCGAAATCCTAAGCAATACAAAAATTACAACTGCCACCGGCGAAAAGATTTTATTTAAGGATGAAATAACAGGAACCGGTTCTCTTGAAACAATAACAGGCTCTGTAGTATTTGAAAAAACAATTACAAATCTTGCTTCTCTTAAAACTGCGGCAACAGCGACCTTTAATGATGATGTAGATATCGGCATTCTTAATACTCAAAAAGCAAAAATAAACTGCGATTCAATTACAGCAAACATCGCAACCTTCGGAGATAGTGTAATTCTTTTAAGCGACACACAGATTACAACAGACGCCGCTGCCACTGACACTGACACAGCCAATCTTATTTTCAAAAAAGATGTTTATGGAAGCGGCAATTATTCTCTTGAAACTATTGATGGTTCTGTAATTTTTGATGACGTAATAAATGATATAACTTCTCTTACAACAGACGCAACTGCAACCTTTAATGGAAATCTAACTGCAGAAACTCTCCATACTCAAATAGCAAAAATAAACTGCGCAGAAATTATTACAACCGGAAATCAAACTTACGATGGCACAGTAACACTGTTTAAGGCTGGCGACATAAAATTAACAGCAAAAAATGGTAGCGAATATAACACAGTCCAGTTCAATGCAAATGTAAATAATTCTACTGCCGGAATAGAAAATCTTATTGTTGATGCCAAGACAAATATTAATTGTGCCGCAATAACTGTAAACAACGCAACGTTTAATCAGCCTGTTACACTTTTGCATGATACGACAATTACAACAGATTCTGCTGATGAAGCCAAACTCATTTTCAAAAAATCACTTTCGGGTGGCGACGCCCCAGGTCATTCTCTTACAACGGCAACGGGCTCTGTAGAATTTGAAGATACAATTACAAGACTTTCTTCTCTTACAACTGCTGCCACCGCAACCTTTAATGGAAATGTAAGCGCAGGAACAATAACAACTCTTCGTGCAAATATAAATTGTTCTTCAATTACAACTAATAGCACAACAAATGCAGATCAGACTTATAATGGGGCAGTAGAAATCCTGACTGATACAACGCTTTCAATTTCTTCTGGTTCATCTGGAACAATTACATTTACTTCAGCTGTAAACGGAAACAACAAGCTTTCATTCGAAGCTGGACCAAATAATATTATCTTCAATAATAAAGTAGGAAAATCAGAAACGGCAACCCAGTCTGAGTCTCCGTTAAAAGAATTAAAAATTTCAACTGCTGCAAACACAACCTTTAATGACATTGTGTGCATAGGAACATTTACAGACACAGCTTCGAGCGGAAATATCTTCTTTAAGAAGAGCGGCAAAATAAATACAGTAAATCAGCAGACGTTTAATACAACTGGAAATGTTGTGTTTGGTGACACTAACAATGATAATGCAGAAATGCTGCTTGGTTCAAATATTACCCATGTTGCTGGAACTACAAAGCTTTATGGAAAGCTTACTGCACCTGAATTAGACATTACTCTTGGAAATTCTGAAATTACGGGCACGATTACCGCAGAAAATATTACACTTGGTCAAACGGAAAACGCAACTATAACCGGTGGTCCTATGACAATTACAAACACAGGACTTTTCAAAACGGTTGATGGTGCATCCCTTAACTTTACAACAAGCTTTACTCAAAACGGAACTGGTAATTCAGTGATTGGCGGAACCTTTACAGGAAATGGTCCTGCCACATTTGCTACTGATGTTATGATTTATGGCACAACTGCTGCGAACTTTGGAACCTCTGGCCAGACAATAACAATTGGCGCAGGTTCTTCGGCTGCAGATAAGAATCTCATAATTTCAAGAACAGCTCCTGCTGCTGCACCTCTTACAATAAATGCAGCAACTGTCCTTGCAAAAAATATTGTTCTTTATAAAGGCGCTGTTATTTTGAATGGCAATATGACTGCAAATCAGGATATGATAATTCTTGGTGCTGATTATTCCACAACAGATTCTGACACTGGAATTCCAGATGAGTATTCATATTACTGCGACCGCCCGTCAACCTGGAGCCAGCCAAATTACAACGAAGCCAGGTTACCAGATGGCACAACCGCCCCAGGAATGACCGCAACTACAGGAGACTTCACCGCCACCCTTTCCACATCAGCCGATAAAACTGTAACCGTCAAAAAGAACTTCTATGCCAACGGAACAGCTCTTTCTACAAACGGCACAAGCGGTCAGTGGATTCTTAAATTGCCAGACATAACAAATGCCGCTAATGGTTTTGCCGAAGCATATCATTCATCAATTTCCGGTTGTAATGTAGTTTGCAGCAACGGAAGTACAGATGGAACAAAAGCCCGCCTTGTAACGCTTGAATGTACAGACGCAGCTTCAAATACAAACGTAGACTTTGATGATTTCCAAATCACTGCAGCCTGGACAGAACGTGATAATTCAATTCGTGTAGAATTCAATCGTCCTGTACGTTATCACAGCGCAACAGTAGAGGCGTTAAAATTCCTGAATGCCGCAGACTCACCTGTATTAGATTTTGCAGCCAGCTCAACAGAATTTGATTTATATTCAGATCCTGATTGCCAGCAGCCGATAAGCTACGATACACAACTAAGTTATTTCTATCTAAAGGCTACTCCTCAGAACGGTTCTGAATACGGATCCTGGAACACAGATGCAACAGGAAAAACTTCTGGTGAAGCTCAAAGCACAGACCGAAGTGGAATTCATCATCAGACAAAACCTGCTTTTGATTTCCCAAGAGCTCTTTCTTCACTTCCATATATTATTACAGACCGATGGGGTAAACGACTTGTTAATTACAGTACACGTACTCCAAGCACCGGCGTTACCTACGGAAGTACTAATGATACAACTAACGAGGTTCTGGACAAAACAGGTCCTGTTCTTTATTCAGTCCGCACTGGTCAGGAGCTTCACAATGCTTACGATTCCTCTGTCGGAGAGGCCTGCGAACATTCTTATGATTCTCATAACTTTATAGAATTCGTTTATTCCGAAAAAGTTGACTTTAACGGCACAAACAATGATGCTTCTTTGAATGCACCTTTGACTTCTCCAGAAAACATTCAGGTAACAGACAGTCTTGGTGCAATCATGGGTGATATTACAAAATCAGAAAATCTTAGAATTGCTGGCCTTGGAACTGTACAGCACGGACTTATTTATACCGGAAGCAGCGGCCGCACAGACAAATATGTAAATGCACTTTATCGTAATGGTTCAAATGCCGAATACTCAATCAAACTTTCTATAGCCGGTTATACAAACGGAACTGTAACAGATACAAACAACTTTACATATAAAAAATGGACAGGCTATATAGAACAGGCCGAAATGCCTTCTGGAACAGTTAAGCACCTTGTAAATAATGATAAGAAAAATGAACGAGTAAAAGATAAAGCTGGAAACGTTCAGATTAAATATGAAAACGACTCTTTCGGTCAGTCTGTATATGATACAATTCCAGTTGTAAACAGCACCGAATCAGGTCTTTACGGCGCCTGGGATATTTCGGAACCGGTTTTTGCGATTATCAGACAAAATAGCAACGAAACAGCCTGGTCGCAGCTGGAGTTTAGTAAAAAATATCAGGCAGAATCAATTGGAAATAATTCTGGTGTAGGTTCAACGTTGGATAGAATAGAATTCCATCTTTATGACAACACACCTGATTTCGATGGAAATTCTCCTGAATGGTTTACTGAAATAGGTTGGTGTGAGTCAGGTTCTGAAGGAATAAAACCTGCAGACCTTTATAAAGATTATTCCTATGCGGCTGATATTTTTGGTGGAGCCCGTCCTTTTGATGATGCTCAAAGAAGAACTTCTGGTGGTATCCGATACAGTACAATTCACTCTGCTGTAAATGCATTCAAATATGGAATAGGAACAAATCTGACTGATTCTCTTGTTAAAACAAGTTTTGATACAACAAAAATTGCATCTGGTGGTGCATCTTCTTTAATTTTCACTGGTTCTTCTTCTCTTCGACGTTCTGCCGGTGAATTGGAAGGTTTGTATTTTTCTTTGCCACTCGAAATTACAACTCTTGATATAAAGACATCGTTTACAATTAAATATGATGATAAAGTTGGTTTTATTACAGATCTTGCAGGAAACCGCTTGCGTTCTAAAACATTCTCAACAATTGACCGAACTCCACCAAGTATTGATATGACAGTTTGTCCTATTGGTGGCGATGAACTTGAAATTATTTTTGTAAAAGAATTGTGTATCGATAGTAACAATCTTGGCTATTATGATAATACTACAATGTTACCTGTAGAAATTACAGAAAGATTTGAAGAACTTATTACACAATGTATTGATTTTGTTACAATAGATTCATCTGGTGTTCCTGTTGTTTCTGATTTGAAAGTAAAAAGAACAGTCCCTGCAACAATTTCTATCAGCCATAATAAAAATGGTTCAGATTTTACATCTGTCCGTTTAAAACTTGAACGTACTGTAACTCTTGAAGATATTAAGACAGTGTATGTTCGTATTACTTATACCGAAAAATATGGTAAAGAATCTACAGATCTCTTTACAGGTCATCCAGGTTCACGCGTAACATTCTTTCAGGATGTTAATAAAAACTCAATCCAGATGTACACCGCCCATGCCCTCTCTGACTTTGCAGTAGGTGTAATCAATCCGCTTTATGCTTATGATTCTGCAATGACAGAAGATGATGGCAGTATTGTTACCGACAGTCTGCTTCATAAAAATCTTACAGACGATGTTGATATTTACGGTTGGTCAGTTCATGACTGGAACCGCGACCAGCAGAATTATGGAACACTGCCTGCAAAACGTCCTGTTGCAATTGTGGCAGATACAAGCGACGGAACTCTTGAAAACGAAAATGCACCGGACAGCTTCAGAGTATATCTTGCAAATAATCCTGATGCTCTTTCTGTTTCTACGCAATATAATAACGACCTTGAACCTTCTACAAGTTGGCGTATCTGGCTCCCGGATGAAACAAGCGATGTATTTACAGCACTTTCCGAAAAGAATAATACAAAGTATTCACAGGTCGATGGAACACTTCTTTCTGAAGATAAGTCCGACAGAATGATTTTTGAACTTGATGAATCTATTACAAATAAATGGGCTGCCGGAAATCAGATAAGTTTCCTGTTTGGTTTGACTAACAACGATGGAACTCCGGTAACAATAATGCATTCTCCAGAACTCGATATCAATAATGATATGCAGTATCTGCCGTCTTCTGTAAAAATGCCTTTGTTTGCATTGCGCCAGACAGACCCTGAAGATCTTATGTCGCTTGATTTGTGGTCATTCAAGCTCAAGACAAATATTTCTCAGCGTGGCGGTGTAACAATTCTTAACAATGTAATAGATTCTGCTGTCGGCGAAAAAGCTGTTGTAAAGGTTGATGTACTGGAAGATGGAACTCTTACAGTTCTTGTAATGACTCTGGATGGAAATATTGTTGATTATCTGCACCGTGGTTCTGCAAAAGCCGGCGAACACTTCTATACATGGGATGGTTCTAACCGTAAAGGAAATCCTGTTGCCCGCGGAATGTACTTTATACGTGTAATTGGCCCGGGCCTTGATGAAACCCGCAAGGTGCTTGTTATAAAAGAATAGCCTGTCACGCGGTCCCTGAGCCTGTCGAAGGGAAGTAAAAATTGCTTGCGATATTACACAAAAACATCTATACTATATTTAATGGGACAGGAAAATAGACAACATCCACGATATCCGGAAATAGGACGAATCATTGCTCCTGAAATCTGTGCTCTTCCGGGAATTCTCGATAATATAAGTTTTACAGGCTGTAAAATTCATTTCCCTGTTTCTGTTGTTGTAGATCTTGATACCGAATACATGATTAAGGTAACGCTTAGTCGTTCACCCGAAGAACCTCCGCTGCAGCTTATGTGCAAGCCTATGTGGGTAAAAGAAAATCAGGGAAATACACAGATAGGTTTTCAGATTCTTTATTCTCCTGATGATGCAAGACTTCGGGAATTTATCGCTTATCTGCAGGAAATGGGCGATGATGACGATGACCTTACTGACATTCTCTAAAAACCGAATAAAACAATGGCTGTAACAAAAACTGATCTCGGCGGTATCGCCTTTCTTGCTTTTCCAGAACAAAAAGATTTTCTCGTATCGGAATTAAAGGATAGATTTAACATTGATTTGGGATTACTGAGCCAACAGGAGTCCCTGAGCCAACAGAGGTCTCTGACCCAACAGGGGTCCCTGAGCCTGCGTCGTCCTGAGCTTGTCGAAGGGTCGAAGGGCCCCCTCCAACCCATCTTCTACGGCGACCTCCTCTATCTCCCCGACAAGTCCGCCTTTATGAACGCATCCGGCGGAAAGCTTCCATATTGGGCACGAACCTGCCTTACAGAACCTTTTATTCTGAAATTTGATTCAATAGGCGAGGCTGCCGGTGCTCTTAAGACCATTCAGCGTAACTGGGCACCGTATCAGTTTACATGTTTTAGACGTGCACAGCTTATCCAGGAAAAGCTTCCATATATAAACCTTAAGGAGCGTAAGTTTCCTGTAAAAATCCCTGATTCTCCGATTGGACTTTATACGCTCATAGATGAACACACGCTTATTGCATCTGCGGCAACAACTTCTCCGTTACCGGCAGGAACGCTCCATTTTATAGAAGATCACGAAAATCCACCGAGCCGAGCATATCTTAAAATACAGGAAAGCCTTTCTCTTGCAGATTTGTTTCTTGATTGCGGGTTACCGGGTCCTGGTCAAAAATGCTTCGAAGCCGGAGCGTGCCCTGGTGGCTGGACATGGGTGCTTGCGGGGCTCGGAGCGCAGATTCATGCTGTAGACCGTGCTGAACTTGCACCTGAATTAATGAAAAATCCTCTTGTAAAGTTCCAGGCACATGATGCATTTACGCTTACACCACAGGAAATTGGCCCTGTAGATTGGGTATTTTCTGATGTAATCTGTTATCCGGAGCGACTTTTAGACTGGATTCACGTATGGCTGGATAGCGGACTTACAAAAAGAATGATTTGTACAATAAAAATGCAGGGCGCCATAGACTGGCCGCTTATCCAGAAGTTTGCAGATATTCCAGATTCCCGCATTGTTCATCTAAATTACAATAAGCATGAATTAACATTTATTCACTAATAATCCCCATTAATATGCCGATTATGTAGGTATATGCCTGCAAACAGTTATGAAAAGCCTGATTATTGGTCGCAAAAAGCATTTTCCGAAGGTTACCCGGCTCGTTCCGTGTACAAGCTCAAGGAAATAGACGAAAAATTCGGCATGATTAAGAAAAATTATACCGTTCTCGACTTAGGTGCTGCTCCCGGCAGCTGGACAACCTTTCTTTTACGCAAAATGGAAGGCACCGGCAAGGTAGTTTCGTGCGATCTTAATCCTCTTGCAAAAACTGTAAAAGGAGATAATCTGGTTTTCATACAGGGTGACTTAAATGCACCCGAAATTCGCAAGGTTATAAAGGAAAACGGACCATACGACTTAGTTGTATGCGATGCAGCTCCAAAAACAACGGGGAACAGGACTGTAGATACAGCCCGCTCTGAGCAGCTTGTCGAAATGGCAGTATGGTATGCCCAGGCAATGCTCAAACAAGGCGGCAACTTTGCTGTAAAAATCTTCCAGAACGGAGATCAGCAGAGGATTCTAAAAAGTATGAGGGAAATATTCGAGTCAGCCAAAGGATTCAAGCCCGAAGCCTGTCGTGCAGAATCTTTTGAAACTTACTTGATTGGAGTAAATAAAAGATGAAAAAATTAGAAGACTATGTTATAATCAGAAAAATCGAAAGTAAATTTAATATGGTATTTAAAACCCGCGTTTCAAGAATTGTAAGTTCCTCAATCATCTTTTTCTGCTTTGGCGTAATTTTTGCTTCTTCATGCATCGCCGTTATTAGAACAGTAGATTCCCGCAGAGGTGTTGGTGGTCTTGAAACTTCTGCAGTTCCAGTTTATACAGCCGATGATGATTACAAGGCTTTAAGCGGCCTTCTTGAAGAAACAAAAGAGCCTTCTCCTGTACAGGAAGTTGTTCTTACAGATTCAACAGACACTACAGATACAGATTCAGCTTCTGTTGAACCTGCAGTTCTTACTTATCAGACTTATCGCGTAAAATCAGGCGATATGATTGGTTATATTGCCGATGAATTTGGAATTACTCAGGATACAATCATAAGTGTAAATAATATTCGTCAATCACGACTTATTCAGCCGAATCAGTATCTTAAGATTCCTTCTATGGCTGGAATTCTTTATACAGTAAAAACAGATGGCGAAACTCCAGAAACAATCGCCATTAAATACGAAGTAGATGCCGAAAAATGTGCAACAGTCAATTTCCTTTCTCCAACAACAGAACTTAAGGCTGGTTATTCACTTTTTGTTCCTGATGCAGAACTTGACTGGATGACACGTCAGGAAATCAACGGCGATTTATTCAAAAAGCCACTTAAAGTACGTTACTGGCTTTCTTCTTCTTATGGATGGCGCGATTCTCCATTTAATACAGGTTCACGCTCTTTCCACGGTGGAATTGATATGGCCGTTGCTCAGGGAACACCAATTTATCCTGCAATGGACGGAAAAGTTACTACTGCCGGCTATAACGCAACCTACGGAAACTATGTAATTGTCACTCATCATTCCGGATATAAGACTCTCTATGGTCATATGAGCAAAATTACCTGCCAGAAGGGAAACTTTGTTTATGCCCAGAAAACACAGATTGGTCTTGTAGGCAGCACAGGTCTTAGTACCGGTCCGCACCTTCACTTTACAGTCTACAAAAACGGAAACACAATCAATCCTCTTTCAGTTTTGAACTAGGACGATTCATTCTTTTCAAAAAAAACTTGCGAATTCTCAATAATGGTTTACAATTATGGTATGTATTATGGGTTAATTGTCTGCTAGTGTGCTAAACGCAGCAATCTGCCGATAATTAATAAAGTCTTTTTTAAATTGTTGAGGAAAAATGTATGAAAAAGAACAATCTCTTTAAATCCTTTGTAGGATTCTGTCTTATTGGATTCGCTTCAATTGCAGCTTTTGTTTCTTGTGAAGTTGGTCTTGGTGCCGCAGTCGATGTTGAATCTCCTGTCGTAGAAATTGCTACACCACCAACCGCCTCTGTAATCCGCGATACGTTTGCTATTGCCGGAAACTGGTCTGATGATGGTACAATCAAGAGCCTAAAGGTTACTTTAAGAAACACTCAGACGAACAAAACAAAGGATATAGATGGCAGCGTTACCCTTGAACATGAAGGTCAAGGCACCTGGTCTGTTAAAATCAATCCTTTAGACCAGGATATTCCAGATGGCAGCTACGAAGCAACTGTTACAATTCTTGATAACGGTCACCACAAAACAGAGATAACACGTTCTTTTATAATAGATAATACTGCTCCGGTAGTAGTATTGTCTCGTCCTTCATCCTCAAAGGACGATCCAGACAATTTAATAGAATCTTATGGTCAGTATTTAACCTTAGAAGGTCAGGCAGCAGATGATAATGATATTGAACGC
Source organism: Treponema sp. (assembly GCA_017963165.1). The sequence goes on from JAGCTZ010000077.1 coordinate 35,603, forward strand.
ATCGTTATCGATTTTTACTCAAAAGACGACCCGGATACACTCCTTTATTCAAAAACAATTACAAGCATTCCTCCAACAATTTCTCTTGACGTTGCAAAATTCCTCGACAACGAAGCATATTCAGCAATTTATGGCGATGAAAAAGCCGATGAAAAGACTTATTATTGTACAATTACAGCCTATGACTCTGCACAGCGTTTCCCATTAGAAGGAGAGCAGCAGGAAGCAGATAAAGTAGGTAATGCCGAAGCATCATTTATTCCTTGGTCAAAATGGGAAAAATTCCAGACTGAATATCAAAAAACTTCGAACAGCAAAACAAAGCTCAAGGTTCCTGATTTGTATTCAATCAAAGCAGAACGAACAGCAGATAAATCTCGTTCTACAACTCAAACAGCCTTGATTGCAAATCTTTTTGATGAATCAATTTCCTGCGGAAGCTTTAAGCTTAACCCGGAAAACAGTCCTACTTTCTCTATTTCTGGTCTTGATTTAGGAGTTGCAACAAACGTAGAAAACGAACGCCTTCTTACAATTCAGCTTTCTAAAGGTCTTGATGGACTTTCTCTTGATACAGATAACATGAAGGTTTACCTCATTCCTATTGATGAAAACGGACGTGCAGGAGATAAAATTTATCCACAGACTTCTGAATTCCAGAAAAAAGGTGATGGTCAGTTCCTTACAAAAATCATTAAGGAAACCAACATAAACGAAGCAGGCGAACAGGTTAGTCTTGAATACAGCACAACCTACATAATTGGTGTAGAAGGTGAAGATATAGAAGGAAATAAAATTGTTCCTCCATTCGAAGGAAACGGAAAGCAATATATAATGCGCTTTAAGGCAAAAAATGTTGCTCCGGATCTTCAGATTACTTATCCTACAGAAACAATTTCTTATTTAAAGAAAGGTGATGAACTTACAATCAGAGGTTCTGTATCAGTTCCTGATGGTCATCCACTTATTACAATTACCTGTAAGGATGATTCAGATAATGTAAGTACAGTTTATAATCATAAAATAACCGAAGATGACAAAACCGGAGAAGCTGCCGGACTTATTACATATCAATTTGAACTTACAATTCCGGCTGTTGCAAATGGAGATGAATTTGCATTTAAGCAGGACGCCGGAGGTCAGTATGTATTTGATGTAATTGCCGATTTGGATGAAATGGCTACAACAAAGACAAAGACAGTTCTTTATGATATTGCTGGTCCAACAATCAGTATAGACAGTATGCTTCCAACAGCCCAGAAATATACAGGCAACGAAGACGGTTCTACAGTTGCAGGCGAATACCTTAATGGTGACGTTACAATGAAGGTAGCAATTGTTGATGCTTATGATATTGTTCAGAAAGAACTTGAAGCAACCAGAGACCGCAGACCATATTTTATAATAGTAGATTCTGATACAGATGAAGAAATCCAGTTCCGCGTAGATTCAGAAGCTACACCAGTTACAAAGCATTACATCAAGAATCCTACTATGCAGACTTTTGTAATTCATACAGAAGATATTGCAAGCGGTACAGAGGTGCGAAATATCACAGTTAAAGTTTTTGCAGAAGACCGTGCCGGAAACAAAGGTGTTGATGCAAATGATGAAACAAAGACATATCTTGAACGCAGCTACATTGTAGATCAGACAACAGATAAACCTGTAATTCTTCCATATAATTCAGAAGTTCTTACATTAACCTTTGATACTGTAGAAAAAGTAAACACAGAACTTGCAAAAACAGACAAAGGTCAGAAAGACAAAATCGTTCTTATGACAGGTAGTACAATTCAACTCAAAATAAAGGATGATGATGGAATTGCTGATTGTATATTTAAAATAAGTGATAAAGATACAGGTGCAAATTTAAAGATTCCAACAGGCTTTGAAAATGCAGTAAGAGGAAATCCTTCGGAATATAACCTTTCTTATACTCTGCCTACAGAAATTGGAAAATACAAATTCTCTGTTGCAGTTATAGATACTGTAGGAAAAACAGAAAGCAAGGAATTCTGGCTTGTTGTTTCTGGTGCTGCTCCACAAGTTACAATCGACAGCACAACACCAGATAATAAAATTATTACACTTTCAAATGGTTCAAAAACTTCAGATGCAAAGGTAGAATTTGTAAACGTCATTACAATCGACTCCGGTTATGAAAGCTTTGAAGTTTCTCGTATAGAAAAAATAAACGGACAAGACGTAGAAATTCCTGTTTATGACAAGGATCACAAGCTTTCCGGCAATACATTTACAGATCATTTTGTTCCTTCTGCAAATCGTTCAGAAAACAAAGTACGATATGTCGTAAAAGATGAATTTGAACACACAGGCGAACGTCTTTTTGAATATTATGTTGATAGTACAGCCCCTGTAATTGATGAAAGCAGAATTGGTGTACCAACAAACCTTCAGACAGAAAGCGTTTCCTTCAGATTTACAGCAACTGCAACAGATGCTGCAACCGGTAACGAAAGATCAAGTAACGTTGCAATGCTTCAGTACACCTTTGATTCACAAAAGGCTGCTGCAAATATTGTAGATGTACCGGGTGTATCTTCATTAAGCGAAAACATTATCTTTAGCGAATTGTTTACAGTGGACGGAATTACATACGAAGGCGAAAAAACAATTTATATTCGTGCAATTGATGATGTTGGAAATATAGGAAACTGGGTATCAAAGAAATTTATGTACGATACTGCCGCTCCTGCACTTAATGTTGCTTCTTATCAGCGTGTATCTGAACAGGCTGTTTCATTTACAGGTAATTCAGATAACAGATCTTTCGAAACTGGTAAAGCATTTACACTTACCGGTATTGCTTCTGATAACAATGGACTCGAAATTCTTGAAATCTGGCAGAAAATGGAAGGTCATACATACACAGATTCAGATACAGAATCAGAAGCTCTTGGAATAAAGATTTTCTCTCAGACAAGTAATTTTAATGGTGCCTGGTCAATTTCCGGCTTACCAAGAAGCGAAACAAACAGCGAAAATACTGCTGTAGAATCAGGAACATATATTTATACAATCCGTGCTGCCGATAAATCTAAGTTCGGTACACAGGCAGCAAAGGTAACTACAAAAACAGTTACTGTAAAAATTGATAAAACAAAGCCGACAGTTTCAATCAATCTTGCTCAGAATAACACAAGCGAATCAACTGCTTACGGCGAAAACTCTATAAAGGGTAGTGCATATACCTTCCGTGGAACTGCAAAGGATGACCCGGAAAACGAAGGCGATTTCTCTAGTGGTTTTGAAACCTTGTATTATGCATTTACAACAACAGAGGTAGAACCAGACTGGACAAAAACTGCAGCACAGCAGCCATCTGTTATAACTATAGGTTCTATAAATCCAAGTACAGATTCATGGAGTGTTCCAATGAACCTTGTTACTGCAACTCAAACAAGTCTTGGTTCAGATTCGGCTGATACACTTTGCGAAGGTAAAAAATATCTTTATGTTTATGGTGTAGACAAGTCTGGTAATATTTCTGACACAGTTCATGTCGCATTTATGGTAGACCAGAATGTACCGGTAGTAACCTGCTCAGTTTATAAAGACGATACAGATGGAACCGCAGAAACACCAGTAAATGGAACTGTATATCTTAATGAAGCATCTGCTGCAACAAGCTACACTTTGCGCGGAACAGTTTGGGATGCAAACGGAGTAAGCAGACTTACAATTGATGGTGATAATGTAGCTGTTGCTGATGATGGAACCTGGTACAAGAACTTTACAACACAGGGAAATAACCTCCATTCAATTGTTGTTTACGATAATTCAGGAAATGCTTCAATTAATCCTAAGCAGACATCAATTTCTTCATCTGTAATATTTGATACTACTCGACCGGTTGTTGCAGTTGCCGACTTTGATATTACCGCAGCAACAAGAGCAAAATGGCTCTCTGGAACAGGCGACTATTATATCAACGGAACAGCTTCTGACCAGGGCGCTGGTCTTAAAGAAATCAAGATAAAGGTTGATAGTGCTGTCTGGTCTTCTCTTCCTCTTACATCAAACTGGAGTTACAAATATACAATTCCTGCTGACCTTACAGAAAACGAAGATGCAGACTCTTCTTATCATACAGTTAGTGTAAAGGCAGTGGATAACGCAAATAACGAAAAAGAAGAAACATATTACTTCCGCTATGATAAGACTCAGCCAATGGCAGAGCTTACTGTAAATAAGAGCGGATATATTAAAGAATCTGATTTTGCAGACATTACCTTCTCTGGATATGCACATGATGGTCGTACTCAGGGCCGCGAGGTTGAAACAGCTGTAATCAAGGTTAAGAAAGACAACGTAAATGTTGATTCAATGACAATGAATGTAAAGACAGATACCTTTGGTTATGTTTCAACTGCAGGAACAACCTTCGGTAACTTTACAAAGACAGGTCTTTCTGTTGCCGATTACGAAGACGGACGATATGAATTTAATCTCGAAGTTAAAGATAAGGCCGGAAATTCTCCATCTGCACTTTCTACAATCTCAACAGCACTTGTTGTTGATACAACAGCTCCGGAAATTACAAGCCATGTATTCCGTGTAAGCAATACAGAATCTGTTTCTGCATGGAACAAAAACAAATCAAAAGCAACAATCCGTGTTGACTTTGATGAAAAGAACCCTGAAGCAGTTTATTACTATATTAATGATGGAAGTAATACAACATTAACACAGGAGACAGTTCCTTCTGCCGACTGGATTAATATGAACTACAGCGGTTCCGACTATCACTGGACTGCACAAAAAGACTGCTCTTTCAATGATGGAAAGGGTGTAGTTTACATCAAGGTAGAAGACAAAGCTGGCAACGTTACTTATGCAACTCCTTTGACTTATGAAGTTGATACTAAGAAGCCGGATGTATGTACACTTTTGACTGTTGATGGCGCTGCTTTGAGCGGTTCAAAACTCATCAACGGAAGTCATGAAGTAGTATTTACAGTAAATGTAACAGACTACAACGACAACTACGTAAACGGAACTGTTGTCGGAAACGATGCAACAAAAGTTGTTTCTGTAAAGCTTACAAAGATTGGTGATACAACATACACCGGCGACGAAATTATCGATGGCGTTGCAACACTTTCTGGAGGAGTAAAGACAGGCGAATGGACAATCACAATTCCAACCGAAAAGTTCGAAGGCAAAGATTCCGGCTCATTCCCTGTAACAGTAACCGTAAAAGATAATTTCGAAAACGAAAAGACATTCCAGATGTTTACGCTGGATATTGATCAGGTAAGACCTACTTTGAACAGTTATGCTCTTGAATCATCTTATGATGCAGGTGTAGTAAACGGTGTTCAGACCTTCTACATGAATAATGCAAGGGATGTATTCACTCTTACAGGTATTGCAAAGGATGACCGCGAAATTAATGCTAATGGTGTAACTCTTACTATTTACAACAAAGATGGTGGTGTAGTTAAGACTTTATCTTCAAGTGATTCAGCATGGACATTCACAAGTGCAACCTCAACTGGCGCCTGGACAGATACTTGGGCTGCTTTGTCAGATTTTGCAACTGTAGAACTTTCAGTAAAAGATAAAGCACAGAACGTAGTTGCTTCTCCAACAACCTTTAAGATTATCTTTGATACAACTGCACCTGCTGCTCTTCATAAAACTGACACTTCCGGAAAGGATATTTACTTCCGTATAGGTGATCAGGATAATGACGATATAACTTCAAGTAATTCATTATGGGATGACGACCTTGATAAAGACGTAGGTGGAAAATACACTTCAGGAACATTTGGAAATAAAGAGACAATCAAGATTCGTGGTAATTTTGATGAAACTGGTAGTGGTATTGCAATGATTTACTATCAGTTGTATACAACTGTTCCTACTACGACACAGATTAATTCTTTCGTTGCAGACCCTGCCGGCAAGGCAGACGGTTACTTTGCTCCAAAGAATGCAGACGAAACAACACGCCGTGTATTCTATAATGGTACAATAAGTGGAGTAACAGCAGATGGTGCTGCTGGTGGAAAGAATTATAAATCAGTTGCTTCTACATATCTCACAACTCTTTCAGGCTTCCAGGAAGGACACAACTATCTTGTTCTTGTTGCTGTGGATAACGTAGGAAATGCCGCTGTAGATGATATAAGTGAAAATTATTATATAATTAACGTAGATCAGAAAGCTCCTCAGACAAATAGAATTAGTGATGTCCCTTCAAAGAAAGATTCTGCAGTAGAACTCGAATTTACAGTAACGGATAACCCTTCCGGTACAAATGCTGTAAAAGCAGGAATTCGATCGGTTGTAGTAACAATCAATAATGAGACTGAAACAGCAAATCTTATAAATGGAAAATATAAGGCAACTTTCGAAATTGGAAAACTGCCTTCAACAGATGGTTCATATCCAATTTCTGTAACCGCAATAGATAATGCAGGAACTGGAAATACAGACACACGAGAAGTAGGTTCATTAATTATTGATACAAAGGGCCCGGGAATTGAAATTTCTACACCAACTGCAAATGCTAGAACAACAAATACTATAACAGTAAACGGAACTGCAGTTGATCAGACAAATAGTGAAAATGCTGTTGGTTCTGGAATAAATGAAACAAAAGGGCTTACATTATATTATACGACAAGCTCAACACTTGGAACTGTAGCTCCGACAGCAAGTACAATTTCAAGCTGGACAGCATACACAACAAAACCAACACTTTCGGGTCAGAGCTGGGCAGGAACTTTCAATGTACCTGACAGTGTAGCCGCAGATAATGAAAACACAACATTGTACATCTGTATTGGAGCCGAAGATAACGCAGGTAATGTTGATTATTCTGCTCCTAGAACAATTGTAGTTGATAGAAAAGCACCTGAAAGTTCTGCATTGACAATAGATGAAACAGCAGGTTCTGTTTTAGGTGAAAATACAACTAAGTGGTTTAATAATACAACAGTAAGCCTGAGTGGAACATTTACAGATACAGAGGGAAGTGGAGTATCTTCTGTTAAGTATGCTGTAAAGAAGGCTGGAGAAAGCTCTTATGCAGCTACACAGACAGTTGCTTCTGACGGTGTTTATACTGCAAACGTAAAAGGTCTTGCCAATGGAATAAATACAATCAAGGTATGGGCTGTAGATACAACAGGTAATATTTCTGATGCTGAAGAATTTACAGTAAAAGTAGATGCTGTAACTCCTGAAATCAGCGCAGAATATACAGGCGTACTCTATGCAGATGCATCTTCATGTCCTGTAGAACTTACCGTAACAGACGGAGGTGATTCACAAATAGCATCCGTAACCCTTACAGTAGGAGATAATAATCCTGTTTCTTGTAGTCTTGTAAACGGAAAGTGGACAAAAGATATAATTTCACTGCTTCCTAACACCACTGTATCCGTAACGGCAACAGCAACAGATAATGCCGGAAATACTGCATCACGCGTAATTGCAAACGTTATGCTTGATACGGAAGGTCCAGTACTTGCAATCAATTCCCCTGGAGCTAATGCAAAGACAACCAATTCAATAACTGTAAGCGGTTCTGCAAGTGATATCGGTTCAGGAATTAATAATGCCGCAGACAAAGGTATTACACTTTACTACACAACAAGCTCAACACTTGGAACTGTAACACCGACATCAAGTACAATTTCAAACTGGACTGCACACACGGCAAAACCGACACTCATCGGTCAGAGCTGGGTTGGAACATTCAACGTTCCTGATGCAGTAGCTGCAAATAATGCCAACACAACATTATATATCTGTGTAGGAGCAGTAGATAACTCAGGAGCCGGAAACCCAGGATATTCAGCACCTGTAACAGTAGTAGTTGATAGAAAAGCACCTGTAAGTACTGCATTGACAATAGGTGAAAATGCAGGAACTTCTTTGGGAACAGATACAACAATATGGTTCAATAACACAACCGTAAGCCTGAGCGGAACATTTACAGATACAGATGGAAGTGGAGTAACTTCCGTTAAGTATGCCGTAAAGAAGGCCGGAGACACTGCTTATGCCGCAGACCAGACAGTTGCTTCGGATGGAACTTATACAGCAAACGTAAAGGGACTTGCCGACGGAACAAACACAATCAAGGTATGGGCAGTAGATACAGTTGGTAATGCTTCAACCGCTGCAGAATATACTGTAAAGGTTGATACATCTAAACCTTCCGTAACATCAGGCCATTCATCAACATTGTACTCAAACGGAAGCGGAACACTTACAATTAATGCAACTATTTCAGAAACAGGTTCTGGAATTCAGAGTGTAGTTCTTTCAAGGGAAGGAACAAACACAACAGTTACTATGACTGGCAGCGGAAGTTCATATTCTGCAGATGCCCTCAGCCTGCTTTCAGGATTGAACAGCGGAACTGTAACATTAACAGCAACTGCAACAGACAATGCCGGAAACGAGACAAAGGTAGCCGTTGCAAGCGTAATGGTAGATAAGGCTGCGCCGACAATCAATATTAATTCACCTGCTGAAAATGCAAAGACAGCATCAAGCGTAACGGTAAGCGGAACAGCAAGTGACGGAAACGGAGCCGGCGTAAATACAACAGCA
>JAGCTZ010000078.1 GCA_017963165.1 Treponema sp.
AAAACTACTTGCTCTTATGTCGATTTCTTCTAAGCATCTTCTTTCGCTTATGTGTCGCCATCTTCTGGCGCTTTCTTTTCTTACCACAAGGCACGATGGCACTCCTACTTTATAAAGTGAGTTTATTATTACAAAAAAAGTTTGTTATGTCAAGTAGATTAGGTTTTAGGGAATAAAAAGGGGAAATTATTGATTGTACAAATCAGAAAAAACAGTCCAGAGGACTATTTTTTCTGATTTGTACGATAATAAATCCCTCGGCCGCACTTCGTTGCGTCCTACCCCTTCAAGCGGGGCACATCCCCGCAACACCCCTGTTCCCTAATCCCTGTAACCTAACACCTAACACCTAGCACCTAGCACCTAGCACCTAGAATATAATTCTTTATCCTAATGATATCATCAAAACTTCCCACATAATCAAACCGCTTTCCAAAAGCAATATCCCTCACATAAGTAAACTGCTTTTTAGCATACTTACGGCTGTTATGTTTTATGGCTTCAATTATTTGTTCGTGGTCGGTGTATTCAAACCATTCGTGGTAGCCAATTGCTTTAAGACCAGGAGAATCTTTTGTATAGCCGGCGTTTACAAGCTGTTGAACTTCCTGCTCAAGCCCCTGTTCTATCATAAGGTCTACACGCTTATTTATACGCTCATACAAAAGGTCCCGCGGCGGCTCCAGAACAATAAATGTAAAATCATACTGTTGGCGAAGTTCGGGAGCTTTTGAAAATTCACCGCGTGTTTTTCCGCTCAAATAATAAACTTCTAGCGCACGGCAAATACGGTATGCATCGTTTGGATGGATTTTTTCTGCACTTACAGGATCTATAGATTTTAATTCTTCGTACAACGCTGCATTTCCTTCTGTTGCAATCCGTGTTTTAAGCTTTTCGCGTAAAATAGGATCGCTGACAGGAGTTGGCGGCACACCATATAAAAAATTCCGTATATAAAAACCAGTTCCGCCACAAACTACAGGTATTTTTTCGCGGGCAATAATTTCCTTACAGGCACGGTCTGCATCATCTACAAAATCACTTACATTGTACTGCTGGTCTGGATTTAAAATATCAATAAGATGATGTGGAATAAGTTTTCTAAGTTCAGGCTCAGGTTTTGCTGTGCCAATATCCATTCCACGATAAACAGCCTGACTGTCTGCGCTTATAATTTCTACGTTTAAAATAAAATGACTGCCCGATTCAGAAAACAATTCTTTAGTCAGGGCAGTCTTTCCAGAAGCCGTAGGAGCAAAAATTACGATGACAGGAATCTTTTGAACCTGTGTTTCGTTCATTACTCTACTGTTTTTCTTCGATACGATAATTTACCTTGTGATTAAAAAGCTGACGTGCAGCTACACAAACAACCTTATCATAATTAGCAGCAATTTCAGGATCGTTTACTTTTGCCATCTGATAAGCACGTCGGCTTGCAGCCACTGTAATTTCGTAAATATTATCATTAAACTGAACAAGCTGTTCCAAAGGAAAAATCATTACAATACCTCTTATAATATCTTAATATTTTATCAATATAAAAAAGGATTGTCAATTATAACGACAACGTCATTGCAAGCCCAATAGCATCCCGTCATTGCGAGGGCACAGCCCGAAGCAATCTACGACTGTATTATTAGACAGTACGTGTATTGTTTCGATCCGCTCGCAATGACAACAGACATTTATTTCTTCGCAGTGAAGAAACCTGGAGAATCAGCACCTCCATCTACGCGGGCGTAGGATTTGTCGGTCTTTTCGGCATCATATTCGGTGCCGGCACCGCCTTTAAGTTTTGGACAATCCTTGAACATGTCTGTACTATCTGTAATAACTGTTGAACTTGCCCAGTCTGCGTTTTTTGATACATATATTGTCACAAGATTATGACACTCCCTGAACATATTTTTTGTTGATGTGAGGTTTTTTATATCAAATGAACTCAAATCTATACTTTCAAGAGCTAAACAGCCATTAAATAACTGCCACATATCAGTAACATTACTTGTATTAAAATGACTAACATCAAGTGTTTTTACATTATTACAACCTTTGAACATCGCATTTATTTTGGTAACATTATTTGTATTAAAATGACTAACATCAAGACTTCCAAGTTGTCTACATGACTGAAACATATATTGCATATCAACAGCATTACTTGTATTAAAATGACTGACATCAATTTGTTTAATTTTGCTTAAGCCAGAAAACATAAAACTCATATCCTGAACATTTCGTGTATCAAAACTACTTACATCAAGAGTTTCAAGAGCAGAACATGTCTCAAACATACCTCTCATATTCTGGACATTACTTGTATCAAAGCTTCTTAGATCAAGATTTTTTAATGTTTTACAGGAATAAAACATTGATTCCATATTAGTAACATTGCCTGTATAAAAATCACTTGTATCAATGCTTTCAAATTTTGCTGGCTCGTTATACGATAATCCAGCAAACATTTTTGAAGAATCTTCGTTAAGGATAAGTTTTTTGCCAGATTCTATATAGTAATAAATCGAAGTATTTGCTTCGTCATACCAGACAGGGACATCTTTTTCTGCAATATCAAGATAGAAAGATACGTCGGTAGGAGCTGCTGTTGCTTTTGCAAATGCTGTTGCTTCTTTTGCGTTTAATTTTTCTGCATTCCAGAATATGTCATTTATTTCCAAACCCGGTTTAAGAGCATAACCTTTTACAGGTTTTTCTTTCGGCTCTGGATCATTGTTACATGACACAAATCCCATTGTAAGAACTATTGCCATAGCAAGTACGACAAGATGTGTAATTTTTTTCATAAAAACTCCTTCTTTTTTGATTCCGAAGTGCGTTCGGAATGAAATATTTTAAAATATAAAAAGGACACAACTTTGGTCATTTTTACAGACCGATTTTTTGTGTCCTGTTTTGTATGAGAATAATTAATTGTGTTACCTTTGTGGCAACGTCTCCCCTATTTGTTATGTATATAGTGCAAATATTAGGAATAGAATCTCTCTCCATAACTGATTTTATTTTATGACAGGTTGGTGAAAAAAGCAAATTTTTTAATAAGGAAGAATACTCCTGGAAACTATTGAAAAGCTTCTTTTTTCTGACTTAACTTAGAATCTGAATCATGCCTTTTTTGAGAATTCTTCCCATAGAAAATCTATAATTGTTGTTTCTGTGGGAAAATGTTTTGTTGTTCTGTGGAAAAAAAGTATCATGCCTGTTGAATTTTCCCATAGAAATGGAAAAATAAAGATTTCTGTGGGAAGTTTTTCAGACCAGATTGAAAAAAGTCGTGGCGTTTTTAAGAAGTTATCCTATAGAAATCAAAACTAATTGTTTTCTATGGGAAGATTTACAAACCTATCTGAAAAAACTTGTAACTTTTTTAAAAAAATTCCCATAGAAGCTTCATAATCGTCTTTTCTATGGGATTTTTTTCCTAGGTCTGCAGAGAAACGATTCCTTTTAGTAACATCAATTCTTATTTTTTACAGAGAACTATATATTATATTCTTTATACACCTTGTTAAATCTGAGGTTCCTGTGTCACAGCGTTGCATTGTCATCACAAAAACAAGGTTATTAGCGGGGTCTATTCCGATGTATGGGCCAAGCCAGCCGTCCCAGCCGTATTCGCCTTTTGTTGTAATTGACTTACATTCACCTGGATTTTTTGCAATGCGAAGAAGATTGCAATAAGTGTAGCCGCTTAGATGTGGCATTTTTTGATCAAACTTTTGCTGTAATTGTTCCGAAAGCTGAGCATTGGACATAAAGTTTACTGTTGCGGTATTTAATATTCGTTGTCCATCGAGTTGTCCGCCATTGACAAGCATAAGTCCAAAGCGTGCATAATCGTCTATTGTTGAACAAAGTCCGGCGCCACCACTTTGGAAAGCCGGCATTCTATCCATTTTATGAGATATTCCAAGATTGCAGGATGTAAATGGTTCAAGAGTGGCTTTTGGTGTACCGTCATTTTTTTCTGTTTCCTGCATTATACAGCGATATACATTTGAAAGACGTGGCTGTTTTTCTTTAGGAACATAAAAATCTGTATCTTTCATGCCTAGTGGTGCAAAAATATTATTATTCAAAAAGTTGCCGAAGCTGCAGCCTGCAATTTTTTCTATAACGGCACCAAGAATATCTGCGGAATAACCGTACTGATAATCTGTTCCCGGTTCAAAGCTTACCGGTATTTTTGAAATACGCTGTGCAAATTCCTGTGTTGTGATTTTGTTGGGACCGGCAGCATCTGCATTTAATTCGTTTATAAGGTCAGAAGTAAGATGTTCGCAAAGTGTTCCCTGCTCGCTCCAGGCGCCGTAGGTGTAGCCGCTTGTCATATTCAAAAGGTCTTGAATGAGGATTGGACGGGCTGCCTTGCGTGGTGTGCCCTTGCGTCCCGGGGTTTCGCAGACCTGTAAGTCTGCAAAGCATGGCAGATAAAAGGCAAGGTCCTGACCAAGATCCAGCTTACCCTGCTCTATAAGCTTATAGGCGGCAACGGCAGTAATAGTTTTTGTCATTGAATACATGCGGCAGATTGTATCGCGCTGGTATTTTTTTCCGTTTTCAAGGTCTGCATAGCCCGACTGCCAGTAGCCTACTTCTTTATTGTCTTTGAAAAGGAGAACGTTTACTCCGGCGACATAGTTTTTTGAGGTATATTCGTCAATTAATGGCTGAATATTTTTAAGATTTTCCAGATTCATGGAGTTAGTATATAACATAAGTGGGGATTTGTCATGGCGCCCTCCGTCATATAGCGAAGCAATCCATCCAGCAAAACAATCCATAAAATATTTTTACACAAAAAAACATTTTTATGTTATAATATCCCCATTAGAGGTAAAGATAAAAATTGCTTTCGCAATTTTTTTAACGCTTTGCTATAGAACACCGGCTGCCAGCGGCCTTACACAGGAGGCATGATTATGCGCAAACTTTTTACAAAATTCGGTTTTATTCTGGCTTTTGGTCTTTTATTGACGGGGTGTCCGGGAGCACCAAACACACCTGAAATTTCAGGAACCGAAAATTCAGGAACAGATAATCCGGAAGAAACGACTCCTGGGCAGGATACATTGACAAAAAGAATTGCAGAAGCCCAAAGCTCAATCGATTTTGAAAATGCAGAAATTGTCCAGGACGCAGAAGTTTCAACCGCAATCACAATAAAAAATCTTAAGCTTGGCAGCAAAACTCTTACAATAAAAGCAAGCGGCACTCAATTACAGAATGTAAGCAATGCCGTAATAATCATTGACCAGCAGGTAGGAGACGGAGACGTTACCCTCACCGGCTGCAGCAACATCACTAAGCTTGTAGTAAACGGCGGTGGTTCCAACAGTATTCACATTAAAAACTCCAAAGTTGCCAGCGTAGAAGTAAAAAAAGAAGCTGTTCGTGTAGCCGTGGAAGGAAATTCTGAGGTAGAAGCTGTAGTAGTAGATGCTGCAGCCACAAAGATTGAATCGGAAGAAAACATTGTAATCAAAGCAATCACAGTAAATGAAAGTGTTGATAAGGTTACCGTTAAGGGTGGAACTGTACAAAAGATTGATGTTGTTGCTTTTGACGAAGATGGTACCCCAACAGACGCACCTTCTGAATCTCAGGGTGAATCACAGCCCGGTGCCCAGATTATCATTGATGGTGATACAGAAATTCAGAATATTACTGGGACTAAAGATGTTCAGCTTACAAAAGAAGCAATTCAAAGCGGAGCAAATGTAGTTGTTAAAGCACCGGTGCCTGTTGTTACCTATTATGATGACACTATTGTATTTTTATCAAACGGGGACTTAACAGGAACAGAATTTGAAAACGAAGCTGTTTTTTACGAATATGTTTTTAATTTTGAAACTGATAATCAAGAAATGCAGGCTCTTGGCGCAAAGTTCAAACTATACAAACTGGAAAATAGCATAGAATTATATTTATATACAGCTCAGACATATCCTGAATTTCCGGATATACATTCACAAAAATATTCTGAATCAAACACAAATTCCATTGCTATTGAAGATTTTTATGACTCAAACTTAGTTCTTTCATCTGCCGGAATAGTTAAGGGAGAATTTTCTGCAGCAATAGCGGATAGTCCAACTGCTTCATATTCTCAGAAATTTGATATCAGCAGCTGTGGAATGCCAGCCAGAATAGTTCTGCCGGAAGATCCAGACAAGCCTCTTGTAACTGTAACAGCAACTGAACAGGGTAACAAAATTCATGTAAGTAATTCAAATCGTTTTTATGGCAGAATTGAAATTTTTGCTGCAGAAAAAGATGAAAATAATGAATGGAAGCCTTCTAAAACAAAAGTATTTGAATTGGATGGATACAACTATGAAAACCATCCGGCTTATACATCATTGGACTTTCTTGATTCCTATGTAAATGACGGAAAAGAATATGCTTATTATGTTGACACATCTGATTACAGAGAAACAAATAAATATGAATATTCAAACACAAATCTTTACCATGCAGTAACTGCAAAAGGTGGCAAAGGTGAACTTGTTATGCAGGCAGAAGCTACTACAGAAGGTATTAAGATTACAGTTCCGGAAATTGAGACAACAGATAAGTTTTCTTTCTTTGATACACTTTTGCGTGGAAATTATAACAGTAATTATACCTCAATTCATAATCTCAACAAATTGAAGGGTAAGCCTGTTATTGATTATTTTGTAAAAGCCGGAACAGAATACACATATACACTTGAAAGCCATTTTTATTATTTTGCTGAACAATATATCTATTATCCTCACTCAAACAAGTGTACAGTTGCAGCAACCGGAGGCTTGGGAGAAGCAGTAATTACAAATTCTCCTGCAGCTGTTCAAAATGGTAAGGCTGTCAATTTTACTACTCCACCAGTACTTGAAATAAGTCCTTTCCCAGAAGGTTTTAAAGCTAGTATCAAATTTATGTATAAAATTTCAACTGGTGAAAATTCTTCCACAAGTAAGACTTTTGAAATTGATTACATCCCGGGGGCCACAGAAGTGACTGGTGATATAAGCGAATTGTTTAAACAAGAGCCTAAAG
>JAGCTZ010000079.1 GCA_017963165.1 Treponema sp.
CGTCCTTTTTTAATACGATCAGAAGAACACCAAAAACAAGTCCGAATACAAAAGAAATTGAACCCGAAATTATGAACATCTTGAAGGTAGCGGTACAGTTATTCAAAAACTTGTACCAGTAGGAATAAAGATTTGGAAAAACAGTTTCAAAAAATTCCATGTTATGCCTCCTGTGGAAGAAGGTCAGTAATGTGGACCTTTCTTTCTTTTATGATGTACTTTGCGGCTTTATCAACAGCTTCTTTTTCGCCCTTGATAACAACAATGATTTCGCCAAGCGGCTCGTCTTGAATCATATCTACATTGGCAAGCAGAATATTCAGTTTGATGTTGAATCTTGCTGATACTTCTGAAATAAGAGATTCGTCTACACTGTCACGAAGGAAGGAGAGCTTTACAAGACGGCCTCCATCAGCAGGATTGAAAAAGTTGATGTCCTTAGCAAGTGTGTCGATTTTTGCAAGTGATGACTGTGACGCAATAAACTTTTTTGTAATGGCCTGTTTAGGCTCTGCAAAGATATTATAAACTTCGCCTTCTTCTACTACCTGACCGTGTTCCATAACAGCCACGCGTTTGCAGATAGATTTGATTACACTCATTTCATGGGTGATGATTATGATTGTAATTCCAAGCTTCTGATTCAGTTCTTTAAGAAGTGCAAGTATAGAGGCTGTGGCTTCCGGGTCAAGGGCGCTTGTTGCTTCATCAGAAAGAAGAACCTTAGGATTATTGGCAAGAGCACGGGCAATTGCAACACGCTGTTTCTGGCCGCCCGAAAGTTGAGATGGATAAACGTTTCGTTTGTCGCTTAAATCAACAAGCTCAAGAGGTTCTGTTACGCGTTTATCAATTTCTTCTTTTTTGATTCCGGAATACTTAAGAGGGTAGGCGATGTTGTCAAAAACTGTAGAGCGGTCAAGAAGATTAAAATGCTGGAAAATCATTCCGATTCCCTTGCGCACCTTTTTCATTTCGTGATTCGATTTTCTGTGGAATGTGCCGTTTTCGTCGTGCCAGGTAAGCTCAGTTCCGTTTACGATGATTGTTCCTGCGTCCGGTACTTCAAGAAGGTTGATACAGCGTACAAGAGTTGATTTACCTGCCCCTGAATATCCGATGACGCCGTAAATTGAGCCGTCTTCTATTGTAAGAGAAACATCTTTTAATGCTTCCACATCACTGTTTTTAAGGTGATATGTTTTTTTTACAGAATCTAATTGTATCATAGCTTCGTTTTACCTATTTACCTAGTAAGATGGTAGGTATAATAATAGACGGTCTTGTTTTTGTCAATACATTTTAAATAGCGTATTCAACTTCCTGTACTTTTCCGGCGTAATTCAGGATTTCGAGAATGCGGGTGCGGTACTTAAGGAAGATATCCTGACCACGGGCACGAGGGTGGCTGATCTGGATCGGGATGATTTTTTCAACCTTAGCCGGTCGTGGTGACATAACAACAACGTAGTCGCTGAGGTAAACAGCCTCGTCTACGTCGTGTGTTACCATAACCATTGTTGTGTTGTGTTCTTTCCACAGGCGGAGAATTTCATCCTGCATGGTCATACGGGTAAAGGCATCGAGGGCACCAAGCGGCTCGTCGAGGAGCAGAATTTTTGGATGTCCTACAAGAGCGCGTGCAAGGCTTGCTCTCTGGTTCATACCGCCGGAAAGCTGATGTGGAAAGGATTTTTCAAAACCTTCGAGACCGACGAGTTTAATGAATTTGTCTACATCTTCTTTGCGTTCTTTGTAGATGTGGCGGGCACGGAGACCAAAGGCTACATTGTCGCGGATTGTAAGCCAGGGAAAAAGATTTGCCTGCTGAAAAGCAAAGCCGCGGTCACTGCCGGGTTTTGTGATTTTTGTTCCGTCTACAAGTACCTCGCCGCTTGTTGGAGTTTCAAGACCTGCAATACAGCGAAGCAGAGTTGTTTTTCCACAGCCAGAAGGTCCAATCAGCGAAACAAAGCTGCCGGCCGGAATTGTAAAGTCTACACCGTTGAGGGCAGTAACTTCTTCCGTCTCTCCCTGATTAAAGATTTTAGTTATATTGTTTAATTTAATTTCTCCACTCATGTTTTTCTCCTACCACTTAATAAGGCCCTTCTGCCAGCCCAGCACTCTCTTTCTCACCTTGAACAGAGAGGTAATAATCACCGTACAGAAAACCGCAATCATAATCAGGCCGGCGTAAACTCCTGCGTACATCATCATTGCTTTCTGATAGCTGATGTACCAGCCGATTCCGTATTTTGCACCGAACATTTCGGCGGTCATAAGGGCGATGAAGGCTGAACAGATTCCGTTGAAAACGCCCTGGAAAATATTTGGGAGGGCTGCTGGAACTGCAATTTTGAAAACCTGGAAAAAGGTGCCTGCACCAAGTGTTTTACCAACTTCAAAATAAACCTTGCTTGTATTTTGAATACCCGAACTTGTCATCAGCTGAACCGGGAACCACACCGCAAGCGCAATAATGAATACACTTGCTCCAAAGGGTGTAGGGAAGGTTGTAAGTACAAGGGGAATCCAGGCTGTGGCTGGGATAGGTCCAATCAGTTTGATATATGGATTAATCCAGTAGTAAACCTTTTTTGAAAAGCCAAGAAAGATGCCGGTGATAAAACCTGCAAGGATTCCCCAGAACTCTCCAAGCAGCAAAAGACGGAAGGAATACCAGATACACTTAAGAAGAAGTGAAGTTTGTTCCACAAAAACTGCGAGTATATTGTTGTAAGATGGAAAGAAAATAACCGGCAACAGAGCAAACTTTGCAGTTACAAGGTTGATTACAATCACAAGACCTGAAGCTCCAAGCAGAAAGGGGCCTTTTTCTTCCAGACTGGCATTTACCTTTTTGATAAAAAAGGAAAGCAGAAAGAAAAGAAAAGCAATGCCAAGTAAAATCAACAGCAAACCTTCATAATAATGATGATTTGAAGAAGGATGCAGCGAGTTGTCTGGCAATGCAATCTGCACTAAAAATGCGAGAAGAACTCCAAGCACAGGGAAAAGTCTTTTTACTAATGAAACAATTTTTCTGCTCATAACATACCTCAATTACCTAGTAACTTAGTATGTTATAACCTAAAGAGTGCGTTTTGAATAATACAAAAATTTTATTAGTGTTATAGAAAAAAACTATAGCAAGCTTGTTTTCTTCATGTAAAATCTGAAATATAAAAGCATAGCGGCAGAGGTGAATATCCAGACCACAGGATAGGCAAGGGAAACAACCCAGAAGGAAGAAGACAGTTTTGTGCCCACAAAAAGAATTGTCTGCCGCAATACGACAAAACCTGCAAAGGTAAGAATTGTCGGGATGACGGAGTTTCCTAGTCCGCGAAGGATTTGAGAATGCAGCATGCAGATTACACATAGAATATAGAAAGGAGCTGCCCTCTTTATAAAAAGACTTCCGTATTCAATTGATTCTCTGTCTGAAATAAAGATGGCTGCAAGCTTTTCTGCAAATATAAAGAATAAAATAGAAATAAGAAAAATCATCAGGATTGATAAAATAAAAGAAATGCGGATGCCATTTTTAATCCGATCTTTTTGACCCGCGCCAAAATTCTGCGCTATGAAGGTGGTTGCCGCAAAAGAAATGCTTCTCATAGGCAGAAGAATAAACTGATCAAAACGGGCAAAAACTGACCAGCCTGCCATACAGGATGAACCGAAGAGATAAACGTATTTTTGCATGAAGGTATTTGCAAAAGCTGTTATTGAAGAGGATATTGCTCCGGGGAGTCCGATTTTCATCATTTTTGAAAAAAGAGTCGGGTCTATCTTAAATTCTTTTATAGAGATTTTAGAGACATCGCTTGTAAAAATCAAAGAGCAGAAAACAGGAATAACTGAAAGGGCTTCTGAAATTACAGTTGCCCAGGCAGCGCCCTTTACTCCAAAATCAAAAAAAACTACAAAAATAAAATCCAGAATGATATTTACAAGGCTGCTGAAAATCAGAAAATAAAGCGGTCTCTTAGAATCTCCTAAAGCACGCAGAATGCCTGAACCCATGTTGTAGAAAATCAGAAATACTATTCCTAGAAAATAGATTTTTAAATATGAATCAGCCTGTTCAAAAACATCGGGTGGAACTCCAATCAAATGCAACATGAGAGGTGAACATACCAGGCCTGCAAAAGTCATAAAGATACTTATTAAAAAGGAACTCATAAGGGCCGTGTGAACCGCTTTTCTTAAACTGAGAATATTCTTTGAACCGAAGCATTGAGAAATAACAACCTGTGCTCCTGTAGCAAATCCGTTGAAGAAATTTACTACAGTAAGCACCAGCTGGCTTGTAGAACCGATTGCGGCCAGTGCATTTTTTCCAAGAAATCGGCCTACCACAAAACAGTCTGCTGTACTATAGAGCTGCTGAAAAATATTTCCTATAAACAAGGGCAACGCAAAAGAGATAAGCTGCGGAAGGATTGCTCCCTGCGTCATATCTGTAAGTGCGGCTGCTCTGGTTTTATTTTGAACTTGCGGCATATTTTAGAAGTGATTGTATAAATCTTCTACAAGAGAAATACAGCCGTGAGTTCCAATATGCGAACGGTTCAAAATCTCTTTATCGAGACAGGGATTTGAAGTAATTGCAAAGTGGGTTCCAAGCTTCTGGGCAAGCTTTTTTTCATAGGAGCTGCCCAGAAAAAGTGTTGCCCTTCCCTCATATTTTTTTGCAATCTCTTCAATCTCATAAACATCGTTTTCAAAATAAACTTCTGCTTTACGAGGGCAGTCTAAATTTTCGACTTCCTGGCGGATTGTTTCGCGGGCCTTTTCATTTACAGAATCTGTAAAGATTAAAGCCAGCGGAATGTGACCGTGAACATTTACAAGAAAGCGGGCAAGTCCCAGAGCCTTTGCACTTTCACCAACGAGAATAAAACGGTGGCGCTCAAAGTTTCCGAAAAGTGAATCCAGATATTCGTAGACATAAAGTTCTTCTTCATATATGACTTTATCTACGAGAGCTGAGTCCAGATCAAGTTTTTCTGCTATTGTGCGCAGGAAGTTTGCTGTGTCTTTGGGACCAACAGGCCAGCCATTGAATCTGAGGGTTTCTATTCCAAAGGCTTCTTTATAATAAGTGTCTACGTTGAGGGCAAGCCATGGTGAAAGATTGATATTGAGGGCAGCATTACCGGAATTCTTAAACTGCTCAACTCCATCGCGGCGGATAAAGAAGGTATTGGCCTTTACTCCAATGCGCTCAAGCAGGCGGGTAATTTCTTCCAGATCCCCACGGAAAGTGATGTCTGAACTTGGCGGCTGACCATAAATATTTACAAGGCGGGAATCCTTTTTTGTCTTTTTGGCCAGAGCTTTTACTGTTGCAAGAAGTGCCATGTTGTAGCCTGTGTAGGTGTCCCCACGGAAGCCGGCTGTGTCTATGCTTGCAATTGGGTAAGGGGATGATTCAAACTCTTTTACAACACTGTCTACATCGTCTCCGTTTATACCCATTGAACAGCCGGTGAGTACAGCGTAATAGTCGCCGTCCATAATCTCGAGGCTGCCTTTAATTGTTTCGCGAAGTCTGTTAGTTCCACCAAATACAACTTCTTTTTCGTAGGCATTTGAACTTGGAAGTCCGTGATAGCCGCCAAGGTAATAAAGATTTGTGCGGTTAGAAGCCTGCATTGAACATCCGGGACTTGCGTGCAGAATAGGGATAGCTTTATAAATATTTCCGATTACATCAAGTGCTCCGTGAAGCGAACATAAATTTCTTGGTCTTTCTATACATTTTTCCATTTTCTACTTCCTTGTCTCTTCAGGCATTTCCAGATAACTGAAGGCATCTTTTTTGTACCATTCTTCGCGGTAGGCATTTTTTGAAAACTGCGAAAGA
>JAGCTZ010000080.1 GCA_017963165.1 Treponema sp.
GACCTGTTCGGAAACTCGGTTAGTTTTCGAACAGGTCAGCAATTTTTCAGGCTAAAGCCTTACAAAATTGCGAATTATTAAAGTTTGTGTTCGGAAAACTGAAGTTTCCGAACACATCTATTACCAGAAAGCGGCTGAGTTTTCTTCCTCTTCTTCCTGCTGCTGCTGTTTGGCTTTTTCTTTTTTAGAGAGCTTCTTATTCTTTTTGTCGCCGTCATACTTATATTCACTGTTAAGACGTGCAAGGTCGTTTTTGGCAAGAACAAGATATTTGCCCGGCAAAGACTCGTATGTAGAATCGTAAATGTTGATGATGTCTTCGTATAAAGGTTTTGCTTCGGCGTATTTATGAGCCTTTAATTTTATATGGGCAATTTCAAATTCTGCAATGATTCTGTAGTTTGTGTCTGAACCGTACTGGTCGAGCAGCCTGTTGTACATAATCTCTGCAGCTCTTGTTTTGCCTTCGTCGGAATATTGCTGGGCCTTTATAATCATGTCTTCTGGGCCGACTTCTTCATCAATATCTTTTGGAAGTGTATTGCATGAGATAAATACTAAACTTAAAAGAAAAATAATTGCTAAAAAAACTGACTTTGTAATTTTCATGCTGTAAGTCTACCATGCACCGCCACAAGATTCAATAGAACCACCTCAAAAAATACGTTTGTTTATTCCGATATTAGATATTATAATATCAGTGCAATATTCAGAAAATGTTATGAAATTAAGCTGTTTGTGGTAATTTTATACAAAGATATTGCATAAATATACATTTTATGCAAAAATAATCGGTGAAACTGATTGTTTTGCTTACCGGCTTAAGCCGGCTCTGTTAAGGAGGGATTATGATTCACGTAGGAATTATTGGTGCAACCGGTTATGTAGGTGCAGAATTGGTTCGTTTGCTTGCCCGTCATCCGAAAGTAAAACGATTGAATTTGAGCTCGGTCAGTTTTGAAGGTCAGCAGATGCAGGACGTGTATCCGAATCTTGCCGGCTGTATAGATATAAAGCTTGTCAACGCGGATTCTATAGTAAGCGAGTCTGATATTGTTTTTACGGCGCTGCCTCATGGTGTCGCTGAAAAATATGCGGATGAATGCATTAAAAAAGGAAAGAAGCTCATCGACATGTCTGCTGATTTCCGTTTTGACGATGACGAAGCGACTTTCACAAAGTGGTACAAAGAAAGCTGGAAATATCCGGCTGTTCATGCTGAATCTGTATACGGCTTGCCTGAGATGAACCGTAAGAAAATTGCGAAAGCCCGCATTGTCGGAAACCCGGGCTGTTATGTTACGTCTGCGACACTGGCACTGCTGCCTGCGATAGAGAACGGTCTTATTAAATTTGACCCGATTATTGTTGATTCAAAGAGCGGCGTGACAGGAACTGGAAGAAATCCTTCTATAAAGAACCAGTTCTGTGAGTGTGGCGAATCAATTTCGCCGTATGCGGTAGGTGCGCACAGACACCAGCCTGAAATAGAGCGTAATCTTTCTATTGCGGCAGGAACGCACTGCGGAGTTATTTTTACGCCGCATCTC
>JAGCTZ010000081.1 GCA_017963165.1 Treponema sp.
AGTGTCAATAATTTGACTATTGTTTTTCCATTAGCATTTCAGCGTCTGCGCGCCCTTGTCTTGCTTCAAGAGATTTATAGGATACAGAAGACTCAGACTTCTTTGCCAAAGTTTTTTCTGCATTCTGAGTTTGTGCGGCTTTTTCCGCTTTTGCTTTTAGAGCCTGCTGAAGCGCCCAAGATGATGAACGATTCATCAGACTGTAGTATTCTTTGTCGTCCATTTTATAAAATTTTTCAGGCGGTTACAGCCAGCAAGCTGGCTGTCGCGCTTTTCGCAGTTCCGCCTTTCGGCTCCATTCCTACGCTGCGCTTCGGAACACCTTCGGCGCTGCTACAATCGCTAACCGTATCAGGCAGGCGTATAAACTACGGCCAGAATCTTAGCTTTTTCGTTTCCGTGGCTGTGAACATGGTGAGCTACAATTGATTCATAATAAATTGAATCGCCCTGTTTAAGCTCGTACTTGTCCTTGCCGTAGATGATTTCTACTTCGCCTTCGAGAACGTAAATAAATTCTTCGCCTTCGTGAGTTGAAGTTTTAATTTCTTCTTCTGATGAAGGGAAAATATCAATAATAAACGGATCCATATGGCGGCCCGCTTTGTTCTGTGCGAGTGTATAAAAATCAAGATCAGAATTAATTGCATTTCCACGATCGCTAAAACGTGTTACTTCTTTTTTGTCCTGAGCTTTAGTAACTACAGGGCCAAGATTTTCGTCATCGTCCATAAAAGTTCCAAGACGAACACCAAGAACTCGTGCAATCTTAATAAGCGGTGTAAGGTTTGGAACAAGCGAACCGTCTTCAATGCTCTGAATCTGCTGCGCAGAAAGATTTGTGCGTTCAGAAACATCTTCGATAGAAAGTTTGCGGTTTTCGCGAACCATTTTTACCTTTGCACCGATTTTATTTTTCTCACTCATATTAATTTCCTAATAAATTCCTCACAGAGCTTAAGAGTTTTACATATTTATTCGCTCGATGAATCTTGCTTTGTGCCTTTTTTTCGATGAACCTAAACAAACCGCTAAAGCGCTTTGTTTTTAACGGTTCTTCGATTTTAGGCATATGTTCTCTTTAACTCCGTCAGGAATTTTTTTATTTAATATCGTAATCCTTATTGTAAGCTGCTTCAATTGTCGCAATATTAATTGGATTGAACTTCTTATTGCGTGCCGAAATTGCTTCGTCCAAAGCAAATTCAAAAGGTTTTACTCCGCTAATCATACCAGGGCAAACTTTTGCAAGACAACCAAGAACAACCATATTAGCACCGCGAGCGTTGTTTGTTTCAGCGGCCATTTCGTTAGCTGGCAAAGCAAGAGTTCTAATATCCTTGCGGCTTGGTTCAATATCAATTAAAGAAGAATTGTAAATCAAAAGTCCGCCTGGTTTAAGCCACTTTTCAAACTTTGTCATAGAAGGCTTGTTCAAAGCAACTACTACATCTGGCTTTTCGATTACTGGTGAAGCAACTTCTTCATCACTTACAATTACAGAACAGTTAGCAGTACCACCGCGCATTTCTGCACCATATGAAGGAATGTGTGAAACGTATTTGTCTTCGCTCATTCCGGCAAGTGTAAGGATTTTTCCGGCGAGGATAACACCCTGACCACCGAATCCTGCAAAAATAATTTCTGTTGTCATAAAAATCCCCCTTACCCTACTTTGTTACAACGCCAGCAACAGGCTTTGCAGCCTCAGGTGCATTACCAGCAGGAATGTCTCGGAATACTCCAAGAGGATAATATGGCTCCATTTGTTCCTTTACCCAGTCAGCGGCAACAGTTGGTGCAACGCCCCAGTTTGTAGGACACATAGAAAGAACTTCTACAAAGCTGTAGCCCTTTCCTTCCTTCTGATATGTAAGAGCCTTTTTAATAGCAGCCTTTGTTTTATTGATGTGTGGAACATCATAAACAGCACAGC
>JAGCTZ010000006.1 GCA_017963165.1 Treponema sp.
TCAATAGTATTCTTTTTAAAAAATCATATAACTGTAAGTATGCCCATACAGTCTGTTTTTATGACAAAAACAGACTGTATGGGCTTTTTGATTTTAAATTATCCTTTGGAGGAATATAAAGTATGAAAAACTTGATAATCTCTGCTATATGCGGGCTTATCGTGGGAATTCTGTGTTTCGGAATGACAGTGCTTGTCTGCGTTCCGTGCCTTATGCTTGCAAAATTCGGAGTATGGGACGTTATTAACGGAACCGGCAACTTGGAACATTTGGTTTCCTGCATCTGCTCAAAGCAAGGACTTAGTCTGGCAGGGGCAATGTCTACTGATACGCTTATATTAATCAGTGTTCAAATAGCATTGTGTCTTGCATTATCTGTAACGGCATATATATTCCTTTCAAAAGTAATGAAAGTTCATCTGCCAAAACAAGAATATTTCAGACATTTATATAATGTAGTTTTTTTCATACTTTTTTTTGTTCCGGAGTTTTTGGTAATACTTGCTATTTTCTTCAGATTCCCTGTAAAACTCGCCCTTATACTTATAGGCGTTATAATTGCAGAAACTGCTGCATTTGCAACGATTATGTCTAACAAAATTTTGCCGGACTTGCTCAATAATGAAAGAGAGCAGAAGCTGTTTAAGACGGAAGATTAAGTTTTTAGGGGTAAGAAATGAAATATGAAAATTTAAGAAAACATTTTAGAATTTTTACACTGCTTTTTATTTTTGGGTTTGTTTTTTCTTCTTTGGCTTTTGCCGCTAAGTCAAAGGGACCGGAAAAGACTGTAGAAGCTCCAGAGGAGGCAACTGCCGCAGTTATTCCGCAAGGCAGAATAATAGTCCTTATAGTGGATATTTCTCAGAGCATAAAAGGTCAGCTTGATGCCATTATTGACGGGCTTTCTAACGAAATTGTTGAAAAAAAACTCCAGTCAGGAGACTACTGCGTTGTAGTTCCTCTTGGAGATGCCAGTAACACAGAAAAAGCAGATTCTTTTGGAGTTCGTTTTAGCAGTGATAAGGAAAAAATAAAAGAATATCTGAATAAAATAAAATCTTGGATGCCTCATAACCTGAATACGGATATAGGGGCTGCCATGAAAAAGGCGTATGACTATATAAACATGATTGATGCAGAAAACAACGGTGACATGTATGAACCGCTTGTCCTTCTTATTACCGATGGAGAAATATACCAAAGTCCTAACAGCAAAGATCCCGTACATTACTCTACGCCGGAAAGTATTTTTGAAGATGCAACAATGAATCCTCTTGTGACTTCATACCAGAACTGGTGGTTTTTGGGCATAGAAAATGAGGGAATCCCTCTTGAACACATAAAAAGTATTGCACAGAAAGTGGGTGCATTCCCAGACAGATACACAACATTGAGCGACATGAATCAGTTCGGGTTGCTTTTTGATATGTGGCTATCAAATATTCCTGATCCTTCACCAAAAGACAAAGGCAATATTGCTTTTTCAAACGTAAAAATTGACGGTAAGGCTCTTAGCCAGAATCCATCAAGCTATTCAGTTGTTTCAACAGGGGCATCTTCTATTTCATGGGAAATGAAGAATACTTACGAAAGAACGACAGCTGTAATGCAGTTTAAGTCTGTGGAAGCTGTTTTTCAGAATGATGATACGGGAGAAACTGAAAAAATTACGTTTGTTCCTGAAGCCGGTAATTTGGAATTTACCCCTAAGTCTTCAAGAGAAACCCGTGCAAATGTGAAATTCCCTGCATTATCAGGAAAAGGAAAGCTTAAGCTTGAAATAAAGGCCGACATACAGGCTGCCTCATCATCAGTGGCTCAGGAAATTCCTGAATACCTTTTTTACGTAGAATTTAAGAGTCCTGCAAAAATTCTGTTTGAAAAAATTCTTATTCCTGCAATAGTTTTGCTGGTTCTTATAGTTGCATTTGTTGTAAGCAAAATCCTAAAGGCAACTGCTCCTATAAAGCTTAAGCTTGAGATTGTTGGAAAGAACAATTCTAAGGCACGCTCTGTATCAATGAGAATTCATAAAAAGGCTGACTTTGGTTCTAAAACAGGAGTTCCTTTTAAAATGGAAGGAAATGCATATCCAGATGTCATAGGAACACTTGAAAGAACAGGAAGCAAGAGTTTTAAAATTACACCAAGAAACACTGCTTTATTTGCTCCAGGTCAGGAAAAAAATCTTGAAGAATATAAGCTTGGAACCGGAATAAAGCTTGTTCTGAAAGATGGAAGTTCAGTAACAATTAAATTTAAAAAGTAAGGAGATAAGGAATGACAGGTTTTATTTATTGGGGAATCCTTGTTTTTATACTTTTAATTATTGGATTCATAGGTTGGAAATACCTTACAAATATAACTGGTTATGGAAATAGAAAAACCGAAATCGGTTTAGGCATAGGAACTATAGTGCTTGTGTTTGCAACGTTCCTTTTCTTTCCGTTTGCACTGTATAATATTGGAGATGTAGTAAGGGAAGTTGGAAAATCCATTCAGACAGAGGTTGTAAATAAGTCTCATGATTTATATGCAAAAAACAACCGTGACAATCTTAAGAAAGTTCTGGACGGAATGCTTGAAAATTATTCTACTGATATTTCTATATTTGTAGATATTTCTGATGTCAACAATGCAGAAGCTGTTGAAAAATTTGAAGAGCAGAAAGAAAAAGCTTTAAACTCTGCAATAGAAGCTGCCATAACTTTTAAAGACAATAAGGGAAGTCCATTTTTTGAAACGCTTGATACTGCAATGCAGCTTTTTAAGGTGAATGGAGTGCCAATGCTTAAGGATGTTCCTGAGCAGTATACAGTAGATGCTGTTCAGCAGCTTTTTGCTCCATACAACGAGGCTGCAAAAAAAGACATTGTGGAAAATCCGACTGTTTCTAAACTTGTTTCTGGAATTATTGAGGGAACTTCTTTTGAGGGCATTATGGGTGTAAAGGATGCGGATTTGGATGTTTTAGGCAAATCTGAGAAAAACATTGCAATGTTCTTGCCTAAAAAAATAATTCTTTTTGTGTCCATCCCATGTTTTTTGATTTTGATTCTTATTGTTGTCGTATTGTACTGTCTTAGGGAACTGAGTTCAGAGACAGAAGATGTTCTTAAAAAAGATCATATATTTCAGT
This sequence comes from Treponema sp., assembly GCA_017963165.1. Next base: position 3,143 of record JAGCTZ010000006.1, read on the forward strand.
TTAACAATAAAATCTTTGATTATTTGAATGAGGAAAAAAAATAAGGAGTTTGTAAATGGCTAAGTTTTTTCAACCAACAGTAGTTATTGGAGTAGGAGGCACTGGTAAAAACACACTGCTTTCACTTAAAAAGATGATAATAGAAAATTCTCCAAACGGAATGAAGGATTTTCCTCTTTTAAAACTTTTCAGCCTTGATACAGACATACGAATAGATTCTGTTTCAAGTGAAATCAAGACTATAAAAGATGACATAAAGCTTGATCCTAATACAGAGATGTTCAGTCTTGGAGGTGAAGGCATTACTTCGACTTTGGAGCTGGACGCTTTTCCAGAAATAAAGAGTTGGTTTCCTTATTCAAAAAGACATCAACTTAACCCTAATATGCTTTCTGGTGGTGCAAGCCAAATGAAGCCAGTAGGGCGATTTTCATTTGCATGGAATGCCCAGTCTGTAAGAACAAAGCTGGAGCAAATTCTTGGAGAGGCAGTTACGACCGATGTTGCAAGAAGTTATGGCATTGGTGAAAATAATTGTGGAAACTTTACAAATGTATTTATCTGCGGTTCTATATGCGGTGGAACAGGTTCCGGAACATTTTTGGATTTAGCGTATCTTGTAAGATTTGTTGCAGCTAAGCTTGGCATTGTTGTTAAAATTTACAGTATGCTTGCTCTTGCTTCTATATATGATGGCATACAAGGTGATCTTAAACTCAAACAAAACTGCTATGCTTCACTTGTAGAATTAGATCATTTTATGAACATAGATAATTTTTCATCTCCTTATCGACAGTTCTATCCGGCATACAGAAATGTAAATTCTGATACATGGGATTATAGTAAGACTGCATTACAGGCTTTTGACTATCCTTATATATTTGACAAAACAAATGAGGCAGGTCTTTCTTTTGGATCCCCGAAAGAATTTGCAGACATGGTTGCACGTTTCATATATCTTCTTACAGGAAGTGAAGCTGCAGACAAATGGCAGTCTATGAACAATAATGTAGACCCTATAGTATGTAAGAATGATAATAATTTGAATAAACCTATATGGTACAGGGGAATGGGAGCTTTTGCTCTTTTGTATCCAAGAAGGAAAATAACTCAAATATGTGCATTTAAGTTTGCATCTGAATATTTTAATGTCATTTTGGATTCTTCATATCAAAATGCAGAAATAGAACCTATTGTTACAAGGTTCTTTAATGATTCAAAATCAAATCCTGATACAGAACTGTTAAAAGAAAACTTTAACTTGTATAAAGAATCTTCTGAAGATTCTGTAACAGATACTTTTACTAATTTTATAGAAAACCAAGTAGGAAATGCTGCAGACAATTTTGAAGAACTTGATAAAACAGAACTGGTAAAAAAGGTTCGTGAATTTAAAGAAGACATGGAAAAGGATTTTGCTAAGTTCAAGATTCAGAATGCCATACGTGCAAGAGATCTTGTAAAGAAATTCCTTTCAGACTTTGACGAAAGAATTGCAGATTTTGTAGACCTTAAGCTTGCAGAAGATACGGAAAATAAACCTGCAGACGGTAGCAAGAAAATGGTACGCGGTTCATTAGTCCGTGCTTACGATTTTACCAAGCTTGTGTTTGCAAAATTTACGGAAGCATCCGAAAAATTCAGAAAAGAGATTGAATCTACAAAAGAAATCATAAAAGATAAAGAATCGGAGTTTGATGAAAAAATTCAGGAACTTGATGCAGCTGTAGATTCTTTTATTGGCGGAAAGAAAAAGCAGCAGGAAGCTTATGAAGATGCTTTGGAGACATGTAAAGACTTGATGGAAGCAAAAACAGCCAATATTATTGCCACATGGATACGTCAGTTCTTTAACGAGGTTACTGAAAACAACATTCACATTGCGGATGGAGTGCTTAAGGAACTTGAATCTAGAAGTCTTGTTTTGAACAATTCCGTTAACAAGCTTAAAAAGTTGAAGGAAGAGGTTGACGACTATATTTACAAGAATAAGGGCGGTAAGTCTGATAATTTCTGTGAAATAATATTCAATTACAAAACCGATGTTGAGGGAATGTATAACAAACTTATGGCAGAAGACGGCTTGGACAGAGAGTTCGAAAATCTTTCTAAAAAGCTTAAAGATGATTCTGTATTTGGAAAATCTTATCAGAGACTTGGAACTTTGCCAGAAGTAAGCATCCTTACCATGCTTTTGCGTAAAGCAGAAGAACCGTTCTTTGAGCCAGTTTCAAAAGTTGATATAGGCGAAAGGCTTTTGGAGGAGCCTGAAAAGCTTGCAAACCTTACAAGTGGAACTTATATTGCAAATTCAAAGGTTTATTTAAAGCTTAATGGACAGGAAATGTCAAAGGCTGGTTTGGATACAAACGGAAAGGTTTTCTTTGCAATTACTATTCCTAATGAAAGTGAATATGTCAGATACTGTAAAGATCTTACATCTGTTAGTCAGGGTAAACAGTTTGCATGCCCGTTTGATGAGGGTGGGGCAAATTCAAATGATGATGAGCGCTGTCCTCGTTATGGAAAATGTCTTAAGGCAAAAATCCTTACAGGTGCAAAAAGTGACTTGACCTTAATTCCTTCAGAAAACAAATCTGAAATAAACATTTTGAAAACTGTTGCAGGATTCCCTTTGCGTGCCGTAACAACTGTGTCAGGTCCATACAAAGAAGAATATAAAAAAGCCGTAAAGGATCAGCAGCTTGAAAACGAAAAGCAAGGTCTAAAAGAAGAAGTTCTGCACATGTTTGGGCCTTTAAGGCTGTTCGATTTGGATGAGGCTGCAGATTCTCCAACAATACTTGAAGCCAACTTTAGAAAAGAACTTCTTTTAGCTTTAGCTCTTCGCAGACTGAGTATAGAAAAATTATCTGTAAAATTCCTTACTCAGGAAGACATTAAGTTTGACCGAGACACGCCTTCATATGAGCTTGGAAATTCTTTTGAAGAAGTTTTACATCTGGCTCAAAGTACACGGTTTGATGACATGGAAAAGGTTGCTATTGTTTCTGCAGGAGTAAAATACGATATAGAAAGCTTTAATACTTCTGAATTAAAGGATGTATTGTTTGAGCGTTTAAAGACTTGCTATGATGAAAGTCGTAAAAAACTGCCTTTTGGAATGACTGACAAAGATATTGATGTTTTGGATGAGCTTTCTGTAGAGTATTGTGGTGGAAGACATGTAAAAGAAGAAAAAATTGCAAAATCTGCTGCAGAGCGTTTTGCAAAAACTGCTTCAAATACTGCTACCCCTGCAACTGCAGCTAATGTTCCTCCTGTACCTGGTGAAAAAAAATATCATGTTGCATTGGATGGAAAAGATGCAGGCGAATTTGGTGTTTCTGAACTGAAGCAGATGTTCAGTGCAGGAAAATTCAACAGGCAGACTCTTGTGTGGGCGGAAGGTTTTTCAGGTTGGGCAATGGCAGAAACTGTTCCAGAGCTTTCCGGTATATTTACAGCACCACCTCCAGTACCAGGAAGTGTTCCTCCTGTTCCTCCAATATTGTAATTCATAAAAGGTCGTGAAATATGGAAAAGAAAGACGTAATTCTTATTGGTCTTGGAGAATTTGGCGAAAAGACTCTGAAGCTGTTTGAAAACATTTGGGATGAACGCATTTATCAAATGCCTAAGGAACTGCAGGATACAATTTCCGTACATCCTCTTGTCTTTAAGAATAAGTTTAACTATAAAGAGGTTTCGGAAAGAATTTCTGCAGCCGTTGCCAAAACTTCCACAAAGCAATGGAACGGCAAGTTCTCCTATATTTTCATAGGCGACTTGTATGAAGATGTAACTTCCCGTTATGGATTGGAATATTCCATTGTTCCTGTAATTCTAGAGCAGCATAATAACACTATTTTGCGTAATGATGATGAAGTTCTTGGCTTTTTTACTTTTTCAGAAAAGCTGGGAACTGAAATTAACTGTTCGGCTGAAAAACTTAGTGACATTGCAAACTTCTTTAAAAAAATGGAACAAGTGTGCAAAGATCAGTTTTACAAGCCATCATTTAAAGATGCTAGCGGAAGAGAAATTCCCGAAATGAGTTGCCCTACAGGCACTTTTTCCCGCAATTACATATTTGTTACTCCTGGTGATCAGGATGCTGTAAATACAATGACATCCCAGGTTTTTGCAGAAAGAATGTACTATGAGCTTTTTTACTTGATGAGTAATTGCAAAGGCATTGTAGATAACATGCAGCAAAAAATAGGAGCTGACACTACAGCTAAAGACAAGTGCTTTTGCGGCTTTACAATGGTTCAAATTTCCAGACTTTCTGAATTACAGCGTTATTTCCTGAAATATACGCTTGAAGATAAAGTCACAGATTGTCTTTTAGGAAAGGGACCTGTGGGAACAAACAGCGAAGCCTTTAGGGAAAAATTCTTTGAGATGATAGATGTTCCTAAGGATGGAAAGTTTCCAGCGGATCTTGCTGTTGATATTTTTATGAGAAATAACAGTTCTCTCGTTACAAAGTTGATTCCAAAATATATAACCAGACAGAAGACTGACATAAATGAATATGTTCAAGAATGCCGCAAAAATATAGACGAAAAACTTGACGAACTTAGATTCCATTACAATGGTTTTGTAGAAAGTGAACTTGAAAATCTTATTCTGGAATTGGAAAAAGGATGGAAAAGTCTTTTTAGAATCAACAGGCTTACAGGCAATATCAACAGCTACATAAACTATGTAGAATCTGTAAAGAAAGCATTTGAAAACTGGACATCTAGCCTAAAAGAAGCCATTGACGGCATAAAAGAAGTTTCTTTAGATAAAAGCTTTGAGGATGCTGAAAAAAAAGTCCGCAAGCTCCAAGAGTCAACACTCTATAAACTGCCGTTCTTCATTCCAATCAGACAGCTTCTTATAGAAAATGTGCTTCTTTCGTTGCCTCTTGAACAGTATATGAGGACTCAGATAAAAAAGGAACTGTTGGAATGTTTCCGTGTTCATCTGGAAGATCAAAGTTCAAATTCCAGAAATCCTACAGGAATTTGTGAAGAACTTATCAGTGATCTTAAGCTTATGAAAGAAAAGCTTGAAAAAAAGAAAGTTCAGATTGCACAGAAAAAGGAATTTATAAAAAAAGTTCCTAGTTACTACTACATAATATCTCAGCTGGAACAGGAAGATTACTCAAAACGACTGGAACTGATAGAAAGCAAGAATTTTGGACCTGCAAAAAGTTCCAGAATTGAAGCTGTTGCGAAAGATGTATTTAGAAACTGGGCATCTGACAATGGACAGGAAAAAGACAGACAGAGCATTACAAAGAATCCTTCTGATTTTATAAATTTTGTTGACAGTTACATTGAAAAAAAAGCAGAAGAAGGTTTTTGTGAAATAGAAGTGGGCAGGGAAGATTTTAATACTTTTGCATCAGAAGGCCTTAGACTTATGAGAACAAGGGCTGACAACCTTTCCCAAAAAACATTTCTTACAAAAGATACCACAAACTATCTGGAAATGCAGAAAATTGTTGTACACCCGGAACAGATTGAAGAAGACCTTCTTGAAATAAAACTGAAAGACATGAATGACATAGATCAGACTGTCAATGTAAAAAAAGAATTTACACTTGGTGCAATTTCATATTTTCAGGATTACTTGTATATGGATTACAAGAAACTCCAGCACTACAACACCTTGTTTAAGAAATTTAACAAGGATGCCATAAAAGAATATGAGGTTTCAGAAGAAAGCGTAAATGTTTCGGAAGAACTTACAGAATCGGAAGAGTATATAAGGTCTTTGCTGCTTGACTATTGTGAGGATTTTGCAAGAGCTTATATGTACAGGCAGAACTTTCCAAATGAGGTTTCCGGGCGTTCCGATGAAGATGTTCTTGAGATGTCTAAAAATGACGTTAACAGACTTGTAAAAAAGGTTGATATAAACATATTGCTTGAAGGTCTTGATGATGACAAGCTTAATAATTTTGCAAAGGATTTTGAGTTTCCTCTGCATCCCGACAGGGAACGTCAAATAGAAATTATAAAGCACGAAATGGGAGTAAATTAAAATTATGGAATATTTATTAGGAATTGACTTAGGCACTACAAACTGTAGTGTTACTGCTATTGACGAAAACGGAAAGACTACTGTCATAAAAAACCGTGACGGAGAATATATAACTCCTTCTGCAGTATATTTTGATGATAAGATTCCAAATAAGTTTACCATAGGCAAAAGAGCTAAAGAAAAAGCTTCTTGCGATGCAAAAAATCTTGTTACTCTTGTAAAGCGCGAAATGGGAAAAAGCAAGGACGAAGTTCGTTTTAACAAAAGAAAAAGAGCTTATAATCCGTATAACTATTGGGGCAAGACATTTTCTCCAGAAGAAATCTCTTCAAAAATACTTGCCCAGCTTAAGAAGGATGCAGAAACAGCACTTGGTCAGGAATTAAAAAAAGTTGTAATTACCTGCCCTGGATATTTTGGACAGGACAAAAAAGAAGCAACGCGTCTTGCAGGAAAGCTTGCAGGACTTGATGTTATTGAAGTAATTACAGAGCCTGTAGCAGCCTCCCTTTCCTATGGAACAAAGTCCGATAAGAATAAGGAAAAAGTTTTTGTCTTTGACTTAGGAGGCGGAACTTTTGATGTTACCATAGTCAACATGGAATCTACTCCCAATGGAAAAAAGGCGGACATTGAATGTTTGGACGGAGATTCAATGCTAGGTGGTGCTGACTGGGATCAGTACTTGGTCAGCTATATGGTAGATGCTTTTAAGAAAAAATATTTTATTGACCTTTATACAGAAAAAGGTGAAGAAGTTGACAATGTACTTGGGAAGTTAAGGCTGGATGCAGAGTCGGCAAAAAAACTTCTTACTGATAATGATACTGCAGAAATCTCCATTACTTATGGAGGAAAAGAGTTTACAAAAACAATAACTCGTGCTGATTTTGTAAATATTACAAAACCTTTAACAGATAAGTGCATGGACTACTGCAGCAGACTTTTGGCAAATAAGAATTTAACCTGGTCAGACATTGACACTATACTTGTTGTAGGAAGCATGAGTAACTGTTTTGCAGTTCAAAATGCATTGAAGGATTTAACAGACAAGGATATTGCATTTAGACTTGTAAACCCTAAAACATGTGTGTCAGAAGGTGCTGCAATAAAAGCTTTTTACAACATCTGTGAAAAGGAAGGCAAAAAAGCCGTTGTGCAGACTCTTGCAAAAAAGCCTGACTATGACAAAGTTGACGGCGATAAAAATAAAATTTCAGAAATAGAAGAAATGGAAAAATCAGGAGAACGCGTTTCCACAATGATTGAATCTGCAAAGAGTGTTCTTCCTGCTTCTATAAGCCTTAAGGGACATAAAGGCGGAAAAGATTTTGCAAAAAAGTTTTTAAATAAAGATGAACAGTACCCTGCAGAAAGAACTATGGCTGTACCACTGGGCTTTGATGATAGAGCAGAAGTTTCCATTACCGTTCTTGAGGGAGAAAGTGAGAATCCTTCTGAATGTGATGAACTTGGAAATGCGGTGCTTCCTCTGGAAGGCAGTCATGTCAGTACCGATAAAGTGCAGGTGACGTTTTCTATAGACATAAACGGCATCATTCAAGTTGCAGGAGTTGATTTAAAGACTGGCAAATCTGTAAAAGCAGAAATAAAGCGCAAGAATTCAATCTCAGAAGAAGAGCAGAAAGCGATTATAGAAAATGCTCTTAAAGAAGATGACTTTACTTTTTAGGGAAATTTAAATTATGGACGAAGAATTTACGCTTGGACAAGAAGATGACTTTACATTTGCGGATGGAAATGCCAATGTAAAGCCGGAACAGAAAAAAGCCTCTGGTCAGAGAAAGAAAAAGCAAAATGCAAAAGTTGAGCTTTCCGCAGCATGTTCAGTTGATGAATTTTACGAAATTTTTGTAAAACCATACGATTATCTAAATGATTCTGATAGAGATAATTTTGATAGTATCGCTTATAAGTTTTTCTTTTCTGACGGTAAAATAAGTGCAGAAAAATTTTTTACTTCTTTTGGGCTTCCTCTTTTTGTTGAGCCGGATGAAAGTGCCTGGTCCGATTTTCAAAAAAGCGTAGAAAATGTTTTTGATTTTTGGCAGAGTGAGAATGATAAAAAATACAATAGAAAAGATCCAGAAAAGAGCGACTCAATAACAAAAATCATACAAATTTTAAAACCGCTGGTATTAACATCGTCAGAGTTTAAAGAAATTTCTAAATTCATGGAAAACAGACTGTGGGAGAATATTTATTCCTTGATGAAAGAAAAATGTTCTGACGGCATTCTGGAACTTGAAGAAAAAGCTTCTATATATAATACGGCGGTGGAATCAGGACTTTCAAAAGTAAATAACTTTGAGAAAAAATTTGAAGAACGTCTTAACGAGACATATCGGGAAATTCGCAATAATAAATCTGGCCTTCCTGAAAATCTAACAATCCTTGATGTTGAAAGTTCTGTAAAAAAATATATAGAAGACAAGAAGATTGAAGTTGGTACAGATAAAAACTGGAAAAAAGTATTAGAAAAATATAAGGAATATACAAAGGTTGATAAAGGCGAATCTTTCTTTGCTGACTGGGATGAGGCAAAATGGAAGAGTGACTTTGATTCATTTTGCAAAGAAAAAAATATAACTCTGAAAGATGTAATTGAAAATTTCAGGGAGAAATATTTTAATGATTATAAAAATAATCATGATGTTTCAAATCTTTCAAGCAATGATTACACAGATTTAAGAGTGTCGGCTAACAAATATGAGATTTCAGATTCTCAATGGAAAGATTTTGAAAAACAGGAAAATATACAGAAATCAGAAAACAATATTATTTCTGTAAACAGCAGTCTTTCTGTTCCTCAACCTGTAGCAAATAATGGCTCAAAAAAACTCTTTATTCCTATTGCAGCTGCTGTAGTTGCGATTGCGGTAATTGGATTTGCAGCTTTTAAGATTCTAACACCGTCTGCTGAAACAGAGTATGAAAAAGTAAGCGAAGAAGTTTATGTAGACAATGAGTCTGTTAAAAAGTCTATTTTTGAGGAATTTAACGGAAATGAACTTTTTGTTGGCAGTGAAGAAGGTCAATATACTACAATACAGGATGCCATTAATGCAGCCAGTGCTGGAGATGTCATTCTTGTAACTCCAGGTGTATATAAAGGTGCCTTAAATATCAGCAAAAAGATAATGATACGTGGTTTTGGTGAACCAATGAAGACGGATTATTTTACTAGTGAAACTGTTGCAACAATTGTTTTAGGTGCTGAAGAATCTGTCGTAATGTCTGGCGGAGCCGTGATGGATAATGTTCTTGTAACTCAGGACAGCGGACTTGAATTCAATTCATATTCAGATTTTATTTCTGATGATGCACCTTTTGTAAATGCTGTATTGCCTTTACTGAATGATGATAATGCAGAAAGTTTTGACATAAACAGCTATATTCCAACAAATCCTTTGGCAGAAAACTATAGCTCTGCAATAAGAATTTCTGATATTGCGGGGCTTTCTAATGTTGCTGTTGTATCCAATCCTCTTGTCGGCATAACTGTAATTTCTGGAAATGCAGTACTTGAAAACTGTTCTGTTGTAAATTCAAAGATAGGTCTTTTTGCTTTTGACAGGTCGAATGTCCTGATATCCGGCTCAAAATTCTACGGAAATTCAACGTGTGCGGTTGTGTCAAACGGCAGTGCTCATGTTGACTGTTCTTCTGATATAATTACACACAATCTGTTTGGTATTGTTCTTCTAGACAACTCTGCATTCAGGCTTTCTTCATGTAAGCTTGATTCCTCTTTGTCAAAGGGATGTCTTGCAAAAGGCAGTTCTTCTCTTGAAATGATTGATTGCGAGATATCAAATTTTTATATGGCTGAAGAAGATTACTATTATACTCCGATTGGATGTCTGTGTTTGGAACAGTCTAAAACAAATATAGAGAAATCTTATTTCCATGATCTTTTTACTGGAATTTTATCTGAAAGTTCTGCAAACATAAAAATAGATGATGTCAAGATGACTGATATGGAAACTGCAGGTATTACAGTAGGAAACGGTTCTGCTGAAATAAAGAACTGTGATCTGTCAATTTTGAGCAGTGGTGTTACAATAAGGGGAACTTGTTCTGCAACTTTGGACTCTGTAAAAAGTCATCACAATAATGGAACAGGTTTTATATTTGCAGATTCATCACGCTGTGACCTCACACACTGTGAGGCATATAGCAACGGTAATGGTATTGCATATCTTGATGATTCTTCTGTATCTATGACTTCCTGTGACGTAAGGGATAATAAAGAACAGAACATTTTGGAAATAGCAAATAAAAAAATATCTGGGGTAGAATAATGAAAATTCTTTATAAACTTCTGGCTGTAAACATTGTTTTTTTTGCACTTTTCTCATTACCTGCGGTCGCAGAGGAAACGGAGACTTCTTTATCTGGAGGTGAAAGAATTTATGTTGCAAATAAAGTATCAGGCTGGATAAAAGACAAGAAAGACAAAATTAGCGATAAAATTGACGAAAACCATGAGGAGCAGAAAAGAAAAAATGAAAACGATGGTTTCGGACCTGTTACAAATACAGAAAAATTGTCACAGCAGTCTAAAAATGGATTGAAAGGTTATGGAAATATAACTGATTTTCAGGTAGAACAGCAACGAAAGGCAAATGCTGAAGCTGGTTTGGGTGAAATAACAGATAATGAATGTGATACACAGAGAAGAACGAACTCTGATAAAGGACTGGGAGCTTTTACTAATGCGGAACTTGAAAATCAGCGTAAGGCTAATGCGTTGGCAGGTTATGGTAGGGTAACTGATGCTGAAAGACCTGAGGTTGCTGAAAAACAGAAAGTTGAACGGGAAGAAAATGAAAAAAAAGGACTTGGCTACATTACAAATGCAGAATGTGAAAAACAGAGAAATGATAACGGAAATTCAGGTTATGGCAGAATTACAAACGCAGAACTGAAAGTTGAACAGGAAGAAAATGAAAAAAAAGGATTTGGAAACATTTCAAATGCAGAATGTGAAGCCCAAAGAAATAAAAACAGCGAAGCTGGTTTGGGAAGATTGACTGATAAAGAATTAAAAGACAAGGAATTAAAGTCTGCTGAAGAAGAGAGACAAAAAGCAGAAATTGAAAAGCATAAGGCAGAAGCTGAAAGACTAAGAGCAGAGGCTGAAAGTAAGCGTCTTGAAGCTGAAAGAAATGCTAATAGTGCTGCAGGATTTGGAAACATTACAAATGAAGAACGTGAAGCCCAAAGAAATAAAAACAGCAAAGCTGGTTTGGGAAGATTGACTGATAAAGAATTAAAAGACAAGGAATTAAAGGCTGCTGAAGAAGAAAGACAAAAAGCAGAAATTGAAAAGCATAAGGCAGAAGCTGAAAGACTAAGAGCTGAGACAGAAAGGCAAAAGGCAGAGGCTGAAAGCAAACGTATTGAAGCTGAAAGACAACAGGCAGAGGCTGAAAAACTAAGAGCTGAGACTGAAAGACAAAAGGCAGAGGCTGAGCGTATTGAAGCTGAAAGGCAAAAGGCAGAAACAGAGCGTAAGCGTCTTGAAGCTGAAAAAAATAATGCAGCTAGTAAAAAGCTAGAAGAAGAAAGAAAAAAGCTGGAAGCTGAAAGACAACAGGCAGAGGCTGAAAAACTAAGAGCTGAGACTGAAAGACAAAAGCTTGAAGCTGAAAGGCAAAAGGCAGAGGCTGAAAGCAAGCGTCTTGAAGCTGAAAAACAAAAACTAGAGGCTGAACGTAAAAAAGAAACCTACCCTGAGGCTAAGAAGGTTGAACCTAAAAAAGAAGCGCCAAAGAAAGTTGAGCCAAAAAGTGAAGAGTCTAAGAATAAAGGCACAAGCAAAAAAGTTCGGCCTAGAACAAAATATGAGGATTAAGGGGGGCTTGTATGGCTGATGAAGTCAAAAATGGATTTGGATTTTTAGTAATTTGTATAGTTTGCATTTTTGGATTATCTAAGTGTTCTCATGCAAAAAAGGAAAAAAAACAGTTTACCTCACTTGTTTATGAAACAGAGGATACTTTTAAAAATAAAAATAATCAGTTTTTAGAGATTGAAGATGACAGTCGTAATATTGTATTTACAGATTCTTTCCTTGATACTGTTAGTGAATTAAAAACTTATCATGATGAGCATCACTTTAAGAAAGGAAAGAAGTTGAAAGGAAAATATTTTAACAAGATTTGTCCTTTCTGCATGGATGATACCGAATCAATCTTTAACACATATTTATACAGAGATATACTTGCATCTGTTTTATATGAGCAACTTGTTGAACTTACGCATGAAAACGATTTAAAGCAAATGATAGACGTTGACTTAAAAGACCTTATAGATTCGGGTGCTATATTTTCTACAACGAAAGAAGATGAAAAATATGCTTTGGAATCATTTAGAGGTGTTTATAAATCTTATTACTTAGTAAATACTACTGACTATGAAGATTTAATTGAAAAAATTTGGGAACATCATAAAAACTATCATTTAGGAATTGGATCTGATAATGATTTTGACTTATGGAATAATGTATGGATGTGCAACAAGAAAGAGGATTCTGATTTTGAATCTTTAATGAAAGATGGTCTTATTACTGAATGTCCGTTCTGTATAGCAAAGGCTGAAAATCTTGAAAATGCAGATTTTAGAGACACTTATCTGTACAAAAACTACATTCTTCATGCTTATAAGAAATTTATAGAGGAAAATGAATTTGAATCTGCAATGAACTATATACGCCAGGAAATGGAGGATGTAGCAGCCAGTGCAATGAAACTATAACAAAAATAGGAGCAAATTTATGTCATATCATAGAAGAAGATTACATAACTCAGATAAAACAAGTAGTAGCAGAACTCGCACTTCTGACAGGCATTCCTCCAGAAGAAGAGGATCTTTTTCTAGAATCAATGGCATCTTTATTGCTATAGCAGTTCCTGTGATTTTGATGTTGTTTATAGTAATCGGAACTACTGCATACAAAGCAATTGCCATAAATCACTCTGGGATATATGCTTCAAATAAGTTGATCCGTTCAAAAGATTATGGTCTTTGTATGCTTATTACATATAAACCAGAATATCAGACTAATATAGCAAAAGGCTTTGTAATAACAAATATTCCTAATAAAGAGTTCTTTAGCAAAAGACTAAGATCTAATTTTTCTTCTTATAGCATTGCGGATTCAGAAGATATGCTTAATGTTTACAAAGTGATGGCTTCTGTATCTGATAATAAAATTCTAGACTCTGTATTTGATATAATGTCTCTTGCCGTTGATTTTTACGGAAACAGATTTATAAACGGATTGTTTGATTATGTTTCTGATTCATACCAGTCTATAAAAAGTGTAGAATTAGGAAAATACGGTAAATATTTTGTAATTTCTTCTTCGGATATAGAAAAAGACAAGCCCTATTATTGAAAACAAAGAAAAAGCACATACCGTTGAATGATTTACTTATAATCAGCAGATTGCATGGTGGCTGAGCGTAGTCGAAGCCACAATAAATGTAAAATCGGTTATTTCGACTCCGCTCAATAACCGATTTTTTTGGATTAAATCTGTTTATTCGTCTTGTTCCTGCTTAGAATTTAGAAGAAGCCTTGCTTTTTGAATCTTCGGCACATTCTTTTTTGAGTTGTGCTTGATAATTGTCTTTTCAAGCTTACGCAGATTGTCATTGCCAAAATCAAAAAGCTCGCCCTGCGAATCAGACTTGTCCGTGCAGTTAGACATACCCACACCAAGCAGTCTGATTCCGTAGCCTTTATGCCATTTCGAATAAAAAAGCTCTTTGACAGCCTTAAAAAGAAAATCAAAAGTGTCAACGTCAGACTGAAACGTTTTTTGAATTCCTGTCGTCGAAAAATCACCGTATCTTATTTTGAGATGTACTGTTTTGCTGTAAACGCCTTCTGTTTCTGTTCTGTAACGCACCTCTTCGCAGAGCTGCATAAGTGCAGTTTCTATAACATAAGGATCTGTTAAATCGTAAGGGTAAGTGTGCTCTGCGCTTATCGAATGGTTCTTCGATTCTGATGCAAAAGTCTCTGCCGAAAGACCATGACTCGCGTTATAAAGGAAAGAGCCGCCAGCAATACCAAATCCACGCTGAAGCGCCTCTTCTGAAACATTCGCAATCTCTTTTATAGAAAAAAAGCCAGATTCGCGCAGCTTGCTCAAAGTCTTGGGCCCGGCTCCCCAGAGCTTTTCCAGCGGAAGAGACTGCATGAATTCAGCTTCTTCACCCGGCTTTACAAAGCAGAAGCCGTCTGGTTTTGAAATGCCAGAAGCGACTTTTGCGACATACTTGTTGGATGCAAGCCCGGCCGAAACAGTAAGGCCCGTGCGTGATTTTACTTCTGCTTTAAGGCGCATTGCAGTCTCTTCGGGCGGGCCGAAAAGCCGTTCTGTGCCGGTCAAATCAATAAAAGCTTCGTCAATAGACATCTGCTGTATGTCGGGCGAAAACTCGTCAAAAATGCTCATAACTTCCCTTGATTTTTCGTGGTAGCGTGACATACGCCCTCTAACGAAGATTCCGTCAGGGCAAAGCATCTTTGCCTGCGCCGCGCTCATTGCCGAGTGCACGCCGTATTTTCTTGCTTCATAGGAACATGTCGAAACAATACTCCGCCTTGAATCTGGGTCGCCGCCCACAATAACGGGCTTGCCTCTGTATTGCGGAAAATCAAGCTGCTCGACAGACGCAAAAAACGCGTCTAAATCTACATGCAGAAACATCAGTTTCCTCCGGCAGGCTGAACGATCAGCGTTTTTGACTCTTGAACAGTTCCGAATTCTTTCGTCTTTAAATAAGCTCTTGCCTCAATTTTTATAGGTATGCTGTTTTCGCACGTAAACTGAACAGTAAACGGATTTGGCGGATAATCGCCAAGAATGAACGAAGCTTCGTGGTTGCCGTTCAGCGATTGGAATGGAAAATTCGCATCGTAAACGGCAATTCCATCTTCAGCCAAAACTTTTATTTCAAGATTGAGAATCATCTTGCTTGAATTTATCTGCAAATCAATTCTATCGCGGTTCATTATTTTTGTGCGAGAAACTTCAAAACTTAGCGCGTCTAATTCAGGCTGCTCTTGTTTTGCTGCAGGTGCAAATGTGATTCTTTGCTGAGAGCTGTTCTGAAAAATAATTACGGCAGAAAGAGATGCTGTTAAAAAGATTGCGACACTTATGGCATACGGAAAATGCTTGTGCTTGTGGTTTCTTCCGAATATGCCGAGTCTTGCCGCAATACGCACCCATGTAAATTCAGCTGGGATGATGAGACATGCAATCAGCGCATTTTCTGCAAAAGTAGCGTTGAAAAACCTGAAAAGGATATTCTGTCTCGGCATCATAACAATTGCAACTGCCATAAGCACAAACGGCAGAATCATTATAAAGCCGATAAGCACCATCGGAAAAATGTGCTTTACCCTTAAAAAAATCAACGCAAGCAGCAGTTCTGTGCTGAAAATGAGAAGCAGAGAAAGGTCGAACGATGAAAAAATAAAGAGGTTTGCAAAGCAGATTATTACAAGAAGCCATGCGTATGCATAATCATTTGTAGAAAAAGGAATTAGCCTGTGAAACAATGCAAGTATTGAAAACAGCATGAAAGCAAGCGAAGCTTTTAGTATGCATGCTCCGAAAAGATGAAAGAACCAGTTAGGGTAAACCTGCTTTGCAATAAGCTGCGCCGCATAAAACAAGAGCCATGTAATAACAATCATCATCGGAAGCAGAAACCATGATTTTTTTATTTCCTTGATATGCGAAGGCGTGCTTTTTTTTGTAAAAAGTGAAAAAATGCATATATACAATAGCGAAATTGCAGCAGTTGAAAGCAGAATAATCAAAAGAACAATCTCCGGAATAAAGATTGTCCTTTCGCCAGCTGTAATCATGCTGTAGTGATAGTCCCATTCTTTTGTGTCTGATATTGCCAGAGATTTTGCAAAAGACGGCAGCGCATCAAAAATTTCTGCCGAAGAGCTTTCTATGAGTAGAGCCGGAATGTTTTCTTTGAAATAAGCTTCAAGCTTAGGGTTCGACTGAATAAGTCCGGCACGATACAATGATATGAAAAGCCCGTCTACTTTGAGCTGAATATTCTGTTCCTTGCATGACTTGATTATGGTATCAAGAAGCCATGATGGTGCTGCCTTAAAAGGAACGCCCGTTGTAACGATGATGTTCCTGCTTCTTGAA
>JAGCTZ010000082.1 GCA_017963165.1 Treponema sp.
AAAGCAGCCGGTAGAGGCTATTTTCTTTTTGGATTATCGCATCATTGAGCGTAAGAATGCGGCGGACATTTTCTTCAGTCCATTCAAATTTTGCTTTTGCTCCTGAATACCAATGATCTTCCATCCATTTAGAATAACGCTCCTCAACTTTGCGGCAGCATTTAAGTTCAGTTTCAGAATAAGAATATTTCATACATTCCCCCTGTGCATTATTAATAGCACAGCGCGCTATCATTTCGTGTAAACAGCCTGTTTACAAGATGTAAACAGTCTATTTACAACTTGTAAACAGCCTGTTTGCAAGATGTAAATAGTCTATTTGCAATTTGTAAATAGTCTGTTTACAAGATAATATCAGTCTGACAGCATGATAAAAATAGTACTGTTTCAAGATGATAACAGTCTGTCAACATGATAAAAATGTACTGTTGATATGCAGATTTTTTCATTTGGCGATTTGGCGCATTTTTACTTGGCGTTTTGGCTAATTTTCATTTGGCGATTCGGCATTTCCAGTGTCTGAGCAGCTTTCCACCTGCTTCCTCTGCGCTCAAATATCGTAATATTATCCACCGGAGAATTTTCTGCAAGATTCAGTTCGTTTAAATCAGCCTTTTAAAAATCCTTTTTTTTATATGGTTCCATCGAGTTTTAATGTAAGCCATCATTTCATGATAGTGCTGGAAAGATTTTTTATTCGTCACTATCACGAAATGATAGAGAGCCGTGTTATACTGTGGCTATGAAACAGAAAAATCAGAAACAACCGGCACGTCAGATTAATAAGAAGATGATTCAGCGGCTTATCATTATTCACAATGCAATCAAAGCAGGGCTTTACCCTGACAACAAGAAGCTCCGCCGTCTTTATTTGGAAGAAACAGGCTATTCAAATGTTGGCGAGGCGACAATCAACCGAGATATTGATATGCTGCGCACTAATTTCAATGCACCGCTTGAATTTGACCGGCAAAAGGGCGGTTATTATTATTTTGAGAAATTTGATTTGGCACTCAACAGCATTACAACCGACGATGTATTCTATCTTTCTGCCGCCAAGATGCTCCTTTCAAGTTTTGAAGGAAGTCCGATGTACAAATCGATTTCCGATGTGATTGACTTTGTGACTGATACGCAGGGCATAGGCAAAAGCGCGCTGCTTAAGCGCATCGCCGTTGCGCCAGCACCCAAGTTCATAACAAACGAAGAAACTTGGAGCAAAGTACTTGAGGCGTTGCAGAGCAATCTGATTATTGAGTTTGACTACAAAGGCAGATGGAATACTGAAATTACGCACCGCAGGGTTCATCCTTACCAGATTCTGCTGGAAGAAGGACGCTGCCTTTTGTTCGGCTATTCCGAAGAGCGTAACGCCGAGCGGCTTTTTGTGCTGAACAGAATGTTCAATCTTGATGTTACAGACGTACATTTTGAGCTGCCAGAAAACTTTCAGTTTTCTTCACGGTGCGGCGGCGGCAAATTCGGCGCGTTCATGGGTGATGGAGTGCATGATTTTGTAATTGACTTTTACGGCAATGCCTGCTCTTATGTAAAAGAGTGCGTTTGGGCAGATAATCAGAAAATCACTGATTATGACGATGAAGAAAAAACCCGGATAGAGTTTTCTTCAAGTCAATGGCTCAAAGTACTTGAATGGGTTCTGGCTCAAGGCGAAAACGCAGTTCCAATTTCGCCAGACTGGTTTGTTGATGAATGGAAAAGCGCAGTTGCCAGCATGGCAGAAAACGCCGGTTTTTAATAAGGCAAATAAAACAAAGAGGCTGCCAGTAAATCTGTAAGCTGCTATCTGTAACTTGACGTGTTCTGTCATTACTTCAATGATATCTATCCTGTTAATTAAAGCCTACGGTATGCCGTACGATTCCGTCAAGAACTTGCTATATATTGCTTCTAACGAACATAAAAAAATTAAAAATCTATTGACAAATAATATTATAGTGAATATAGTATAGTTAATGAAACAATATTGTTAATGTACATTTATTAGATTTTACATAAGGAGGCACTGATGACATTCAACACGGGCACAACAATGTTAGATGCTGTTGTCCTTTCTGTTGTTGCACAAGAGCAGCAGGGAACATACGGCTACAAAATAACACAAGATGTCCGAAACATAATGGAAATTTCCGAAAGTACGTTATATCCGGTGCTGCGCCGCCTTCAAAAAGACGGTAACTTAGAGACTTACGATCAGGAATGCACCGGCCGTAACAGGCGCTATTACAAGATAACACCGAACGGAATGATTAAGCTGGATTCATTCAGAAAAGAATGGATTGAATACCGTAAAAAGATTGACCTCATCATGCTGGGGCAGTCTTCTGACTATCAACAATAAACGTCAAAGCACGACGTTAAAGGCTTTTTGGAGAAATTATGACAAGAAATGAATATCTTTCAAGACTGCGTTCCTGCATTCAGGCACTGCCGCTTGAAGAGCAGACTGAAGCACTTGAGTTTTATCAGGATTATTTTGCAGATGCAGACAACGATGAAGCTGTAATGCAGGAGCTTGGCACACCAGAAGAACTTGCCGAGACAATCAAGGCAAAATTTGCTTGCGT
>JAGCTZ010000083.1 GCA_017963165.1 Treponema sp.
AAGAGCCGCTCAGCTTCTGACCCAGTTTACATGGAATTCTTCACTGGTGACCCAGGTGACAACAACATCAACTTCTTCTTCGGAGGAGCTATGGATGTTCTTACACCTTACATCAACAAGGGCGTTATTGTATGTCCTTCTGGACAGACAGCTAAAGCTCAGTGTGCTACATTGAACTGGTCTACAGAAGAAGCACAGAAGAGAATGGAAAACCTTATTACATCTAACAAGTATGGTCCAAAGGGAACAAAACTTGACGCTGTATACTGCTCTAACGACTCTACAGCTAACGGTGTAACAAACGCTCTCCTTTCTGCTGGATATGATGCTTCTAACTTCCCAATCATCACTGGTCAGGACTGTGATATCGTATCTGTAAAGAACATGCTCAAGGGATACCAGGCAATGTCTATCTTCAAGGATACACGTACACTTGCTGCACAGGTAGTTAAGATGGTTGAAGCTATCATGAACGGAAAAGATGCTCCAGTTAATGATACAAAGACATACAACAACAACGTAAAAGTTGTTCCATCATTCCTTTGTGATCCAGTATTCGGTGATATCAACAACTACAAAGCTTTGCTTGTTGACTCAGGATACTACAAGGAATCAGAACTCAAATAGTTTGAGTTAGATTCTTGACTCAGGGGGCGGCCCTAATCGCCGCCCCTTTTTTTATAAAATCTAAATCAGATTGATTATTTATTAATAAAAGAGGGGTTCCAATGGCTAAGACATTATTGGAAATGAAAAATATCACCAAGGTATTTCCCGGTGTAAAAGCGCTCGACAACGTTAATCTAACAGTAGAAGAAGGTGAGATTCACGCAATCTGTGGCGAGAACGGTGCGGGTAAATCAACTTTGATGAATGTTCTAAGCGGTATTTATCCATACGGAACATACGATGGCGACATTGTTTACGACGGAGAAATCTGTAAGTTCCAGACAATCAGGGACAGCGAAGCAAAAGGTATTGTAATTATTCACCAGGAGCTTGCTCTTGTTCCGCTTTTGACAATTGGTGAAAATATGTTCCTCGGAAACGAAAGAGGAAATAAAGCAAAAATCAACTGGTCCGAAACCTTTGATAAAGCCGATGAGCTTTTAAGAACTGTAGGACTTAAGGATTCGTCAAAAACACTCATTAAGGATATTGGTGTTGGTAAACAGCAGCTTGTAGAAATTGCCAAGGCTCTTGGTAAGAATGTACGCCTGCTTATTCTTGACGAACCAACAGCTTCTTTGAATGATACAGAAGCAAAGCATTTGCTTGATCTTATGCTTGAATTCAAAAAACAGGGAATGACTTGTATTATCATTTCCCACAAGTTGAATGAGATTTCTTATGTTGCAGATAAGATTACTGTTATCCGCGACGGACAGACAATCACAACACTTGATAAGAACAAAGATAACTTTACCGAAGATATGATTATTTCTGCCATGGTAGGACGAAGCATTACCGACCGATTCCCTAAGCGTGAATCACATGTTGGTGAAGTTTGCTTTGAAGTTAAAGACTGGTGTGTAGACCATCCGGTATTCGACGGAATTAAGGTTTGCGACCACATTAACTTTAACCTGCGAAAGGGAGAAGTTCTGGGAATTGCAGGCCTTATGGGTGCTGGACGAACAGAGCTTAGTATGAGTATCTTTGGTCGATCCTACGGAGCAAATATCCGTGGACATATATATATGAACGGAAAGGAAGTAACCTTCCCTACCGTAAAATCTGCAATTAAAGCAGGTCTTGCATACGTAACCGAAGACCGCAAGGGCAACGGTTTGATTCTTTCTGAATCAATCTGCAAGAATACAACTGCTGCAAAACCAGAAAAGATTTCTAAGCACTACATCCTTGACTTTGATAAGGAACGTCAGTATTCCGAAGAAATGGCAAAGGAAATGCACACAAAGTGCTCTTCTGTAATGGAAGATGTAGGAAACCTTTCGGGTGGAAACATGCAGAAGGTTCTTGTTGGAAAATGGCTTTTTGCAGAACCGGACATTTTGATTTTGGACGAACCGACAAGAGGTATCGACGTTGGTGCCAAGTACGAAATCTACTGTATCATCAACAAGATGGTTGCAGAAGGAAAATCTGTAATCATGATTTCTTCGGAAATGCCTGAGCTTTTGGGTATGGCAGACCGTATCTATGTAATGAACGAAGGCAAGATGATAGCAGAAATGAACGGAAAAGAAGCAACTCAGGAAAAGATCATGACTGAGATTATCAATTCCGGAAAGACCTTAGATCTTAATACACAGGAGTAAAAAAATGAGTGATAAGAAAACTAATGTTTCTAATACATTAAAAGCAGTACTTAAAAGCAACACAATGCTTTTTATACTTGTTGGAGTTATGATTCTGTTTGAAATCTTAATCAGAATCACTGGTCATGGTTCTTTGTTTGCACCAGCTAACGTTACCAACATCATCCGTCAGAACGCATACGTAGCAATTCTGGCAACAGGTATGCTACTTTGTATCCTTACCGGTGGTAACATCGATTTGTCTGTTGGTTCTGTAGTAGCCCTTATTGGTGCTCTTGCAGGTGTATTTATCGTAAACTGGGGCTGGCCAATCTGGCTTGCAGTAATTGCCTGTCTTATTCTTGGTACAGCAATTGGTGCTTTCCACGGCTTCTTCATTGCTTACATTCACATTCCTCCGTTCATTACAACTCTTGCCGGTATGCTTTTGTGGCGTGGTGTTGCAACAATCGTACTTGATGGTCGTCCAATTGCTCCATTCCCACAGAAATACCTTAACCTTTTCGAAAGCTATCTGCCGGTTTCTACAGATGCAACCTACGAAAAGTTTGGTGATATTGAACTGTTTGATGAATGGGTAGATAAATATACACTTATCGTAACACTGGTTGTAACTCTTATTGCAATTCTTGCTTATGTACTCCTTGAAATCATAAGCCGCCGTAACAAGATTAAGAAGAATTACACTGTACAGTCACGCGGTTCTTTCATTGCAAAACTCGTTGTTCTTTCTATCGTAATCTTCATCATCGGTCAGTTCCTTGCACGCGACCGTGGTCTTCCAGTAGTTTTGATTCTTCTTGGTGTTATCATTGCAGTATACTCTTACTTTACACAGAATACAGTTCCTGGACGCTACCTGTATGCAATTGGTGGTAACGAAAAAGCTGCCCGTCTTTCTGGTGTAAACACAAAGAATGTAATGTTCTTTGCATACACAAACATGGGCTTTATTGCTGCTGTAGCCGCTCTTGTAACAATTGCACGTATGAACTCTGCTCAGCCAACAGCTGGTCAGAACTATGAAATGGATGCTATCGCTTCCTGCTTCATTGGTGGTGCTTCGGCTTATGGTGGAACAGGTACAGTTGGTGGTGCTGTAGTTGGTGCTATCTTCATGGGTGTATTGAACAATGGTATGTCAATCCTTGGTGTTGATATGAACTGGCAGCGCGCTGTTAAGGGTATGGTACTTCTTGCAGCTGTAATCTTTGACGTTGTGTCAAAGCAGAAAAAGGCTTCTAAGAAAGCATAGGACTTTTTTTTCATAAAAATCTAAAAAGACTTCTTGAACTTTTTACTGGCATGGAACATAGACCGTGCCAGTTTTTTTTGTTTTAAGCATAACATTCAAATCCATTTTACAAAAATTTTATAGAAAAAATTGCTCCCAGGCGCCTTACAGATTTCGAAACCGAAAGCTCGCTTGCTACATGCTGGCGTGCCTTGTAATTATATACATGGCCGCTCGTGCGGCCGCACGCCAGAATGTTTTCGAAATCCGTAAGTCGCCTTCCGCAATTTTTTATAACAATCTTAAAAAAATGATTTACATGTTGTCTATTCTTAAAAAAAAAATAGTGGTATAATAAAACTTGTATGACAGCAACAAAACTTTACCAATTGATTTATGATAAATTTGGAACTGTGACTCGGGCGCGAGGATGTTTTTTTTATACAAAAAAATGCGTGCGGCTTACTGACATGTTTCAGGAAAACGGCCGCGCAATCCTTGGCTGGGACGGCAAAAATTCTTCTACATTTCTTAAAAATACTCTTAACAAAGGTCTTAGCGGCACATTTATCTGCGAAGACAAACCACGTATTGATAAAGCTGTTTCTGCATTAGTTGGAAAAGAATGTCATGCATTATTCTATAGTTCAAAAAAAGAAGCTGTAAATGCAGCAGTAAGCAAAGGCGCAAAAAATATAGTTTCCTATAAACCCTGGAATAAGGAACAGGAAGCTTTGACAAATGCAGATGCAGTTATAATCATTCCTCCATTTCCATGGGGCGAAAACCTCTTTATCCTTGCAGTTTCTGAACCTTTTGAAGGACAAATCAAAATCCCTTTTGCTTTACAAGCTGCCCTAACCCGCTCAATTTACAATCTGATTGCACAACTTAATACACGTACAGAAAAAGACTGGTATATTTACGATCCAATCCTTACAAAATACTGGACCCGAAAAGGACCTTATTTATTCCCTAAAATTTCCGAAAATAGATATGATGCTTTTGTAAAACACTGTCTGGATTGTGAAATTGTAATCAATCCATCTTATAATGAACCTTCTATCATACCATTTGGAGCAGACAGAGGCGTTTTCACAAAGCTTAAAAACAACCCTTTTGACATAAGTCAGTAAAATCAGGAGACGTATGAATCAGGAATTAATAATATTCATAATTAAACTTGTTCTTGGTGGAATTGCTGCATTTCTTGCAGTTTTTGTAATGTCAAAAACACGCGATGCTTCATGGATGTTTCTAGTAGCAGGATTTTTGTTTTCGTACGCATCACTTGTCATAGATTTAATGATTGAACTTGGAGTTTTAGAAAAAGATGTGATTGTTGTAGGCGGCTTCCCGCTTATTCCTTTACTTGCAGCAATAATTCCAAGCACACTGTTCATAATTTCCTTTATAATCAAACTGAGTAAAAAACAATAGGCAGAAATATGACAAACCTGGATGAATTCTGGCAGAAATTTATTACCGATCAAAATCTTCCTCAAGAAACAAAATGCGCAGGAGACCTTTTCTTTGAAGCAAAAGGTTTTGTTGGCGATGAGCTTACGGCACTTGTCATTTCTGGACAAAAAACAGCTTTTTTTTCCAGCTATGCAACCTTTGCAATTGACCAGGAGCCCCTACCCGTTTCCGGTGAACTTTATATTGTTGTTGACAGAGCACAGGAGCCAGTCTGCGTTATTGAGCTTGAAAGTGTTAATGTTCTGCCTTTTAATGAAGTTACCTGGGAAATGGCAAAACAAGAAGGTGAAGATGAAAACCTTGAAGCATGGCGCGAAAAACATCAGGAATACCTGGAAGATGAAGGCGCTGTTCTTGGCTTTGAATTTTCACCAGATATAAAACTGGTATATCAAAGTTTTAGACTTGTATATAAATAGAAATTGTCAAGGCATCCTTCGACAGGCTCAGGGACCGCGACAAAGACTTCAGGAGGTAAAAAGATGGGAAAAGCAAATAACTTTTCACTTGGAAGACTTCTGCTTCAGATTGCTGTTGGAGCAATGCTTACTGTTGCAGGAATATGGGCATTACAGGGAGGCGGTGACGCTGGCGTTGCTGCCATCAAAGATCTTATAGGCAACAGAAACGTTGAATCAATTTTGTGCATCGTTTTTGGAATTATCGAGCTTGTTGCAGGCGTTTTCCTGATTCTTGAGCTTTTTATTGGCGATAAATTCGGAGCCTTAGGAAAAATTCTAATGATTATCATCATGATTGTCTGGATTATTGCAATTGTGCTGATTGATTTTCTTGGCAGCGGAAGCCTTTTGAATCATGGTTCACACTGGAACTTCCTTAAATGGCTTTATGATTTTGCATATCACCTGATTGTCCTTGGTGCAATCATTGTTCTGCAGAATTAATACTTTTATAAAACGGGAGACTTTAAAATGAAAAAAACACTTCTTATTTCAATTCTTATGATTTTTATCTCATTCGAATTTTTTGCAAATGAAAACAGTTTTTTTACACCAGAAGTTTCCCTTGGTTCAGGTATTTCTATCTACGATGACAGTTCTGACACAAACCGCAAAGCTATTCTTACACAATCAGATTACAAGCGTGTTGTTGCAGGAATCACAGTAGATACAAACCTGAATATTTCTGATTCTATTAAAGTTATAGCCGGCGGTGAATTCTTTGGCGATTTTACCTGGGATAAAGGAATTTATTATCACACTGCCGACTATGCCTTTTTTTCGGGAATAAAGATTTTTCCGGATATCAAAGGCCTTAGCTTTTCAATTTCGTATACACTTGGAAACCGCTCTGATTTTTACAGTATAAGAACAGAACGACAGATTCCAGCCGATACACAGACAAACTCGGACACTCCGGCTGCTCCAGATTCATCTGATTCAGCAGACCCGTCAGTTCCAGATTCTTCCGCAGAAGAAAACACAACACCTGCAGAAACAACACCACGATACGTAACAGTAAAAAACAAGCAGACAAAATCCTGGGGAAATGGTTTTAAAATTGCTGTTCAATATGATTTTATGGAAGACCGCAATTATAAGGTAAAACCACATATCGGTGCATATTATCGTTGTGTTCCACGCGGAAACTACAAAACAGATCACATTCTTTCAATTTACGGCGGAGTAAGATTTTAATCTGCAGAAAAAATCTTCTGCAAAATAATCCCCGGTTAAAAAAAAACGGCACTTCAAAATTAATTGAAGTGCCTCCTCCTAATTTATAACAAGATTATCGAGCATACTCGATAATGCGTGTTTCTCGGATCATTGTAAGACGAATCCTTCCTGGATAACGCAGGTCGGTTTCAATCTGTTTAGCAATGTTTCTTGCAAGCTCTTTAACCTCTCCGTCTGGAATCTTTTCGTTATTAACAAGGATTCTAAGCTCGCGTCCGGCCTGAATTGCATAAGCCTTTTCGACTCCAGTAAAGCCTTCGGCAATTGCTTCAAGATTTTCAAGACGCTTAACGTAATTGTCAATTGTTTCACGGCGTGCACCAGGTCTTGAAGCAGAAATTGCATCTGCAATCTGAACTATTATTGCTTCAATACTTGTTGCTTCAACGTCATTATGGTGAGCGGCAATTGCGTTAATAACAGCGGCATTTTCACCCATTTTACGTGCCATTTCTGCACCAACTTCTGCGTGATTCTGGTCGCTGTCATTTTCAGCACCCTTACCAATATCATGAAGAATTGCAGCGCGTTTTGCAAGTTCTCTGTCTGCACCAATTTCGGCAGCGAGCATGCTTGCGGCCATAGCAACTTCTTTTGAGTGATTAAGAACATTCTGTCCGTAGCTTGTACGGAAATAAAGACGGCCAAGTGCACGAATACCGTCGGTACTCATATTGTGAATACCAAGGTCAAACAGAGCCTTTTCACCTTCTTCATAAATCTTGTTCTGAACTTCGTGTGTAACCTTCTGTACAATTTCTTCAATGCGGGCCGGATGAATACGTCCATCAGAAATAAGACGTTCAAGCGATTCCTTTGCAATTTCCTTGCGTACAGGGTCAAAACATGAAATTACAACAGCTTCCGGAGTATCATCAATAATAATATCAACGCCGGTAAGTGTTTCAAGTGTGCGGATATTACGTCCTTCGCGGCCGATAATACGTCCCTTCATTTCATCGCTAGGCAATGAAACTGTAGTTACAGTAATATCGCTCGTTGTTTCCGGAGCAATACGCTGAATTGTGGCAATTAAAACATCTTTTGCTTTCTTTTCTGCGGTAAGTTGAGCTTCCTGTTCAATCTTATTGATTAAAGCCTGGGCATCGTGACGAGCCTCGTTTTCAAGGTTTTTAATAATAAGATCTTTTGCTTCCTGTGCAGACAGCCCCGAAATCTTTTCAAGTTCTGATCTGTACAAATCTTCCTGCTTTGACAGGAACTCTTCTCTTTTTGCCATAGCAGACTTCTGGTCTGCAAGTTCTTTTTCTTGTTTTTCAAATTGAGCAGCTCGCTCTTCAAGAAGTTCTTCCTTCTTGTTCAGGCGTGCCTCATATCGCTGAACTTCAGCGCGGCGCTCCCGATTCTCTCTTTCCTGCTGATTTCTTTCCCGAATGAGCTCATCTTTTGCATTTAACAAAATTTCTTTTTTCTGTGCTTCAGCTTCTCTAATTGCGTCCTGTTTTACACGTTCTGCCTTTTGTTCTGAAGCAGATAATTGAAATCTGGCATAAAGCCAGCGAATAATCCATCCAAGAACAATTCCAACAACAGGGAGAATTATAAACCAAATCCAAGTTGGCATATACTTCACTCCTAGTTTAAATTTTTAGAATAGTTCACTTGTAATTGTAAAGCAAAAAAAGGTATCTGTCAAACTGATTTTTCAAAGGGAACAAGGATGATTTTAAGCAACTATGATATCTTTCGTGTTATATTCAAATCCATTTTCGTACATAAAATCAGGAGAACAGTCTATTGTTCCATCTGCCCAGGCAATAATACTAAACTCCAAAAAAGGATTTTCATAAATTTCTAGATTTTTAAGAGGTTCAAAAATTTCGCCCTGAAGAATTGTAGAATCAAATAATTTAGTTATCCCATTCGAAAACTTAAGAAGATAAACTTCGCTATACAAATGTTTTACTTCGAGAACTGATAACATTTTTTCGGGATTGTCTGAATATACGATTCCATTTTCTTCGTGCATTACTCTACTCCTATTCATTAAAGAGTAAATAAATTACAATTTCATCAAAGCGTTTTAACTCTGGCATTGGGACTCCTTACTTTATAATTATAACATTGAAGAAAGGGGATGTTTATTGAATGAATACCTTCTATTGTTTATAACTAATTCGTAAGTGATTTTGTCCAAGAAATTTACAAGGGATTTTGTCATACAATGGAGGTATATTACTTGGACAAAAACATTGTGTCAGTTATGTATTTACCCGTGGAGAAGTCATTTTACCAAAACCACGGGTTGCAAAGAAGTTCATTACTACGGTTAAATCCCGTGGGAAAGTCATTTTGTCAATATCACGGGACAGAGGGCACGTCATTACAATGAATAAATCCCGTGGAATGGAGTTTTTTTTGTTTCCACGGGTATTGATCACACATCTTGCTACATCCATTACCCGTGGAAAGAGAAATTCTTTGTTTTCACGGGTAATGAGATTCTCACGGTTGTTTAGCAGCTCCCGTGGAATAGGCGTCTTGTTCTTTCCACGGGTCTGTAGATACTGGTGTTCTAGATATATGACCCGTGGCTGACATTTTTTAAACTTTTCACGGGTAGAGGAGAACTGTATAGACACAAGCACTACCAGTGTGAAAGAGTTTTTGTAAAATCCACGGGAAAGGGAAACATATCTCTCGGCGAACCTTACCCGTGAATCAGTATAATTTTTTATTTCCACGGGTAAAAAGAATCTCCCTGTTCTTTTACACAGTACCCGTGAGTTGAGAGAATTTCTGTTTCCACATGTAATGAGAATGTCAGAAAGCAATTGACTTTTACAACAGTTTTGAAATCGTATCTGTTTTTACATACTAAAATTCTTACCCAGATAAACTTCGCGGGCGAGGTCGCTGGCTAGGATTTCTTCTTTGGTGCCTTGGAGCATGATTGTTCCGGTGTTTATGATGATGGCGCGGTCCGTAATTTCAAGAGTGTCGCGGACGTTATGGTCGGTAATCAGGATTCCGATGCCACGATTGGCCAGAAGCTTTATAACGCTTTTAATATCGGCAACGGCAATTGGGTCAATTCCGGCAAAAGGTTCATCAAGCAACAGGAATTTTGGTTCTATCGCAAGGGAACGGGCAATTTCTGTACGACGACGTTCTCCTCCTGAAAGGGTATAAGCTTTCTGATGACGAATTCTTCCTATCGAAAATTCCTCTATTAAATCATCAAGACGTTGTTTTTTCTGCTTATATGTAAGATCCCGGCGAGTTTCAAGGACAGACCAGATATTTTCTTCTACTGTGAACTTTCGGAAAACAGAAGGTTCCTGTGGAAGATATGAAATTCCAAGTCTGGCGCGCTTATACATCGGCAGACGGGTTATGCATTTGTCATTAAGAAAAACTTCGCCAGCCGTAGGCTTGTAAAAACCAACGACCATATAGAAAGTAGTTGTTTTTCCGGCACCGTTTGGACCAAGAAGACCTAAAATCTCGCCGGTTTTCATGGAAAAATCAATACCGCGGACAACTTCTTTTTTTCCAAATGATTTATAAAGACTGTTTACACGAAGAAGTGGTGTGGCCCCTTCGACAGGCTCAGGGACCGCGTTTTCAGTTTCAGATGTCATCTGGGATTCTGGAGTCGTCTGAGGATCCAGTGCCGTCTGGGGATCCAGTGCCGTCTGAGGATCCAGTGCCGTCTGGGGTTCCTGAGCTTGTCGAAGGACCTCATTTTCAACTTCGCCTTCATTTTCCATAACTACTCCTCCCCCTTTGGTTCTTCGGCCTTTTTGGTTTCGGTAACAGAACCTTTAACATTTCCCGACAACGTAATATTTTGTGTATCAAGATTAAGCGTTATCTGCTGTGCCCTGAATGTATCATTTTCCTGTTTAACCTGTGCATTTCCGCTTATTTCGAGCAGCTGTTCATTTTTCTGATAAACCGCATAAGCCCCGGTACAGACATTTTTCTTTTGTGTAAGCGTTATTCCAATCTGAAGCACTGCAATATTTGTATTCTGATTATATTCGATAATCTGAGCATCGGCTTTTACATCATTTTCTATATCAACAAGCTTTACATTCCCCTGAAGCATTGCAACCTTTGTCTGACGGTCATAGCTCATTGAATCGCAGGTAAATTCCATATTTGTTTCAAGATTTTTTCCAGAAACAGCACCTTCGGCTTTGATAAAACGATAATCATCACCAGAAAGCTCTATTGTATCAGCAGATATTTCAATTGAAGAAGTCTGAATAAAAGCGCTGCCTGTAAGCGTTGTTGTTGCAGAAGAGTCACCAGCCTGTCCCGACATGCTTCCTGCCGAAAAAGTAATCTTTTCTGCAAAAAGCTGCCCCGAAACAATCAGAAAAAATACTGCTGTCAGAATTAGTATTCTTTTCACTCCTGAACCTCTTCCTGCCCTTCTACCTCTGAGCCTTCATTTTTATCCTTTGTTTCAATTTCGCCGGAAACAGTACCTGCAAAGGTAAAACTTTTACTTATTCCGCTTGCAGAAAAACCAGTACCATAAATAACAGTTCCGTCTTTTTCGAGTTTTGCTGTATCTCTTCGTCCACCAGTCATCTGCTCTGTTTTACCATTCCATTTTAGCATATCTGCATAAAAATTTGTATTCTGTACATTACTAAAAAGCTTGATTCCGTCGTAAAGCTCATAGATTTCGGCATCGGTGTCTGCATAAAGATAACCGCATGAACCTTCTGTTTCGAGCTTATGATTCTGATCATAGGTTAAGAATTTAACATTGCGTCCATAAGTAATAGAAGAATCTTTGTACTGTTCTATATTATCAGCCTGGACAACAACCTTTTCCTGTGCTTTTTCATAACGGACAAGCTTTGCATGATTAAAAACAAATTCCGGATTTGATTCCTCTGCATTTACAATCTCATCGTATTTCAACGAGCAGGCTGTTATACAACCCATTATAGAGAAAACCGCGATAATAAGAAAAACAAAGTTTTTTCGTTTATTATTCACTTTTATCATCCTTATTTAATCCGTCATTTTCAGCCATGCCCTTCCTACGGCTTATCTTTCCATTATACGTCTTTGACAGCTCTTTTACAAATTCTATTTTTCGCGGACACTTATAAAGCGCAGTATTTTTATGCATAAAGCTAATCAGTTCGTGTTCAAGATTTTTTGAAGGTGTATAACCCAAAGCAGGAACAACAAACGCAACGACAATCTGCCCGCGGGTTTCGTCCTTTTCGCCGGCAACAGCACATTCAAAAACAGCAGGATGTCTGTTAAGAACATTTTCGACTTCATACGGACTTATTCTAAAGCCGGAAGACTTTATAATATCATCTTTTCTGCCCTTAAAATGAAAGTTTCCGTCCTTGTCTTTTACTGCAATATCGCCGGTATGATATAAGCCATCCTTAAATACCTGTGCAGTAAGTTTTTCATCCTTATAGTAACCTGTAAAAAGCCCCGCAGGATGTCCGTTTTTAAGGCTAAGGACAATTTCTCCGGGCTCATCAACAGGACAAATTTTTCCGGCATCATCAATCAGCTGAATATCATACATAGGAGAAGCTTTTCCCATAGCAGCAGGCATTTCATCAAAACAGAAGTTTGCAGTAATAAGAGAAGTTTCTGACTGACCATAACCTTCATAAATTGTAAGACCAGTTTTTTCTTTGAAGGTTTTTGCTACATCAGAAGGAAGCGCCTCGCCCGCACTACAGCAATGCTTTACAGACGATAAATCGTAATCAGAAAAATCATGATTAAGCAGATAACGGTAAACTGTTGGATTTGCACAAAAAGTCGTTACCTTGTATTTACTAACCTTTTCTAGAATTCGCTCCGGACTGAACGTCTGCCTGTCATAAACAAAAACAGCAGAACCTGCAATCCACTGTCCATAGATTTTGCCCCAACTCGCTTTTGCCCAGCCTGTTTCTGCGACAGAAAAATGAAGTCCATCAGGAACAACACACTGCCAGTATTTTGCAGTTATAACATGAGAAAGAGGATACAGATAATCATGAACTACCATTTTGGGCTCGCCTGCTGTCCCCGACGTAAAATAAATAATCATAGGAGAGGCAGGAGAAATCTGCGGCTCAGGAAAACTTTCGGCACCATAAGCTGCCGCGCCACCAGACATCCCTATCACTTCTGCCGCACCCCCACACAAATCAGAATCATTCAAAGAAAAATTAATCCACTTGTCTTTACAAAAATTAACAGCAACAAGAATTGTCTCTGGCCCAGCCGCCTGCTCTATCTGATTTATTGAATCATCATGAGGAACGGCAACAATCATTTTTGTTTTTGATGTCTTTATGCGGTATTCAAGGTCATCTTTTAAAAGCTGCGACGGAACAGGAAGCGCAATTGCACCAAGTCTGTGAAGCGCTAGAATAAAAATCCAGTATTCATAACGGCGATGAAGCGAAAGCATCACAACATCTCCGGCCGTTATCCCCTTGTTTGAAAGAAAAACTGCAGCCTTTATGCTTTCGTTTGCAAGCTGACTGAATGTAAAAATTTTCTCAAGCCCATCGTCATTACACCAGACAAGTGCGATTTTTTCGGGAGTTTTTTCAGCGTAATAATCAACAACATCTGTAGCAAAATTAAAATGCTCTGGAAGCTTGAGCTTACAATGCTGATGGAAATCATCATAAGAAGAGAAATCTGTTCTGCCGTCAATAAACTTTTCTATTAAATCCATCTAGTATAAATATAGACAAAAATGTGCTATTATTCAATTTATGAGCGAGCGTTGTTTTAAATGTTTCAAACCAAAATCTGTCTGTTTATGCAAATATTCCAGGGAGCTTGATACAGGTGTAAAATTTGTTTTTTTAATGCACCCCAAGGAATTTAAAAGACAGCGTACAGGTACAGGTTATCTTTCTCATAATTGCCTTAAGGATTCAGAAATAATTGTCGGTCTTGATTTTGCAACAAACAAACGGCTGCAGGAGCTTTTATCCGATGAAAAATATTTTCCTGTGATGATGTATCCGGGAAACGATGCCTGCACAGTAAACGAGTTAAAACCAAAACTGTCTGACGGAACGCCGAATGGCAAAAATAAAACGCTGCTCATAATCATTCTGGACGCAACCTGGTTCTGCTCAAAAAAAATGATTGAACATAATCCGTTTTTGATGGAGCTTCCAAAGCTAAGCTTTATTGGCAGCTATACTTCTATTTTTACGTTCAAGCACGAGCCGTCACCGGAATGCGTTTCTACAATAGAATGCTGCTATTACATGATAAAAGAATTGCAGTCGGTTGGAATTGTTTCTCAGAAAATTGCCCCGGAACCACTCATGACAGTTTTTAAGGCGATGATAAAGCTTCAGCTTACGGCAGAAAATGAACGCATTATGGGAATCCGCACAAACTCGCATGCCTACGATGACAAATACACAAAAATCAAAACAATACCGGATATAATAAATTCATAAACCAGGGCTTTTGTATTATAAAAAATTGAATTTATAAGTATGAAAAATGCTCCCGTGGGGAACCTGTCTTTGTTCCGCCGAGTACGCTGAATAGAAATTATCCTACCGTGCAAATCTGCCTGCGGCAGCTTTGCACTTCCAGCGTACTATGCTCCACAAAGCCAGAATCCCCACTCCGCATTTTTCATAATTTCTATATTAAGATTTTATAATACAAAAGCCCTGCCCATAAAACGTCTATTCTTGCTTCAATTTTCTTTTTTGTGTATATTTGATTTATGAAGAAAGCACTTATTATTTCTATTTTTGCACTTACCCTTTCGGCAGCATTTATTGCCTGTACTACAATTCGTCCCATTCCAGAAGATCTTACAGCACCTCAACTTTTACAGGAAGGACAGGCTTGCCTTGATAATTCTGATTACAAGAATGCAGAAGCAATTTTTCTTGCTACAATTGACCGCTACGGTGATAATACAGAAACATATATAGAAGCAAAATATGAACTTGCTCATCTTTATATAAAGACAAGAGATTACTACAAGGCATACATTGCACTTGATGAAATACTCGAGATTTATTCATACGCTATGGTAGGAGATTTGCCTGCTTCGTACAAAAAGCTTGCGCAGATTGAAATGGATAAAATCCCGCCTGCTAAGCTCGAAGAATATCAGAAAAAAAAAATAATTAATTAGTCGCTCGGCAAAAGAATTGTTTTTACAGAAATCTGCTTAGATTCTGCAAGTCCCATTACATATTCCTTTGAATATTTTCCGGAACCACGTGGCTTTGGATGAGGCTCTGCGTCTCCAATAAGAATAATGCGTCTGTTTACACCAAGCCGCCAGTTATAAAATTCCGTAGCAGAATAAATAGCTTCATAAACAGCTTCCGGAATATCGCCGCCTTCTTTTCCATTTATCTTTATAGACTTAAGGTTTTTATCGAACGTTGTAAGGTTATCTGTAAAACCAAAGAATTTTACAGGAAGACTCTTGTAATTAAAATTGTCGCCGTAATCTCTGTAAAAAAGCAAACCAAATCTTACGCTTTCTGCATTTTCAAATTCCTTGAGTAAAGCAGGTAAAAGTTCGTTCTTTAAGGTTTCAATATCATTCTTCATACTGCCAGTTGCATCAATTGCAAAAACAACATCAAGATTATTTTTGTCACCAATTCCATCAAGCACATCAAGAATATCATCAACAATAGTTTCGGGACCTTTTGAATAAATTACAGTATCAGAAAGCTCACCAAAACGCTGACTTGCAACAGGATTATAATCATCTGTAAGAACTACAGTTTCTGCAGGAGCTGGTGGTTCAGGCTCCGGTGCAGGAGGATTTGGCTTAGCACGCTTTCGTGTTTCAAGATTAAACATAAAAGGGCTGTCCATATAATCGCCGGTATAATCGGCATAAGGCTTTTCAAAAGTTCTTATATTGATAAAAGTGCCCTTTCCAATTTCTACAACACCGTTGCGGCTCCATTCATAACCAAACTGAACTTTTAATGGAATAAAAATATGAAATGCCTGACCAAGAAAATCTGTTTTTTCGGCAGTTGAGTCAATAAGACTGTATTTTGCTCCTTCCGAAACAAGCGGCTGTCCGTCAAGATAGCGGATTTCATCTCCATTTATAGGATTATATTCAAGTGCCCTGTAAGCATAATTATCTGCTTTTCCCGCAGGATCCCGCGTGGTTTCGGTCAGCAGGATTGATTCAACTCCAGGAATTTTTCTTACATAAAGATGATAGCCAGTAGTTTCTCCATCATCATTTTTTTCTTCTACAAGCCTTATATCGTCTGCTTTTATTCGCATTGAATTCTGTTTTTCGGTATAAATGATTTTCTGACTTTCAGGCTGGGTGGTTTCCTGTGCAAAAAGAGTTGATGTTTCTAAAGAAACTAAGCCTGCTATGAAAAAAACAGCAAAAAATCTTGTGAATCTACATTTTTTTTCCAAAATCATAGTTACTTATCGGCGTTTTGATGGTTTTATATTAGGAATTGCAAATAAAACCCAAAGGGAGTATACTATGACCATGAAATTCAAAACCTTCGCCTTAATTTTAGCATTATTTGGATTCTCTACCTCTTTGTTTGCACAGCCGGCTGCCTATTCTTTTTCAAGCTTTGGAGGCGGTCTTCCAGCATCTGCAAAAAAGTTATCAGCTTCTGAAACAGTAACTTCTCAACGTATTATTGTAGACGATGATGATGAAGACGATTATTACAACGATGACTATGATTATGATTACGATTATTCTGATGAACCAACTGTAAAAAAAGGTAAAAGCACTGCGCTTCTTACAACATATATTGTAGTAGGTATTGTTGTAGTTGCAGGAATTGCATTTGGATCATACTATCTTGCAAGTGAATCAGGAAAATGCTGCGAAACAACAACCGAAAGTGTAATTCAGGGTTGCGGCGAAGGCTGTGGAGAGGCTTGTGGCGAAGCTATAGGTGAAGCTTGTACTGATTCTTCTTCAACAACCTGTGAATCAAGTTCTTCTTCTTCAGAGTGTACTTCTGAACTTGCAAGTTTATTTGCCGGTAACGGACTGACACTTCTTCCAATTTATGTTCCATAATAAAAAAGTCATAACGCTTTTTTCACTTGTTTTCTTTTTTCTCTTTTTTCCGAAGCTGCTTTTTGCGGCTTCAAAAGTTATTAATTCAATGTCGCTCGCTTTTACAAGGAATGAAACAATTCTTACAGAACAGGCACAGGGACAGGAGAATGGGCCGTCGCAGTCGCTGGCACAATCACAATCTGACAGTCAATCCATAATCAAGGGAAAAATTACATACTGCAAAAATCCTTTTGTTTTTATTTTTCAGATTACAGAGCCCGCACAACAGGTTATGTATATAAATGGCAACGGAGCGTTTCTTCTTGAAGCAGACACCGTTTATGATATTTCGGAAAACTCCAATTTTCTTATGCAGACCTGCAGCGATTTTCTTAACTGGTTTAAAGAAGATTTAGGATTAAGAGAATCTCATTTTTCGCCTTCCATTACCTGGCTTGATAATGGAAAAACTGCAACTCGCTGGGATTGTCACTACCAGGCGGAACAACCAATAGACAGAGTACTCATTCACTCAGATGCATACGGACGTTTTACAGATCTTTCTATGTATATGGATTCTGAGCTTCTTGTTACGCAGACATTTCTTTCCAATTATGAATACGGGGCAGGCTTCAGTTATCCAACACAAATCATTTCTGTTTCTTATGAAGAGAATAAACCTGTCATTCAAACAGAATTAAACCTGTCGCAGATAAGTTTTAATTTTCCCTGTGAATCAATTTATGCTTCGCAAAAGCTTGAGCTTACAGGTGCATTGCCACAGGATTTGTCATCAGAAAAAATAATTCAGACACCTGTTACGCCGTCACAAACTGTTTATAGAGTTTCTATTCCTTCTGTACTTGTGAATACTTCCTTTAAGTTTTATAAAAAATTTATTACAAATCAGGATATGACAAATTGTCCTTTTTATCCTTCGTGCTCGCAATACATGCTGGAGGCCGTTTCAAAAAATGGGCTTGCTGGTTTTATTCAGGGGCTTGAACGTCTTAAAAGATGTACCACGACAGAGCACAGCAGGAACCTCTACCCTACTTTAAGCAATGGAAAACACTATGACCCTGTTCCAGAAAAAGGAGCAAAAAAATGAAAAAATTGATTTTGATTTTTACAGCGGCTGTATTTTTATCACACGGGATTTTTGCTGGAACTGCAGCCACAGCCACACCTGCGCCATTTGAACCCGCCGTCGTAAAGGCTTTTGCCGACTCACTTTATAATGAAGGTTTTCTTTCGCAAGCCGAAGGAGAATACAAGCGTTATCTTTTTTCTATAGAAAACGTCAACGAACTTTCTGAGATTCAAAAACAAGATTATCAGACTTCGCTGCTTTCGTTGTGTAATATTTACAAAAGTCAAAATAATAAGGCAGGAGTAAACTGGCTTAAAAATATTTTCTTTACTCCGGCAGATCCGTCTGTAAAAGAAAAAATGAATAATCTGCAGGCAGGTTTTATTTTTAAGGAACGACAGGCAGATGCTTTTTCGGTTTTTGTAAATGATGCTTCTTTTGCAAGCTGCCGCGACCTTTTTTCACCGGAATTTGTAAATGTCGTAAATGCCTCTGACTTGCTGCTTAAAAAAGACATAAAAGGTCTTTCCACTTTATGCGCAGAGCTTACACCGCAGTTTCCACGCTTTCAAAAGCTGGCAGACCTTTCTTCGAGCTATAAGGAAAAAAGTCCGGGACTCGCACTGTTCTTTTCTATGATTTTACCAGGCAGCGGAAAATGGTACACAGGTTCTTTTGGAGCCTTTGCTTCATCCTTCCTTTCAATAGGCACCTTTGTAGCAGGAACTGTCGTTACCGGAATCCAGACAAACTGGAAAAGCTGGCAGCCGTATGTTTTTGGAGTCTGCGGACTTGTCCTTTACATTACAGATTTGTATGGATCATATCAAAGTGCAAAACGTTATAACGATGCACTATTCAGAATACTCTGCGAGGAAACAGATAAGCTTTATGAAGGAACATATTAACCGTTCTGCGATAAAAAATACATTTCTGATTTTCCTCTTATTAGCAATAACTAACCTTCCTGTTTTTGCGGCACCACATTCCGATCCGTACGAAAATGTATTTTTATATGCAAAGACTC
Organism: Treponema sp.; assembly: GCA_017963165.1. Next base: position 18,843 of record JAGCTZ010000083.1, read on the forward strand.
TGGAACAAGGCGGCGCATACGAACAGGCAGAGCTTGAATACAAAAGATATATTTTTCTTCAGGATTATTCAGCAGGCATTCATCAGACAGAAGCATTTACAGCACTGGCTGGCTTGTATGAAAAAAACAGTCAGTGGGAACTTGCTGCACAGACAATGTATAAGGCAATCTTAAGCGACCAGCAGGATAAGACTACAGCAAAAGACAATTCCCCAGCCGCTCTTGCAGCTTTCGACGCGACTTCCGACAAACTCAAAATTGACCACATAAGGTATCTGGAAAATTCTCCTGAAAAATCAAACTTTTCTTTTACCGAAAATCTTTTCATTTTTTCATACCTTAATCTTCCAGATTTTTCGGATACAGTAAAACAATATGCCTATCTTTCGGCAATCGAAAAAGACCTTAAAGACGACCGCACAGAAAATGCAGCAACGACCTTTTCTGTTTTTAAATATACTTTCCCAGACTTTTTTACCATTGAAGACTCGGCAGCCATAAGTTCAGGCTTTGAAAAAATAGAAACCTATAAACCAAAAAAACAAATGCTGGCCGGCTACCTTTCGCTTTTTCCAGGTCTTGGTCAGTTATACGCAGGAAACTACAAAGATTCCCTGAATGCCTTCTTACTAAACGGTTCCATTATCGCCGTAAGTGCTTACTCAATTTTCACTCTGGATTTATGGACCTTCTCGCTTCTGGAATTCAATCCGCTGCTGCATTTTATGAAAGGCAATATTTATAATGCACAAAAAGATGTTTACGAATACAATTCCCGCCACCTCCAGGAATACAAAGAAGAAATATTAAATATTTTCCACTCTGCAAAAGCGGAAATATTAGAAAATATAAACACAGAGAAATAAAACGAAAACACATTATAAATAATTAAATTTATAAGTATGAAAAAATGCTCCCGCGGGGAACCTGTCTTTGTTCCGCATTTTTTCATAGTTTATGCATAAGTGTTTTACAATACATTCCCCATTTATTAAAAAACTTTTTAATATTTTCTATATTTCAAAATTCAGTAAAATGGGTTATAATATTTAATAATACTTAATTTTTTTCATTATTATGCAGCAGAACGAATTTGAACAGGTAGATCTCAGTACCTTCTTCGACTCGCAGGACCAGATTCCTGTACAGGACGAAAAGGCAGAGATGCTCACGACAAAACAAAAAGAACTCATACAGGAAGTAATGCCACAGATAAAAGCATCTGATCCTGAAAAAGCGGAAAATTTTCAGGAGCGGCTTGATTCTCTGGAGGCACTTGCACAGGCCGTTGCTAAATTCCCATCGCTTCTGGAACGTCACGAATTAATTGGCGGAACACGTACACCTACTTCACTTATAGATTCGCTTATAGACCATCAGGATGCCGGAGATGCAATTCTTCAGCTTCCATCCAAGGCAATGCTTGGAAAAGGCCTTCTTGTTGCAAAAATGCATACGCTTTCGTCCTTTGCAAAATATACACATCATATTCCTGAACTCAAAAAATATTCAAAAGCCTTTGATATAGAAACAGTTTCTTCTATGTATTCGCTTTTGATTGAAGATGTTTACTTAAACCTTATCCGCGACACAACTCAACCAATGGATTTCCGCCGCGAATGGGCATTGTCACTTTTACTGCTTTGGGAACATTGGAATGATCAGGGAAGTGCTCAGGTTGCACCCGTTCTTGAAGCCGTATGGATGGCACGTCGTCGACTTGCGCCAGCCTTTGGAACAATGATGGGAACAAGCGAGCTGCTGCTTATTTCCATGCAGATGGATGACCAGTGGATTGCATTTATAAAGCAAAAGTTAGGCGATCCGGGTGTTTCTCAGGCTATGGAGGAATTCCTTTTTGGTATTTCCTACGAGCAGATAAACACACTGCGAACAATCCTTAAAGAAAAAGGAATCCCGGCAATTGGTCGTGATGAAGTATCAAAATTTCTTGGTGAACACGTCAAATCAGATGCCGGCTTAGACTACCGAGACTTTTACGCAAAATATACAGTACGAAGGGATAATGCCAGGTCTAGAACAAGACTCAAATTAAATGGTCCGCATAAAACCCTAGAAGATTACTTTATTCAGTTTGTAACAGAACAAAACAAGGAGAAACAAAACAATGATACTTTCGCCAAATCAAAATGATGATAACGAAGAAAAACCAAAAAAGGTGCCTTACCATTTTGGAGAAAAGCTTCGTCAGGTAAGAGAAAATAAAGGCTATACCCTCAAGGTTGTAGCCCAGAAAGCAGGAGTAAGCGAAAGTCTTGTTTCTCAGATTGAACGAAATCATGTTTCTCCTGCAATCGATACTCTGCTTGCACTTGCAGATGTTCTTGATATCAATCTGGAATTTCTTTTTGAAGAATACAGAAAGGTTCGCCCCGTAACAATAATTCACGCAAAGGAACGCCCTTCTATGCGCGAAGACGAAATTGTTTACGAAGAGCTTGCAAATCCTTCCGATGCAAAAGGCGACATTTCGTTTGAATCATATATGCTCAAAATCCCTGCAAATACACACACACATCGTGGTTCCTACGGCCACATGGGACAGGAATTTGGAATCATACTTAAAGGCCGCGCAAAACTCATTTACGAAGACAAAGAATATATTCTGGAAGAAGGCGACAGTGTTTCATATTCCGCAGCAGTTCCACATACTGTAGAAAATATAGGCGACTGTGAACTCAATGCCATCTGGGTTCTTTCTCCGGCACAAAGATTTACAAAAAAATAACCCGAAAGCCAGTCCACCTGCCCGGGGACAAGGACTCAAGGTTAAACAAAAAAAATCTACAAAATTTTTGAATAAATATTGAATATCCTCTTTAATATTTGTATAATTATTTAATATTATTTAAGTTTTATTGTATATTTATGCAATTTCCCGTCATAAATATGCAACGAATCATTGGTAGGGTTTCAAGAATCACAAAGGACAGGCTAAAAATTGCAGTGCAATTTTTTTAACGCCTTCCCATTGAACACCGGCCGACAGCGGCCTTACACAGGGGGTAAAAAGCCATGACTCAAAAAAAATCAGATGCAGTTATCTTAAAAAGACTCGAAAAACTTGCCGTTCACAATGATCCGATAAATCCAGAATTATACAAAACCTATGATGTAAAACGCGGATTAAGAAATGCTAACGGTACTGGTGTTCTTGTTGGACTCACCCGTATAGGTGATGTTGTGGGTTACGAAATTAAAGATGGCCAGAAAATTGCCATTCCAGGACGACTTGTTTACCGCGGTTACAATGTAGAAGATTTAATTCACGACGCAGAAAAAAATAAACAATTTGGTTATGAACAGTGCGCTTACCTGCTTTTGTTTGGAGAGCTTCCAACACAGGATAAGCTTGACACCTTTAAACAGTACCTTGGAGAATTCCGTTCGCTGCCAGAGCACTTTACAGAAGATATGATTATGAAGGCTCCTTCCAGCGATATTATGAACAAAATTGCCCGCGGAGTATTAGCAAGCTACTCTTATGATGATGATCCTGAAAACCGCAGTGTTGGAAATGTTGTAAAGCAGTGTGTTCAGCTCATAGCACGTTTCTCTACTCTTGCTGCTTACGGATATCAGGCAAAGCGCCGCTATTATGATAACAAGAGTATGTTCATTCATAATCCAAAGCCGGAACTCAGCACAGCAGAAAATTTCCTGCGCCTTATCCGTTCAGATAAAACATACACAAGACTCGAAGCAGAAACTCTTGACCTTGCACTTATTCTTCACGCAGAGCATGGTGGTGGTAACAACTCTTCTTTAACAGTACACGTTGTTTCTTCTGCCGACACAGATACATATTCTGCAATGGCTGCTGCTGTTGGTTCTCTTAAAGGACGCCGCCATGGTGGTGCAAACATCAAGGTTATGGAAATGATGGATGACATCAAGTCAAACGTAAAAGACTGGACAAGCGAAAAAGAAGTTGGCAACTACCTTATGAAAATTGCACGCAAAGAAGCAGGCGACCGTTCAGGCCTTATCTACGGAATGGGTCACGCAATTTATACAATCAGCGACCCACGTGAAGTTCTGCTCAAAGCAAAAGCAAAAAAGCTTGCAAAAGAAAAAGGCGAAGAATTTCAGAAGGAGATTGCCCTTTACGATCTTATCGAAAAGCTTTCACCGGCAATCATTCAGGAAGTTCATCATTCAGACAAAAGCATTTGTGCAAACGTCGATATGTATTCCGGCCTTGTTTACAGCATGCTCAACATTCCTCGCGAACTGTTCACTCCAATTTTCGCAATCTCTCGTATTGCCGGTTGGTCTGCTCACCGAATTGAGGAAATTGTTAGTGGTGGTCGTATTTACCGTCCTGCATACAAGAACGTTTCTACTGAACGCCCATACGTGCCTATTCAGGAAAGAAAGAAGTAATTTATCTCCTGTTTCGTCTGCTATTAGCAATTAACAAAAGACGCAGGAACGATCCGATCGCCGTAAGTGCCGAAGCTACATAAGTGAGCGCAGCAGCAGATAAAACTTTTTTAACGCCCTTGATTTCTTCTTTGGAAACAAGGGTGTTTGTTTCTTTAAGAATCCTTAGTGCGCGGCGTGATGCATTAAATTCCACTGGTAACGTAATAATATAAAAAAGCATTGAAGCTCCAAAAAGCAAAAGGCCTATATCTGTAACAAGCTGGAAAATAGGAAGATATTGTTCAAGACTGGCAACAGCGCCAAGAATAATTCCAAGAATTGCAATTGTAGGACCAAAGCGGGAACCAAAGTTTGCAACAGGAACAAGCATACGACGCAAAATAAGCGGACCGTAACCAACATTATGCTGAATTGCATGACCGGTTTCGTGAGCAGCAACACCAATTGCGGCAATAGAACGGCTTGCAAAGGTTGAATCGCTAAGGCTCAAAACTTTTGTACTTGGATTATAATTATCGGTAAGTTTTCCACCTATGTGGGCAATGCGTACATCAGTAATACCGTTTGCTTTAAGAAGGATTTGTGCAGCCTGCGCACCAGAAATTCCGCGGCCGGCCATTACTTTGTCAAATTTGGCGTAACGGGATTTTACCAGGGCAGACGCCAGCAAACTGAGCAGCGCAGCCGGCAAAATTAAAAAAACGTAATATATATCAATGCCACCTAAATACATGAAAAACCTCCGTAAATTGGTTCATACTATTATTATACCATAAAAAAGGTATACATGATATAATTTTTACATGGAACGAATAGATAAATTATTATCACACGAGGGATTAGGTTCTCGAAAAGATATTCGAAAAATACTACGCAACTGTGAAGTTCTTCTTAATGGAAAACGCATTTATGATCCGTCGCTGCAGATGGACACCCAAAAAGATATTCTTACAATTGACGGTGAACAGATAGATTTTCACACAAACCTATACATCATGATGAACAAACCTAAGCATGTAGTTTCTTCTACTAAGGAAGGAGACCATCAGACTGTTTTTGATTTGCTGGACGACAATCTGCGAACGCCTTATCTTATGGAAAAGCTTCATCTTGTTGGCCGTCTGGACATGGACACAGAAGGGCTTTTACTGTTTACGACAGATGGAGAGCTTACCCACAGAATCACTTCGCCAAAAAATCATATAAGCAAAACTTATTACTGCGAACTGGAACACGAAGAATCAACAGAACACCGGCAGACAATTACAGAACAGTTTGAAAAAGGAATAGAAGTTGGTCCTGAAGATAACGAAGAAGGCTTTACCTGCCAGCCGGCATTCCTTCAATGGAAAACAAGCTCCTCTGCCCTGCTCACAATTTACGAAGGAAAATACCATCAGGTAAAAAGAATGTTCGCCGCCGTCGGAAACAAAATTACATACCTCAAACGCATGAGCATGGGAGATCTCAAACTTGACCCAAAGCTCGAGCTTGGCGAGTACAGACTTTTGACTCCACAAGAAATAGAGCTTTTAAAATAAAGCCTTCTTAAAAAGAAATTACCTGTAGTTTTCTATAAGTTCTTCGCGGTTTTTAACACCGATTTTTGCATACAGACGGCTTGTATAATTTTCGACAGTTCGTGCCGAAATAAAAAGTTCATCACAAATCTGTTTGTTTGATTTTTCCTGCAGGATTGCTTCGAAAATATTCCGTTCCTGTTTTGAAAGAATAGAAACTATAGAGTCCACCTTGTTCTGCGCTTCGACAATTCTTTGTTCAAGATATGTACCTCCGTTTTGAACAACATCCAGACAATGAAGCAGTTCCTCTTCCTTTGCGACTTTAGAGATATAACCTTTTGCACCGGAATCTTTTGCCTGAAGGACGAAGCCTGTTGTATCATACATCGAATACATTATGCATTTTACGTCCGGCCATTTCTGAGAAATCTGTTTAACAAAAGCAAAGCCAGTTTCATTTATAAGCTGAACATCGACAATAATAACTTCGGGAAAAAAGTCATTCTGCTGCGGATTATTTTTAATTGCTTCAAGACAGTCCAGACATTCAGCAGAAGTAGAAAAATCCTTTTCAACACGCCATTGTGAATGATTTTCGAGCCAGGCCTTAAGTCCTTTCCTTACCATGTTATGGTCATCGACAATATAAATAACATTTTTCATCAGATCGTCTCCAATGGTAAGCCGATTTTAATTTCCATGCCGTCATTCTGCGATGTAAAAAACTCTATGGATCCGCCTATCAATTCCATACGCTCCTTCATTGAACGTAAACCAATATGTTCTTCGCTTCTTATTTTCTTATCCAGTTCTTTTGGATTACAGCCAATTCCATCATCAGTTATATAAATCAAAAGTGAGCCTTCATTCTTCTTCATAAAAATAGAAGCCTGTGTTGCGTAAGAATGCTTTTCTATATTTGTAAGCGCCTCCTGAATCACACGGAAAAGATTCTGCGTTTTTTCTTTTTCGAGCACAGGATATTCAAAACCTTCATCAACTTTAAAAACACAAGGAATATGTGTACGAGCACTGAACTGCTGAACAAGAGAATTAATTATGGAGATTAATTCTAATTTAGAAGAATCACCGTCTGAATGACTCGCAAGTTCTGCCGGTGTAAGATTGTAACAGATATTACGAAGTTTGATTATACAGTCAGTAGCAAGGTCTGCAATTTTTGTCTGCTTTTGTTTTGAACCTTCATCAACAACAAGATTTTCTGTTTCAAGTCTTAGCACGCGGATATCCTGAACAACAGAATCGTGAATATCACGACTGATTTTTGCACGCTCCTTTTCCTGAATATCAAAAATCATTTTGTTTCGTTCCTTAAGCGCAGCAACTTTAGATTTTGATTTTTTGCTTTTCTGAATTATAAGCACAATTAAAGTTACTGCCGCAAAAATAAAACAGACTATCTCAAGAATCTGTAAAGCAAGTTGAAGAGGTTTTTCTTTTTTGAATAACGGAAATAAACCAAACTCATACCGTTTATCAAGACGAAGTGCATTTTTCTTTGCAGACCAGAAATCATCATATTTTATACGCTTTTCGGTTATACAGTCAAAAAGCCACCATGAGGTTGTATCTTTATCGCAAATCAAAAGTATGTAATCTGTGCTTTGAAAAACTCCTTCCCAGATATGATTAAAAATTACAGATCTATTTTTATTCGTACTGTGGTTATAATCATAAAAAGAAATAAAAGAATTTTCTGCAGTACTTTGAACCTCTTCAAATAAATAAGAACCTTCTGAATCTTCAATTTTATAAAGGGCATTATAGTCGCAATAATTTTCTATAGAGATATCATGCAAAAGCCATACGCCTGTTTTATTTACGGCAAGATGCCCTTCTCCAATTTCCATTTCCTCATGTGATATAGATACATAAAGGTTATCAGAATCATAAGACTGAGCTGCTGTGTAAAGGCCCTGCGAATCTTTTTCTGTTGTATCAGCATCGGCCCAGGCAGAAACAAAATAAAACTTACTTGATAAAGGACTGTAAACAAGACTCGTAATTGAATTACTGGAAACTGTAGTTTTATCCCAGATTGGTCTGATTTTATTATCAACATTATATTTGCCTGCAAAAAAGCACCACACTACAGAATGTCCGCCGTCAGTATCATTTGCAGCCATTAAAAAAAGTGAATTATCTTCATTTCCTGCACAATGTAAAACATCAGTTTTTAATAATACATTTTTCTGAGTAATCCAACTTTCCTTATATTCTTCGACTTCGACCGGTGTAAGTGAAAAAAGAGTCGTACATACAAAAAGAAAAAACGCTGCAATAAAAATATACCTTCTGTAAATCATACAAATATAATACTTCAAAATCCTCTAATGCGATAGAGAGTTAAACTCACAAAATTATCCGGAAAATTGTGAGTTCAACTCTGTATCTTTTCTTTTACATCAGGGCGATAATTACGCTAAAGGAGATTTATTGAAATGAAAAAATTATTGTGTATTCTGATTTTTACCTGCCTTGCATGTTTTGCCTTTACGCAGAATGCAAAGCCGTATGTTGTTGATTTATCAGGCTTTCCCTATGCAAACAATGAAAGAACTGCAATCTACAATACAGCAACAAAAACAATAACAATTAAACAGAATCAGCCGGGTACAGAAAACGGTTTATACCTTAATCTTAATTATCTTGATATAAGCAATTACAACATTATCAGATTTCAATATAAAGTTCCGACAGATTACGGCTTTTATTTTATATTGCATTATGACGGCATGAACGATCTTGCCTGGAACGAATATACAACCTACTGTCCAAGTTATCTTACCGAAATAATAATTCCAACCAGACAGGGAAAGAAATGGCTAAAAGGAATTGAGTTAAGAAATCTCTGGAATATTGAGTATCAGCAGATTGTACTGGAATCAATTACTCTAGAAAAAGTTGCAAACCCTAAGAAAACAGATGTTTTTGCAAGTAATGAATCTCCAGTAATTGATTCAGCACGATACGGAACTCTTGACGATGAACTTACAGCCTGGGATTTTGTTTCTGAGCTTGGAGCAGGCTTTCAGTATATGTGTTTTACATGCGGAACGAACACTCTGGATTGTGGAATGGATATTTACAGCTGGACAGGTTTTTCAAAGCCTACAAAAGAGCAGATTTTGTTTCTAAAAGATAAAGGCTTTGAAACAATAAGGCTTCAAACAAATCCTGGGCTGGGACATATTCTTGATGAAAACTACACCATAGATCCAAGGTATATCAAAGAAATTAAACAAGTGATTGACTGGTGCATAGAAGAAGATTTGTATGTAATTCTCTGCGGTGCATTTGCAGAAGAGACCGGCGATGATGAATTCCAAAGAAGAATTGCAATTGGAGACAAACATTTTGCCAATTACTATGTAAATGAAAAAAACAAGAACGAATCTAAAAAATTTATTGAAGCAATGTGGCGACAGTATGCTCAGGCTTTTAACAATTCTTATGACGAACATTTAATTTTTGAAACTTTAAATGAACCTGTAGATATGCTGCATGATCATGCCTGGCAGCCACAGAATAATTGTGCTGAGTGTAAAAACGCTTTTGCAATATTAAATGAATATAATCAGCTTATAGTTGATACGATCCGTGCTACAGGCGGAAACAATGCAAATCGTTTTATAATGATAGAAGGATTGGGTGCAAGATGGCAGTGTATTACATCTAATCTTTTTAAACTCCCAAAAGATAAAGCAAAGGACAAACTGATTCCAACTTATCATCATTACCCCATGGGCGGTTCCGAAGAATACTCTAACAGATATTATACAGACGGCATAAAAGAGCAAATCCTGGAGGCATTTGCCGCTTTGGACAAAAAATATTTTTCTAAGCATATTCCAGTTTACCTTGGAGAAACAAGTCAAAGCCGTCATACTCCAATTCTGGAACGCATAAAAATGATGAAAGATATAATGGCAGAAGTTACAAAATCTGGACGTTCCTGTGCTGCCTGCTTCCATAGTGACGGAGATTTTACAGGATACTCAAGCTACTTCTTCGGTTATTATGACTGTTGGAAACTTACCTGGTACGATGAAGAATTTGTCGACACATTTCTTTATGGCGCCTGGGGTCAGGAGTATGAGTTGAATCAGGATTTTATAAAAAAGAATACAGTAAAAATTGAAAGTATTGTAGGTAAGAATCTGCTTGACGCACCTGTAGAAATTAAAAACTGGGAAGGTTATAGAATAAAATCATCAACATTCTATGGCTCAACTCCGGCAAAATATAAGCTTGTAATTGAACTGGAGAAAACCGGCTCGGAACCGATTCTTGAGCTTGCGTATAATGATCTTAACTCTGTCTGGCATAACGGTGCTAATACAACATTATTGCAAAACCTTAAGGTCAAAGGCGGAACTTATGAAGGAAACATAAAAGTAAAAGCCGATACCGTCGAGATTACAATAAACGAAAAGCTCGCAAATGTTCTTGCAAATTGTGATTCCGTTTACCTCAACGGTACAAACATTCTTGTAAAATCGGTAAAGGTAATGGAATAGAGATTCCCCGGTCAAGCCGGGGAATGACACACGAGATTGTTGAGTATTTTTTTTTAGAACAATCTGCTGATTACATCATTAAAAATACTTAAATCAAACTATCCCAGTCATGCCAGCTGACATATTGAATGCCGTTTATGGTGCAGGTAATATCACCAAGGTAAAAAACTGTACCGCGGCAGTTGGCATCAGAGCGGAGGGAAACATATTTTCGTGTGTTGGCGGAAAGTTTTTGCTCGGTGTCGGAGTTGCTTTTAATTTCAATTGCGTACGTATGCTTCCAATCAGCAATTGTATCAACCTCAAAACCTTTTGCATCGCGGAAGAATGTAAGTTCTGATTTCTTTCCATTATTAAAGCGTGATTTTAACAGCTCTGTTACGGCAAATGTTTCTACAACAGCTCCTTTATATGGACTTAAAAGCAAATCCTCCTTTGATTCAATGCGTAGAAGATGACACAAAAGACCTGTGTCTGTAAAATAAAGTTTTGGAGTTTTTACGATAGATCGCCCAAGATTGTTGGTATCTGGTTCAAGAAAATGAATGATAAAAGAAGATTCAAGAATCGAAAGCCATTGTTTTACAGTAGGTGCAGAGACTCCAAGATTTTTTGATATACTTTCCATTGAAAGCAGTTGTCCAGAATAAAGAGCACATATCTGTATAAATTTTTTAAAGGTCAAAATATTTGCAGCGGTTATATGTTCTTTTACATCAAGATCAAGACAGGTATCTATATAGCTTTCAAACCAATCATCAGGAATAAAATGTTTTTCACTGTCATAGAGAGGCGGGTAAAATCCCTTAAAAATCAAATCATAAGGATTCTGAGGAACAAGCTTTGATTCTTTCAATTCACTTAAAGAAAACGGAAGCAAACGTAAAAAAGAAGCACGTCCTGCTAAAGAATCAGACATATTCTCTTTTAGTTTGAACTGACTTGAGCCGGTAAGAATGTATTTTCCAGGTTCATGTTTATTACTGTCTACAAATAATTTTATTGCGTCAAAAATTTCAGGTACTTTTTGTGCTTCATCGATAATCGCGCCCTGGGGGAAAGCATCGAGAAAATCCTTTGGATTTGATGCTGCCAGAGCACGAAGGTTCTTATCATCAAGAGTAACATACTTTTTGTCAGGAAAAGTCATTTTTGCCAGCGTAGTTTTTCCACTTTGACGAGGGCCCGTTATTCCAATTACAGGAAATTGACCTGCAAGCCGCAAAAGAGCATCTTTTGCCTTTCTTGAAATACTCATCTTTGACCTCCAGTATACAATTGGTAATTATCCAAAGTGTAACATGGTAAAAATCCAAAGTCAAGAGTAGTAATAATCTAAAGTCTAATATAGTAAAAACCTAAAGTCACACTGGCAAATGTATATAAACCTAGAACAATCCGCTGATTACACCATTGTCATCTACGTCAATGTCCAGGGCGGCTGGGGCTTTTGGGAGACCTGGCATTGTCATGATGTCACCGGCTAAGGCGACAACGAAACCGGCTCCGGCATAAAGCTGAACATCACGAACAGGGAAAATAAAGTCGCGTGGCGCACCAATAAGCTTTGGATCATGCGAAATAGAATTCTGAGTCTTTGCAATACAAACAGGAAGCTTTCCGTAACCGTTTTCTTCGAATGACTTGAGCTTTTTAAGGGCTGCGCTGTCAAATTCAACATCGCGGGCGCGGTAAATTTCGGTTGCAATCTTACGGATTTTATCTGCAAGCGGAAGCTCCAATTCATACAACGGATGATAATTTGCCTTACCACTGTCTGCAATTTCGCTTACGGCACGGGCAAGCTCTTCTGCACCTTCGCCGCCTTTACCCCAGCCTTCGCTGAGTACGGCTTTTGAACCAACGCCTTCGCAAAGCTTTTCGAGTAATGCAATTTCTTCGTCTGTATCTGTAATGAACTTGTTTACTGCAACAACAGCAGGAAGTCCAAACTTAGCAATATTTTCAATATGAGTTTTAAGATTTTCAAAGCCTTTTTCAAGAGCAGCACAATCAGGTTTGCTCAAATCCGGCTTTGCAACACCACCATGCATTTTAAGCGCACGGATTGTAGCAACAATAACAACTGCCGAAGGTTTTAAGCCGGCAGCACGACATTTAATATCAAGGAACTTTTCTGCACCAAGGTCAGCTGCAAAACCTGCTTCGGTAACAACATAGTCGCCGCTTGCAAGAGCACACAAGGTTGCATTTACACTGTTACAGCCGTGAGCAATATTTGCAAAAGGACCACCGTGGACAAATGCAGGATTCTTTTCCAAAGTCTGAACAAGGTTTGGTTTTATTACATCTTTAAGCAAAGCCGCAACAGCACCAGTACATTTAAGCTGGCCAAAAGTAACGTTTTCTTTCGCATAATTCTGACCAATTACAATGCGGTCAATTCGTTCTTTAAGCTCGCTGATTGTACGTGAAAGACAAACAATTGCCATAATCTCAGAAGCAACAGCAATTGTAAAATGATCTTCGCGAGGTACACCCTGAAGACGACCGCCAAGACCAATCGTAATATTACGGAGTGCACGGTCGTTTAAGTCAACACAGCGCTTCCAGCTAATTGTGCGCGGGTCAATGTTCAATTCATTTCCCTGCTGCAGATGATTATCAATTAAAGCGGCAATCAGGTTGTTTGCAATAGAAATTGCGTGAATATCACCTGTAAAATGAAGGTTGATGTCTTCCATTGGAACAATCTGTGCATAGCCGCCACCGCAGGCGCCGCCCTTTACACCAAAACATGGACCAAGGCTAGGCTCACGCAAAGCAACAACAGTCTTTTTTCCAATGCGGTTAAGTCCGTCGGCAAGACCAATAGAAACAGTAGATTTTCCTTCGCCGGCAGGAGTTGGAGTTACGGCAGTAACAAGAATGAGTTTTCCTGGTTTGCCTGCAGCTTTTTCCTGAAGCACGCGCAGCTCGTCAAATGTAAGCTTTGCCTTATAAGGACCATAAAGCTCAAGCTTATCGGCAGGAATACCAATTTTAGCGGCAACCTCTGTTACCGGCACCATTACATTTTTCTGGGCAATTTCTATATCTGTCATACTCTACCCTCCAGTCTATTCTTCAAATCCTTTATTTCTGCAGACAACTCTACAGTGCGATTATTCTGTCTTACAACACGCTGAGCCAGAAGTTTAGAAAGGAAAATACCATAGTGCGGATTTTTACGAATCAAATTGAGGAACGAAACCTTTGGAATACGAATCAATTTTCCTTCGCCGGCAGAAAGAATTGTAGCAGAACGGCGGTCATTCAAAAGGAATGCCATTTCTCCAATGAACATATCATCAGGAGTAAGAACAGAAACAAGTTTACCGTCTGCGTAAACACCGTAGCGGCCCGAAACAATAAAGAACAAATCGTTACTAGGTTCATCCTGCTTAAATACAATCTGATGTCTCTTGTATTCAATAGTAGCAAAAGGAACCATAATTCCAGGAACGCTGTTTGCCATATCGCGGACATTTGTTATTTCAAAAGAAACAGCATTTCCTTTTTCGTTATAATGAAGTGCAGAAACAAGCCCGCGCGAAAGTCCAATTCCACGACCATGTTCAAGCTCAAAATCAGGAACATCACCGGAAACCATACGACTCTTCCAGTCAAAACCGTCACCTTCATCTTCAATAGAAAAATGAGATTTATCCTTGCCGATGAAATAAGAAATCTTGATTTTTTTATCTTTGTTTTCCGGCAGGTTTCGTTTATATTCAAGAAGCTCAAGCATATTCTTGCCCGACTTCATCCATTCAGTTTTTTCTTCCCAGGAAATATTACAGTTACCATGCTCAAGAGCATTAGTCAAAAGCTCCATCAAAGCAGTCTGAAGAGCATAACGACCTTCATCATCAATACGGTTAGAACAGTAAAGATAATTTACAAGGAAACTAGTATAAAGACGGATATCAAGCGGATCATTATCACAGATAAAGCTGCCTTTTTCCTGACCACCCATTCTATCCTGAATACCGCGGTTAAAAAGGAATTTCTGATTACTCCACAAAATGCGAAGCAGACGTTCAAAATTTTCCTTAAAAGTATAAAGAGTAAGAACAATAATAATGTTAGGGTCTTTTTTATCTTCAATTTCCTGCATCATAGCAGGATTAGGAACAACAGCAATAATTCCACCATTATGAAGCCAAGGGTCGGCATGAATAGCCGCAAGAATACGGTTAGAATCCATATCCTTAGAAGTGTAATCAAGAACTTTTATTTCGGGAAGTTCATAATCAATAATGCTTAACGCTTCATCAGTGTCGGGACAGAAAATAGCATCAAAGTTTTCTGCAAATTTGTCTGTCGCATTTTTAACAGTAGTAACAACATCCTTGCTGGTCGAAGCTACCAGAATTTTCTTCATATAACTTTTCTCCTAAGTAATTAAGAAATTTAATATGATTCCGATGCGACTCGAACGCACTACCTGTTGCTTAGGAGGCAACCGCTCTATCCAGATGAGCTACGGAACCGAAATATTTATTGTACTGTCCGGCACCGACAGATTTTAACACCTGTACCATACACCAGGCTTTGCAAATTTCCTGAATCCATCAAGTTCTGGATTCACTTCTTCTGCTCTTCCGTTGTAGTGACACAGATAAGTCATTGCCTTAATTTCTGCAGGCAAAGTTTTTAGCTGTGCATAAGAAGCATGAACACCCTCGCCGTATCCCGAAATATCACAGTCATGAAAAATTACTTTTACAGGATAATGCTCAATAAGATAATTAAGCTGGTCGGGATTAAATTGTGTATCGCAAGGATAAAGCACCTTGTCATCTATTAAAAGACCATAAGAAATCTGAAAAATTGAAGGATCGTGGCAGGTAACATGCTTAGTTCTAAACAGCTTAACGTTTATACTGCCAACATTAGCCTCGTACATTTCAAAAGGCTCTGTCAAAATCTGCTGCGGTTTAATTTGAACAAAATAATCATCAAGAGTAAGCGTTCCTTCTTCGTTTACCTTAAGACCGCCCTTCAAAGATTCATCCCACAAAAGCTGTTTGAATTCGTCTGTAATAACAAGATTACCTTTCTGCTTTTTTACATAACGGTCGACAAGTGCAAGCTCTTCTACACCGCCAATATGGTCGGCATGAGGATGAGTTAAAAGAATATTATCGATTTTAGCAAGATCAAGGTTATATTTTTTCTCTAGTGCATAAGGACATAAAGTTCCACAATCGATAAGAAGATGATCCTCTCCCTTTACGACAAGAACGTTTGTCTGAAAATATCTTTTTGAAAAAGCACTGCCAGTCCCAACAAAAAAAACGGAAAGTCTTCCGCTGTTAGTAAGTTCCAAAGCAGAATTAGTATCAAAGTTCATTTCGTTAATTATACCACATTTTTTTAAATTTGTCAGTAATTATGTGGTTCGAACAACTTCTATATTTTTTCCGCTATATCTTGAATTTCTTGCAATGATAAACCAACAGCCTTAGAAATCTGTTCCATAGATAACACATTCATTTTAAGGAGATTCGTTGCATTTTTAATTGCATTTTGCTGTATACCTTGCTGTATACCTTGCTGTATACCTTGTTGTATTCCTTGCTGCAATGCTTCTTCAGCGCGTATATCGCCATATTCTTCAACAATTTTACTTGCCATTATAACACCTTCTTCATCTTGTTTTAAAAACCGCATTCTTTGTGCAAGTTCTTCATAATACATTTCGTCGGCGTTTGAAGTAGAAAAGTCGTGCATGAGTCTTCCCAGCGGATCATCGCCTTTGTATTTTCCATTGACGTACATTATAGTACAGTCATCGTCAAAAGGCAAATAATTAGTTACCGTGCTATTACCTGTAACCGTGCTATTACCTGTAATATCAAGAAATTTCCTTACCCAATAAACAGGGAGTCCTTTTTCGAATATATCCTCTTCTAGAATAAAGATGATATAAAGATTTGGCAAATCCTTATACGTCCCCCCCTTCTTAAGTGTATGACTGTCAAGCATTGCCTGATGATAACGAATCCTTCGCGCTCCAGCACCAGAACCCGCCCGTTGAATCTCGATGTTATATTCGTTTTTAAAGATATCTTCTGCTACCACATCAAGCTTAACTGTTTTACCAAACAGATTTGTTTTCTGCACTTGTGACATAGATTTTGTAACAGTCAGATCATTTCTGTTGAGCAGAATGCGTATAAGCAGTTGAGTTGTCTTTATATCACCACTGAATGCGGCAGACATAAATTCATCATCAAAGAACCTCATGGCTCTGATTCGCTCCAGCACAACTGGATTAATGTTGTCGAAAACTGTTTGTTTCATGTTTTACCTCTTGATTTTAACAAAATACCCACAAGCCAAAGCCCCCGGGCGAAAATAAAAATTCTCTATAGTTAATATTGGAAAAAAAGAGGACTTCTTACAAAAATTTAAGGAAATTTGTGAAAAAAAACGAAAAGAAATTAAGTTGTTTGCTCCAGCAGCTTTTCTGTGGATTCTACAAAATCCTGGCCCCAATAGTCGCAGAGCATCTGGTAGGCCTGGGACTTAAGTTCGGGGGCAACGGTGTTTCGCAGGCTCAGGATGTTGTTGCCAAGGTAGCGGATTGTCAAATCGCGGAGTTCCTGGATTTCCTGAGGGGACAGGTAGATTGGACTGGACGGGTCGCAAAGCTCCTGCTGATTTTCCGAAATATATTGCGAAATTACGGTAAAGACGCTCGAAACAGAACACATCATTTCCCAGCGTTCAAGGTTGTCTATCATGGTGCGGCTTGTCATGCCGGTGTTGATACGATAGCGGTAAACCTTGTCTTTAATGCCAATGTAGCTTTTTGCAAAGAGAGAAATAAAAAAGATAAGCAGCACATCTTCGCCAAGGTTGCAGCGCGTGTAGGGAATATTTTCGTAAGCCTGCAGATACAGCTCGCGTTTGATTAATTTGCCCCAGGTGTTAGAAGTATAGGCCTTGCCAATAAAGTGACTGTTAAAAACCTGGTGCCCCAAAAAGCTGCCATAAAAAATTTTGCCGTAGCGGTTTTCTTCCGAAGGAACAAAGCTGCCGTCATCTGCAAAAGTACCTGCCACCGAAGTTCCATGAACAATATCATAAAAATTTTCCACGCCGTCTGCAGAACGAGTTGTAGCATACATAGCGGCAAGCGCGCCTTTTTCCAGCTGGTCGTCGCTGTCTACCTGAGTAATGTAAAGCCCCTGCGCTGCATAAGCAAGAGTTCGGCGAACCTCCACAAGCCCTCGGTTTTCTTCATGCTCAATAAAACGCACGTTTACTTTTGAAAGCCCCTCTGCCTTGCGCCTGCGGTTACATTCTTTTTGAACAACCTTTACAATTTTTTTTGCACCCCTGCCCTTTGAGTCTTTGCCGTTACTTGCGTCGCTTACAACAATTACTTCAAAGTTATTAAACTGCTCAAGCAGAACCGATTCCAGACATTGCTCCAGAAACGGTTCTGTTTTATAAACAGGTATACAAACAGAAATAAGATTAGTATTCGATGTAATTTGTGCCATCACAAGTAACTTCTATTTTCCAACTGAATTTTGTTGAAACTGGAATTACATCCATTGGCGAGTCAGGATTAGCAAAGTTGGCAAGATTGATTTTAACAACACGGTCTCCATTATATCCTTTATTCTGGCCATCTTCAGTATATTCATAGCTTTTTTCATCTGCAATAACAAGCTCATCGGGTTTTCGGGCAATAAATTTAGAAGGACCATAAAAATACAATTTTTCGTCTGTTGCTGAATATGGAGTGTTATCTGTCGTAGAAGGATACCAGCCTCTTATTCGTGGAGAATCAGTGTCAGAACCTATTTTTTCACAAAAATCCGCGTTAGTATAAGACCAACTCTTTGTTGAACTTGCGATATCCGAAATCTTTACAATACCACCAAAAGTTCCACTCGGAGCATGTATTGCAATATACAAATCACCATTAAAAATTGTAATATTACCTTGACTTGAAGTTGTTTCTAAACCTGTTAAAGCAATAGTAGCATCCGATACATAGGCTTCTGAGAATTTAAGATAACTTGACTCATTGGTCATAGTTTTTAAATCCATATAGTAAGGTACAATAGCAGAGCTTCCCTGAGTAACATTAAGGCTGATTGTTTCATCATTTGTATTAACTGGAATAGTGATTCTTTGACAATAAAGCTTTTCAGAATCATAAATATAAGACAAATACATATAGCTTCTTTCATTCATATAATTGTATGCAGTAAGTTTATAACCTCTTACGGTGGTATTTTCAAAAGAAATAGCAGCTCCTATATTTACATTTTGTTGGTCACCTCCAACAGTTCTATAAAATGTGAAATTTTGTATTGAACCAAAATTTTCATCGCGAGTATGAAATGATTCGTTTTGTTTTACACAAACGCGTTTAATTGCAGTAACAGATTCTACATAAAGTTCCTTGGTTCCCAAAAGCAAATAGATGTAGCCATCGTAAGCAGCGAAAACAGATAAAACATCTTCCGAGGCATCGCCTACGGTAGCAATAACTTCACCAGAATCATAACCGGCATAAGACGGGTACATAACAAGCACTTTCTTACCACTACTATCTGCTTCTATGGTAAATATCTGTTGCGTGGTTTTAGTGTAATAATAATGTCTGGTTGTAGCCGGAGCTATATTATCATTACTATCAATTGGAGCAATTGCAAAATCCAAAACCTTACGGCCATTGGCAAGCGTAAGTCCATGGGTTAAAGCTGCATTTTCAGAGATACTATCAAACACACTATAACCATAAGACGAAGAATCATTGTCAAACAAAATTACAGGTAAAGATGAATAACTTTCTTCATTATTGTACCCACTAGAATTATTATAAATTTCTTTTTCTGCGTAATTATCAAGCATTTCCTGGGTGATATTGAAATATGTTACACCCTCTGAATCTTTATAGTAATGAGGGTCATTCTCGTCGTCCCAATACCAGGTGTCTGTTGTAAAGCCAGGGATTAAAGAAATTGATTCTGTACAGGTATAAAGGGTTTTACCTGCTGAATTCTTGAATTCAATAAAGTCACTACCAGAACCCTCATAAACAATTGGACCACTATTATAACTATTATTTGCATATCTTTTATTGAGCATTTGTGTTCCGGTAACAGTTAACAATGTATAACCTTCTTCGGTTTCATTATCAGACACAACTTCAACATCGTCAGAAGCAGTATTGAAGTAACAATTTGTAACATGGGAAGTAATACTTGTAATACTACTGTTTGATGGATATCTGAATTTAAGAGAAAAAGAAGCTTCTGTATAATACTGATCACCTACATTAGTATTTCTTGTCTTATCTGTATACAAAGGATTTGGCAAAAGACTTACAAGCTCTCCAGGCCATGCAATACTTCCATTCAAATGCGAAGAAATTGTATCTGCATCAAAAACAATTGTTTCTGCAGAACTTTCACCTATAAGAACAGAAACTTCTTCTGCGGAACCGTCAACCATTTTATAGAGTTGGACTTCCATAACATATGTTCCTGAGTATGGTATAGCAATTCTCCATTTTTTTGTTGCAAGATTTACAGTGCCAAAAAACGAAGGATAACTATTTTTTTGCGTTGTATATGTTATCGGACCATCCTTGCCACCACCCATTTGTACCATTGTACAAGCATAGGCTGAAACTTCACCATAATAATCATCCACATTATATTCCGAAAAAGACGGTGCAGCGGAACGGCCGGCAGAAGCATCTGTGGCAAACATACCATCAAAAGTAAAAGAACCACTTACAACAATGCCCTGTGCGGGCGAATCAAGATTATTCTTTTTAGTTGCTTTAGGCGAAGCAGCATTTGAGCAGGAAGCTAGTACTACAAACGCTGTAAAAAGAATTGTAACCAGAATAAAAGATTTATTAAAAAGTTTATTGTTTTTCATTTGTTCACCTCGTTTATTAGTTGCTTGTCCAGCGGTAGTACCATTTATTACCATTATAATTAGAAGTAGGCTTAGTTAACTCACTATATGTTATATCGTCATTTGTGATATCGTTCTTTTCAATCTTTGGATTAGCTTCACTGTCTGTTGATACGGCAGGTAGAGATGATTCTGGAGCAGCAAACCAGGTATTTATCTGAGTTTCGGCATTTGACCCTGATAGCAGCAACCAATTGTCACTATCTTGACCTTCCACTTCAATTGCAACTCCATACATGACACCATCAAAAGCTCCATTTTGTATTGCAAGCACAGATTCAGGAATAGTAAGAGTTCCTTCTTCTGTAACCTTATTAATTGCCTGGTAACCAATTTTTCTTACACCATTAAGAACAATATCTTGAGGTCTTCGAGTACCTGGCTTTTGTTGACCAATAGAGTCATCATATTCAGCAGAATATAATTGCATACTATTACCGAGCCAGAAAGCTTGGTCACCAATTTCGGAAAGATTGCTTGCATCATTAAATGTAATAGAAGACAGATAACGGAACTTATTAAACTGACCTTTTCCAATAATACTTGTATCATTGAAAACAAGATGAGCCAAACCTACTCTGTCGTAACTACCTTGACTCGAACTGAAGAATCCATTGTCGCCACTATCACTTGGGGTAGTAGTATTATAAGTCAAAGCTGGCAGCGTAACTTTCTTATTAAATGTAAGAGTGTCTGTAACTCTGAACATATTGATAATTGATGTTTTAGATGTAGTATTTGTTACCCCATCTATTGTATAAGACAGGTCATAACCACCACTAGAATCAGAACCATTAGTATAACTAAGTATAAAATCACAATTGATTATAAGATTTTTTGTACTACAACTTGCAAAACTGTCATAAGTAACACGATTACTATTTATAATATCAACGAAATTTTCATCAACTGTTATAGTTTGGAAATTTGTACAAGACTTAAATGCATCTGAACCAAGATTTGTCGAAAGATGAGACAAATCTGGAATTGCAGTAATTTCTGAGCGTTCAAAAGCATGATCGCCTATATAGGTTATTCCATTTACATTAGTTCCTAAAGTTTCAAGTTTTGAACTCTTAAAGGCCCGAGAATCAACTCTTTCTAATGCAGAGCCAAAATCGAAAGTTTTGATTTTTGACTCTTTGAAAGCACCTTGACCAACTGATGTAACGTTTGACAAGCCTGTAATAGTTGTAGCTTCAGAACCAGCAAAAGCAAAATCTTCAATTTTTGTAATACTTACATCACCATCTGTCGGTAACGCAATTTGTGTTTCAGATGGAATAACCATTTTGACACTTGCAGTAGAAGCCCCAGTCTTACACAAAAGAATCTTTCCGTTATCAATAGTATATAGATTGGTTTCGTTTTCTGTGTTATTTGTAACTTTGATTTTTTCAAGAGCAGAAAGATATGTAACTGGATAATCTTGCACAAAATCCGTAAGGTTAAAAAATGCCGAAGCATCTAAAGATATGTCATAAATATCGTAATAATTATCATCAATAGTAAATTCGATTGTCTTTAAGTTTGTTGCCCCCTTAATTGCTTCTGAGTCTATTTTATGAAGACTTGCCGGCAGCTTAATAGAATTAAGACACCCGCAATTGTTGAAAGCTGATTCACCCATTTCATAAGCACAATCTAATTGTGACATATCCAGATCGACAAGATTATATTTAACCATTTCTTTTAATTTTTCTGAAATTGTAGAATAATAATCTCTGGCAGTGTATATCGAATCACTATTTATATATATTTCTTCTAAATCTTCAGGAGTACCATAAATTTTTATTTCAACATCACTTCTAAGGCCTTTCAGGTTGTCCTCTATAGCATCTCCCAGTTCTGCAGCATCAGCGTAATCACCTGCATCAAACTCAAAATATGCCTTTGGCTTTACATCTATATCTATAGTTCTGGAACTATAGAAAACAGGGGTATTAAAATCTGTTGTTTCTCCGGCAGGCTTTGTAGCAATAATTGCAAGCTGATATTTTCCGCCGGTAAGGAGAGGCTTAGATTCCTTAAACTTGAATTCACAATAAGGATCAAAATCTGGCTCGCCATAGGTTCCGTTATATTTAGCCGCATCGAACGTGTAATAGCTTGAATCAAGTTCCTGATTACCGTAATAAAGTTCTACACTTACATTTTCCGGATTAATAAATGCGTTTGAGTCGTGGTCTTTTACCCTAAAGATGACAGTTCCATTGTTCAAGTAAAAGTCGCTTGTAAGAGGTTCGCAGGTAATATCGATTAATGAAGAATCAAAAACAAAGTTGCCTTTAACATCAGGAAGCTTGTTTATTTTTTCTAGGTCTAACTCAATTGTTTCCTGAATACCAAGATTATTGATTTTTACAGGTTCAGTTATTGTGTTTAATTTAACATATTCAGTATTTACAACTTCTCCTGTTTGCATATTATAAGTTTCAATACCGTAAAAGAGTGTATATTTAAGATAGTATTCTCCAATAGGAAGATTCTGCACCTCATAATCCCATTCTGCTGCATAAGGAGGTTCATATGTAGGATCACGCTCGTCTATGCTTACATTATTCCAATTAGTATTATATGTATTCCTTAACTCATCGTAGATTTCCGTCATATCCTTTGAATCTTCAGAATCAGCAATAAGGTATGTATCTGTACAGGCTATATCAGAATAAAGTGCTGCCTGTATTTTATAAACTATAGGGGGGTCTTCCATCGTTTCTGGATCATATTCAATGCTAAAAGTAAGTTTTAAATCACCTGTGCCTGCAGGGTTTGGGTTTACGTTAAATGATAGCTGTGTAGTCTCATCAGTTATTCTTTCCTTTGATTTACCACCAGAGAAGCATAGATTTTGTCCTGCAGTGTCAAGATAAAGCTCCAGATCAAACTTATACCAGCCATATTCAATTTCTATTTCGTCATCCTGTAATTTATCATAGGCTGTAATCAAATTGCCTGTATCTGCATTTACAGAAGTTGTCCATGCTAAGTCATCGCAATAAGAGACAGGCGTTTGAGAATCTGCAGAATCATATTTGCTAATTTTGATGACAATTTTCTTGATATTATTCCAGCCTATAGAGGCAGACTTCATCTCTCTTGCAATATTATCAATCTTAAAGGAAATATGGGCTTTGCCATCCTGTCCTGATTTTTTTGTTTGAAGTCCATTATTACAGCTTAAAAACAAAACTGTAACTGCGGCAAGAACTGCAAAAATCTTATATTTGTTTTTATTCATATTCTTCATTTTGGGCTCCTTTATTATTCATCCGCTAATTGAATTTCTTGTGAAAGTGTATAAGTTTTACCATCTTTTGTTGCGGCAACTAATGCATTGTGAATACTGTTAGGTGTAAATGTCGGGCAATCAGCCTGTGCCATTGTAAACTCTGATGTAGTTGCATCAGCAACTAAACTGCCATCGATATTCCACTTGTAAGTATAATTTCCAAGTTGACTATTAGCCTGAATTCGCTCTTCGGAATCTGTTATGCTGTCTTTAGGAAGAATCTGTATCTTAAATCCGCCGCCGGAAACTGGAGTACACTTAATCTGGTAAGTATCACTTAAATTAAATGTATCATCATCTTCTGGTAAATTGATTGAAATACCGGTGTTTGTTTTATTCTTCCAGATTGCCTGAACATCAAAACTACCTCTTGTTCCTGTTGGAACACTAGTTATTGGGGTGGCACCGTTCTTTGGTACGGCAGTTGCGCCAGAACCAACTAAATCAGATGTTTTATACCAGCCAAGGAAAACGTAGTCTTCTTTTTCAAAAACAGGTAAATCAAAATCTGGCGTGTTACGGGTATAGGATGGGACGTAATTACCTATAAGAGTTGCGCCGTTTTCATCATTATTATATTCAATGTAGTATACTCTATCATAATAGATATCAAATGCTTCCTCGTCTTCTACGAGGGCTGCAATTTCTTCTGTGGTTATGCCTTCAGAATACCATGTATTATCAGGCGACAATACAAATTCATCGGCACTTATAGTGGTGAATTCATCGAGGAAAGCCTGATTATCTGATTCATAATAATTAACCGTAGTAGTCTCATATTCTAATTCGTCAGTACCATCTTTTTCGTAATGGAATGTAACTGGGTGAATTTGTTCCCAAACGGCAACAAGAGTAATACTATCTGTTACAGAAACCTCATCGTCGGCATTTACAAGCTCATTGCTCAACTTCCAGCCCTTGAATACCCATCCATCAGCAGACAATTCTGGGAAATAATCAGAGGTAAGTGTTGTGCCGTCTTCTACTGTTTGAGCAGTTGGTGCTGTTCCATGTGCTGTTGAATATGAAACTGTAAAGAGTTGTTTCCAATCTGCAACAAGGGAAATATCATCTGTTATAGAAATCTCATCGTCGGCATCTATTGGCTCACCATCAAGTAACCAGCCCTTAAAATTCCATCCTTCTGCTGTAAGATTTGGTCGGTATGCTTCTACAAGCTGTTCGCCCCAATATACATTTTGAGTTGCTGGAGCTGTACCATGAGCAGAACTATAAGTAATTTTCTGCTTTTGCCAGTTGGCAACAAAGGTTTTGTCCCCTCTTGTTCCTTTAGATACTTCGTCAACATAACCGCCATTTGGATTTGCTGAATCGATCCATCCATTAAACTGCCTGTTCTCCTTACTCAATGAAGGTAATTGGAATTCAGAAAATCTTGAATAACGGGTTTGTTTTTCGAAATCAGGAGTACCGTCTAATGCATCCTGATAAGTGACTGTATAAATTGGATTTAATTTGATTGTTTCTGTCTTTAAGGTTGTAAAGCCACCATAAACATGAACAGCAGGAATTACATATTCTTCAATAGGATTCTCGGACCCTTGTGTATAAAATTCAAAATGAACATCATATTCACCTTCTGGAACGATAGGTAGCCAGAAGCTTATTAATTCATCATTCGTAGAATAAAAATCACTGTTACTTGTAAAAGTTGAGTTATCAAAACCTAAATCATCTTCAGGTTCATAGTGAGCTTTAATTTGAGAAATTAATCCTTCTGAATTATCAAATTTCAATATAATATTAAGAATTCCAGATTCCGCTTCATTTGCAGGCCTAAGAGTAAAATTTAATTTGTTAACGGTATTGGCTTTAAGAGTTACATCTTCTTTTGTATCTGAAAATTCCACACGTGATGTATCACCGTTTCTCTTATATGCCCTAAGATAAAAATCGTAAGTTCCAACAGGAAGTTCAAATGTCCAAGGCAAAGATGATGAGTTATGACTTAAATCTCCTACAAGATAGATTGGATCTTCATTTTCCGGACTGTCTACGTTTTTTGCTGTAAGCGTAAATCCACCGAAACTTGTAATCTCAATTTCTTCGCCAGTTGGATAGATATCACGGAATGAAGTATCTACCCCCGTGTTAACCACGATTTTAGCCATATTTTCAGGTTTATCTTCGTGTACTGTCAAACCTGTATCGCAAGAAACTAACAGGAATGTAACTACGGTAACGATTGTCAGTAAAATGTTTTTCTTCATATTATAGATTCTCCATTATGGATTGTTTGTATTTTTCTCAATACGAATATTGCATCGATGAACCAGAGCAGATTCATTTTTTTCCGTTGCAATAACGACTACATTATATACTTCTCCAGCCAGCCAATCGCTCGTGTCAATTGTGATAGAAGCCGTTGTATATTCTGTCTCTTCACCATCTATAGTCCATACATATGATTTGTACTCAGTTTCTTCAGAATCTGCTGCCATAATTGCAAGTTCAGAATTATCATCATCAAACTCATAATTTATAGACAGAGTTTCTGTAGGAACTGCATGATTTATAGTAACGGTGAATGAACTGGTGTTATTTTTCCAGATTGCCTGAAGCTCTAAGTCTCCCCTTGTTCCCGTTGAAATACTGGTTATTGGTTCAGCACCATTCTTTGGTATGGCAGTTGCACCAGAGACATCTAAATCAAACTTGTTATACCAGCCAAGGAAAATATACCCATCCTTTTTAAGAACCGGCAAATCAAAGTCTGGTGTGTTACGGGTATAATTACTAACGTAATCTCCTGTAGAAGTTGTACCAGTTCCCTCTTCATTAGTATAATCAATACTGTATATCCTATCATAATAGATATCAAAGTTTTTCTTGGCTTCTATGAGGGCAGCTATTTGTCCTGTGGTTATGCCGTCAGAATACCATGTATTATCTGGTGACAAAACAAATTCATCGCTACTTATAGAGGCAATTTCATTGAGGAAAGCTTTATTGTTTGACTTATAATAATCAATGTTTTTTGTTTCATATTCCACTTCGTCAGAACCATCTTTTTCATAATGGAATGTAACAGGAATTGATATTTCCTCAAACTTGGCAACAAGAGTTTTATCTCCTCTTTGACCAGAGACAAAAGTTCCCAAATAACCTTCATCATTAAAAGTTCCTAAACCTTCTCCATCAAGGTCGTCGGCATCGAACCAGCCCAAGAAGTTATAACCTTCTTTTTCCAATCCTTCCAAATCAAAATCTGTCTTACGTGTATATTTTGTTTGATAATCTAAAGCAGCAGCATCTATTACAGTGCCGTCTTCGTATTTATACGTAATTGTGTAAACTGGATTAAGTTTAAACGTTTCGCTAACAGAAGTATCAAAGCCACCATAGACATTAATATTATATATACAATAATAATCAAGCAAGTGATTAGATTCAGAACCTGCAGTACAGAAATCAACAAGAATATAATAAAGTCCTGGTTCTAGATTTGTTTTTGTCAAAGTTACAGTTTCTGTAGAAGTATTAGAGAAGTCTGTACCTTTTATGAATACATCTTCTTCTGAAGTGTCATAGTCCCAATCAATCTCCCCTGTTTCTTGATCAATAGTACCAAGATAAGGCTCCACCACATCTACATCACCTTTTGAATTATCAAAAGTTACAGTCAAAGAAATGCTGCCTTTTGCCGAAGCCGAATCTGCCGGTTCAAGAGTAAAGCTTAACTTATTTGTCTGTTTTGCGTAAATTTTTATATTTTCCAGAGTGTCGGTAAATTGAATAAGGTCGTCTTCGTTTTCTCCAAAATGCTTAAATGCTGTAAGTGTAAAATTGTAAATTCCTTCTGCAATTACAAGAGGCTCTGAAAAGTCGGAAAAGCTTCCATTTAAAACCAGCTGTGTTGTTTCATTTGTACTTGTATTTTTGGCTTCAAGATAAAATCCCTGAAACTTAGAAACATCAACTTCATCGCCGGTTGGAAAGTAATGTCGTGCAGAAGTATCTACCCCTGCATTAATAACTATTTTTCCCATATTTTGTGGAATGTCATTTTTTACAGAAAGACCATTACCACAAGAGGTAATTAACAAAGCAAATAATGCTGTAATACAAATTAAAAGTTTTCTTTTCATTCTATTCAGCTCCTATCCTTATTGAACTACAACCTGAATTGTGCAGGAATGAACACGTTCATTTTCATCTATTGCCAAAACCATTATGGAAAGGACATCGTCTGCCTCATAACCATCTTCGGTAGGGTCATACACCAAGAGATAACCGGTTTCATCAGAAAGCTCGATACCTTCTACAAACCAGGTATAAGATGTATATGATGTTCCGTCGCTATCCATTGCCTTAAGAGTTATGCCGTCCTCGGAATTACCCATGTTCTTTATATAAAGTGTTTCGGTTGGGATATCAAGGCCAATGTCAATTGTGGCATTCTTAACCTCTTCCCACTTTGCCTTAAGAACTCTATTACCCGTAGAGCCCTTTGGAATGCTTGTAATAATTGTTTTGTTTGAATCAGAAGCATCATACCAGCCAAGGAATTTATAAGAAGATGATGAACCTATAGATGTTGAGAAGTTAATTTCTGGAGACAATCTTGAATACTTTGTATACAGATTGTTACAATTAATTTCTTCTAATTCATCCTCAAACGTGATGTCATAAATTGGATTTAATTTGATTGTTTCTTCGATATCTGTTACAAAGCCACTTTCGATACCAATTCCAAGGAAAAGATAGGAATCTAACAAAAACTTATTATTATTTGCATAAAAGTTAACCTGAACTTTGTATAAGCCTTGTGGTAAAACTTTTTCGAAACCAAGTTTTTCGTCTGTTGTATTTGTAAAATCATGTCCTATGTTAAAGGATGCTTCAAACAGTTCAGTTTGCCCCCATAAAGGAGTTAAAAGCAAATCTATATAACCTATATTATAGTCTGCAGTGCCGCGTAAATTGTTAAAATGAAACTTTAAATCAAGTTTACCTTCTAAATTGGTTTCCTCCGGTTTTAGAACAAAACTTAATTCTTTGCTATCTCCTGCGTTCAGTTTTACATCATTACAGGAAGCAGAAAAAGACACTATATCACTTCCATTATACGCTTTTTTCAAAGCAATAAGCTCAAAATCGTAAGTGCCAGGGTTAATTTCGCTGGACCAGTCTTTCGCAACTGAATAAGTAAAATTAACTATTGGAGTCCAAGGATCTTCGTCTGGCTTTGCTTTATCTGTTATTTTAAGGGTATAACTATAAAATTTTGTAAGATCATAATCAGTTTCAGCAGGATAATAGTTTCTTGCCGAATCGGATAAACCTAAATTAAGAGTAATTTTTGCTTTGTCCTGTGGCACAGTATTATCTGTTGTGAGACCATTACCACAGGAAGCAAGGAACAATGTAATCAAGACTATAGATATTAATAAAGTATATTTTTTCATAAACCACCTCGCTTATCAGTTTTTCTCAATCTGAAGTGTTAGTGCATGAGATACACCGTTGGCATCAGTTGCAACAAGATATATTCTGTGAACATCACCAGACTTCCATGAACTGGTGTCCAGAGTGAAGGTACCGGATTCCTCAGAACTTGTTTGATTATCATCATCACCCCACACATACAATTCATATTTAGTATTTGCTGAATCTACTGCCTTAAGGGTAAGGCTGCTGTCATCTTCTGCGACAGCTTGTTGAATTTTCAATGTTTCCTTAGGGTTTACAACAGAAATATTTATGGTAAATTTAGGTTTGCCTTGTTGAGCAGGTCTCTTTTCGAAGTACAATTTTGCAACCCCTAAAGAGTCGGCGCCTGGGATAAGATAATTCTGTAATACGTCAGGCCAGTATATACTGCCTTGAGTTTTGCTCAGGTATTCTGTAAGCCAGGTATTTTTTGTTGTAGAAAGATCGTAACCTTCGTTTACAAGATCTATAATATAATCTCCTAAATCATCTATAAAGCCTGACGAATATTTTGGATCATACTTAAGTGGCGTGTAACTGGTATTTTCGACAACATTGCCGGATTCATCATAAAGAACAAATTTTAAAGTAATAGATTTTTGTTCCTGTTCCTGTTTATACTCGAATTCGAAAGTCTTACCGCTGCCGCTTGTTAAAGTGATTTTTGATGCCACATTTTGATGCTGCGCTGAATATGGAGCATCCTTCATCTTTTCGGTTTCCAAATCATAATACTTTGTTTCGTAGAAAATGACATTGCTGTTTGATTCATCACCTAGTCCATTAGCGTCTTCTGGATACCAGGTACCGGTAGAAACAAGCAATTCGTCTGCATCTGCGCTGGAACTATACAAAATCTCGTAAGAGTAGTTTTTGTATATTTTCAGACAGTAGTTACCTTCATCAGTTGCATCTTTCGAATGACCATTTACAGACATTTCCTGCACTTTATTAATAGGATCACAGTAGAAGGTAAGTTCGCTATAACCAGCTGAAACATAAGAGGCAAAACCGTCATATTCACTATATAATAAAGACTTGTCTTCGTTTATCTCATAACCTGCCATTGAAATGTTTTTTAATGAAGATTTCAGCACGTTAGCAATGTATCCATCCTGCAACAATGTAGACATTTGGTAAACTGAGTTAGGGAATTCGTTAAGACTTACATAAGAACCTGTTGAATTCTTGAACAGATATTTAAAGGTAAAGTTTGTTGGTTGAACTGCAGAACTTACAAAATTAAGCTCTATGACAGGAATGCCAAAATCAACACGATTTAAAGTTATGTTTTTGAGCGTATATCCTGCGTTCAGATACTTCTGCAAAACATCCTGGTTTAACATTTCTGTGCAGAATTCTGATGTATAAGATTGATTTAATATATCAGAATCGTAAGCAGGAATTGCATAGTCAAAGCCGACATAACCATTCATGTATGCGCTCTGAGGATTGTTATAATCATATGCATATTGTCCATCAAGCGATACGAAAACTCTTGCCGGAATGCTGGTAAGCGCCTGCATTTCCAAATCTGCGGTATAAAGAATTGAAGAAAGCGTGAAAGGACCTGCAAAACCAACATAAGCCTTTGTCAAAGATTGTGGAGAAGACTTATTCTTCACTGGATTTCCATAATAAACAATGGCAACTATGCCGGCATCATCATCTTCCTGCTTGTTAAAGCCACCTTCGTAGATTTGAGGATAATAATAATCTTTAACGTTTAGAATAAGTTTATTTGTTTCGTCCGGAGAGAGCGTAAACAAATCATTTCCGTTGGAATCAACTCTTCTGTCGTATGCAATATTAGTTACAGAAGCATACTTTGACTTATCAGCAAAATATTCTGCATAATCAGTTACTTGAGCTTTTTTAAGGGCGGCAAAAGTTGTTTCTTCCATAAGATACAAATCTACATGACAAACGACAGATTCGTCTGACTGAATCGGCAAACCTGTAAGATTAACTTCGATTGGGATTTTCTGTTCTTGAGGAGATGAGACAGGGTCATAATAGAGTTTTAATTCAGTAATATCATCTTCAAGATAAGCTGCAATAGTTTTGTAAATCGGACCAGAAAGTTCCTTATTTATAGTATAAAGTCCATCTTCAGAAGGATCGGTCTCTTTCGCATACTTTTCATATTGTTCTTCATAATCTGAATCACTTAAATCGAATTTTTTATCCGGGAAACCTTCTTTTTGAATATATTTTCCGTCCTGGCCTTTAAAGAAGAATTTAATAGTAAATGTTTCCGGAAGTTCAGATGTTTCTTTATCAAAATAGAATGTTATTTCTTTAGTTTCTTTAAACAGCTTCATTATTTCGGACAATGACATATTGTCGTCAATTTTAAATTCGCTTTCTTCTTCATTTAATTGGTAACCGGCAAGAGTAATGCCTGTAAGAGCCTTAAAATAATCTGTCATGAAATTTTCAGACTCTGTTTCTATAGAAGGGAAAGCTGTTTTAGCAACATAGTTTCCGTCGCCATCATTAAATTTAAAGTTAAGCTTTATAGAAGAATTAGTTTCAGGTTTTTCTTTTTCTTCCATAGAAAGCTCTACAGTTATTTCATTTTTTCCTTCTGCAATAACCTTTGGTAATGAATCGCCTTCGCCTTTTAAATTGCCAAACGAAAAGGAATCATAAATCATATCTTCCATATACCATTCAATGAAAGCTTCAATTTCTTCTTCAAGTTCTTCGTTTGTCTTGCTTTCATCGACATACTCTTCTATAAAAACTTGTTTAAGTTCCTGCTTAAGCTTTGCTTCGTTATTTATAACAATTGCGGTATCTAATTCTACATGGGCTGTTATAACGCTGCCTATTGGAATATCATTAAATGTTAAGAAGGAATTTTTTATTCCAAGGATTTTTGCTACATCATCTTCACTTTCAGATTCCTCGTCGTCAAGTGCATCGAATTTGGATAAAGGAATTTTTAAGGTGTCCGATTTTGTTTTTCCTTCATAGCCTTCGCCCGAAAGAGTAACTGTAATTTTTGCCTGAACGATAAGAGATTCATCTATTAAATTGTATTTTTCTTCGTTATCATCTTCTTCATCATCTTCGATATCGTTTGGATCATCTAAGTCGTCTTCGTCCGGATCATCAATATCGTCATAGTTGTCGGGATCATCTTCTTCATAAACAGGTTGTTCCTGCTCGCTGATGACTCCTTCGGAAATGTCTTCCTGTATACCTGTAATTTCCTGTTCCTGCTCCGAAACAATATCACCTGCTTCGCGACTTGCTTTTACTGCTGCGGCATATATACTGCCCACATCAATAGAAACAGTTCCTTCGTTTTTGAAGGCATCTCCACATCCAGTCATTACTAAAGCAATACAAAGACAAATAAGGATGCTTAAGAATTTTCGTAAAGAATTTCTCATGGCGCAATCTCCATTTTCGTTTGAATTAAACAGTATAATTATAAAGCAGAATACCCATATTTACAATAAAAATGAATTTGTTTGTTATAGGGGAGACTTTGGTGGAAAATCTTTTTTTTTAGGGTAAATACCCGTGAGTAGAGAGAGTTTGTTTTTTTCACAGGTATAAGCAACAGTTTTGGAGTGCGATATTTTTCAAATATACCCGTGAGAATTTCATCTTAGAAGTTTCACGGGCAGGAGTGATAAATCAGGGACGTGTTATTTCACAGAAACTCCCGTGAAAGTTGTAATTTAGAAATTCCACGGGTATGAGCGACAAATCTGGAGCATGCTTTTTCAAAAAAATACCCGTGAAAACTTCAACTTAGAATTCTCACGGGAATTGTCACCAAATATGACGTATGCTTTTTCAAAAAAATACCCGTGAACGCTTCAATTTTGCAATCTCACGGGTACTGGCGACAATTCTGGCGCAAGATATTTCTTCAAAATACCCGTGGTAACTTCAACTTAGAATTCTCACGGGAATTGTCACCAAATCTGGAGCATGCTTTTTCAAGAAGATGCCCGTGAGTGTTTCAATTTTATAATCCCACGGGTATGAGCGACAAATTTGGAGCGAGATTTTTCAAAAAAATACTCGTGGTAACTTCAACTTAGAATTCTCACGGGAATTGTCACCAAATATGACGTATGCTTTTTCAAAAAAATACCCGTGAGTGTTTCAATTTTGCAATCTCACGGGTACTGGCGACAATTCTAGCGCAAGATATTTCTTCAAAATACCCGTGAGAACTTCATTTTAGGAATCTCACGGGTACAAACGCCAACTCCAGAACGAGACACTTCCAAAAAACACCTGTGAAAACTTCAATTTACAAATTCCACGGGAATGCGCACCAATTCCAGCTATTTCTTATTTTACAAAATTGCATACTGCCTTTATTTCACAACTATGACTTCATCAACATCGAAGCCAATTCATAAACCTCTTCTACCCCGCTAACAAGGATTCCGCCCATGCCAAGTTCAAGCGGCAGCGCAATATCCATGTCGTAGCGGTCGCCAATGGCAATGCAGTTTTGAGGTTGGGTTTGAGTGATTTCGCAGGCCTTCATAAAAGGCTCGACGGCAGGTTTAGATTTAAGACATGTATCAAGCCCGACAATTTCCGGAAAAAATTCCGAACTGCCGATTGCATCCAGCGTTTTACGCGCAGTAAACACAGGATTGTTTGTTACGCAGATAAGCTTAAATTTTTGCGAAAGCGTTTCCAGAGTTTCACGCAATTTTTCATCACGTTTCAGGAAGTCTGCTGGCTCCATTAAGGTTTTTCGCCACTCCACGCTTTGTGCAATCGGGATACCAAACGCAAGCAGCGTATTTCCAAGACTGATTTTTTTACCATTATTTGCTGCTGCAAACTGTCTTCGATAATCGGCAACCATTTTGCGGGCTTCTTCTGCAGTTATTCCCCTATCACGGGCAAACTGGCGTACCTGACAGTCAACCTGTTCAAAAGCATATGCAGCATTTGTATACAACGTAGAGTCTATATCAAAAATGAGTGTTTTGGGATTAGATGGTAGATTGAAGGATTTCATCCTTGTGGTTCCTGAGTCCCAACCCGTGTTCCCTGAGTCCCAACCCGTGTTCCCTGAGCCCCAACCTGTGGTTCCTGAGCCTGTCGAAGGGCCACCCACGCAACCTTTGCATCACCTTCCAGTTCTGCATCAACGCAAGTGCCAATTACAAGTTCCAGCCCAAGCGCCGCAAGGGCAGCACGTTTTTTTTCAAAATATGCCTCGTCCTTTGCCTGGCCACCTGTTGTAGTAATTACAGCAGGGAAAGCAACACCGTTTTCTTCAGCCAGTTTCTTCAACAGCCCTACACCATCAATAACTTTTTGCAGACGAACATCCTCAGGCAGTCTGGCGCTATCAGGAATCAAAACAGAAATATTCCAAAGGCCGGCTTTTACTCCGGGCAATGTGCGTATTCCCTCTGCGCGGATTTCTTTATCAACACACATATTTATACCTTCAGAACTGCCTGCCCTATCGCAAATCCGACCAGACTCTGTGGTATCGGTTCCAATAAGTGCCGCAAAAAAATCAGGGCCAACGCCAATAACAGGCACAGCTGACAGACCAAGCAGCTCCTGCGCATTCGACAAAAGTATACCGCAGTTGTAACCGGGCTCAACAAAACCAGGCATTTTTCCTGTTGGAACGCCAAAGCCTTCAAGAACAGTGGTGTTCCAATAGGCTGTTTCATAGCGAGGTTCCGGGAGAACAGTTACAGCATTTCCTGTAAGCTGCCAGATTAAATATTCAGGCCCCGAAAAAAGATGCGATGTTAATTCATATTCATCGCTTATCAAATCGCGGAATAAAAGAATGCGTGGTAAAAAAATGGAATTAGCAAACTCGTGTGCTTCGTCGGGAGAAGTTTCGTCAATATTAAGACGGGCTGCAGGATATTCATTCCAGCGCAGGGTAAGTCCACTTTCGCTTACAAGAGTCGGGCCGTTGCCGGAAATGGCGAGGGCTTTTATATGCGGCCCTTCGACAGGCTCAGGGACCCCGGTTTTTTGTTCAGGGACCCCGAGTTTATCTACTGCAGCCTTCAGTGCCCAAATCCATCCTTCTGCAACAAAACGGTTTTCCGGAGCCGAATACGAAACAGAAGTCATAGATAAAACTTCGCCCTGTTTTGTAATGAGCCCCGCTTTTAAAGCCGTAGTTCCAATATCAACGGCAAGCACACATTCACAAGTTTCCGACATAATGCTTAGTTGTTATCCTTTGGACCTTTAGTTGGGTCTGCATCCTGCCCTTCGACAGGCTCAGTGTCCCCAGTTCCATTATCAGCTCCATTGTCTGCATCAGCTTTAGCAGCACCACCTTTGTCTTCTTTACCGGCAATAGATGGAGCTGTCTGCTTAACAACCTTTTCAATAATAGAACGGTTATCCAGAAGCTCGGCAAGCGACTGATTATAGTGAATACGTGTAATTACATTAGCAAAAAGTCCGCTTACATCTGTGCTGATGTACCATTCGCGATTCAGCAAATCTTCGTGGTAAACGGCGTTAGTACCAATAATGCGGTAGAACAATCCCTGCTCGTATGCTTCATCAAAATCCTTAATGGCATTGCCGGTAAAGAATGGAAGCGAAATAGCACAGATTACTTTTGTAGCGCCCTGCTCCTTAAGGAACTGCATAGCCTTGAGCAAAGTACCACCAGTACCAAGCATATCGTCAGCAAGGAATGCAACCTTACCCTTTACATCACCAAGAAGCTTAACAGACTTGATGTTAGTCGAATGAGCATCCTGAGTAACGATAGAATAATCGCGCTCCTTGTAAATCAAAGCAAGCGGAAGCTTAAGCCCCGAAGCATAAAATTTGTTTCGGTCAATGGCACCGGTATCAGGCGCAACAACAACCAGGTCTTCTGTTTTGCCAGTAAGATCAACAATCTTACTAAGCTCGCGGATAACCTGATAGCTGGCGTGTAAGTTATCAAGATTAAGGCTCGAGAATGCATTAGGAATCTCGCGCGAGTGAATATCAAGAGTAATAATTCTGGAAACGCCCTGCATTTCGTAAATGTGTCCAAGAAGACTTGCAGTCAAACCTTCGCGACCCTTACGTTTATGCTGGCGTGCATAAGGATAAGCCGGAACAACCAGAGTGATTTTTCCAGCCCCGGCCATGCGCACTGCATCAATAGTTACAAGCAGCGACATAACGTGGTCATTTACGGTCATTACAACCTTATTGGCACCGCCGTTAAGATTAAGCACCTCGTGATTTTCAACATCCTGGAAAATAAAAACGTCTTTTCCACGGACAGTATCCAAAAGTTCAGTTTTTACTTCACCATTGGCAAAATACGAGAATCTTGTGTTTACTTTGAAAACAGGCGGTCTGTATTTGTTAGTAGCACCCCTTATACAAAGATCGCTTGTCTGCAAATCATTCTGCAGATTTATCCTTTGTATAAGCTCTTCTTTAGTCAGCTCATAACGCTTTGACACAACATCGTTTTTCAAAGTAAAGCGATGCTTGTACATATGTTTAAGGTGCGTTATGACTTCATCGGCGAAAGCTTCGCCACCAGGACAGGCAACAATCGCAAGACTTGTTGGCTCGGTATAAGGCATATAAGACCTCTTTTGTAGTGTTATTTGTACATTCAATATACTACATTTAGTGTCTTTTGGGAATAGGATTTTAGATTCCAGGTGCCTGGTTTTATCTTCTATCGCCGCTCCATTAAATAATTTGACAGATTTTAAACTCTACCGTTATAATAGAAGAAACTAATCAAAAGGAGCAGTTCAATGCTTCGGGAGAAATTTATGAAAAAACTATTAATGATGGTAGTTGTACTTGTAACTGCAGCAGCATTATTTACAAGTTGTGGTGGTTCTGGCGATCCTGACGCAGGTGGCGGATCTGGTGGCGGCGGAGGCGGATATTCTGGCGGCGGAGGCGGATATTCTGGCGGCGGAGGCACTATAGTTCCTGTATCAATTACATATATCTTCGACAAAAGCACACTTACCCAAGATTGTTCGGAAAAAGACTTTGATGCTTTTTTTGAAACATCTGGAAATTACGAATGCCAATACGTTTATAGGAATGCAGATTCCCCTTTGATGGAAGAGGCAGTTTTGACTTACGATCAGAGAGCAGAATATACAATTACAAAAGAAAGTTCTTCTACTCCTCCTGATACTGAATTTACAAAGGCAACTTCAACCATATATGTTCAGGCATCAGGAATCAGCGATAGTGATGTTAAAGAAGAAATTAAAGAATTTTGGGAGGATGAAGGTTATTCTGTATCATTCAGCGGCGACACAGCCATTTGTTCTATAGCTGACTACCTTGAAGATGTAGATGACATTCCTCTGTATCCTGGTCAGTATATGTTTAAGGATATCTGTAAAACAAATGCAGACAAATCAAAAGTTTATCTTAAAGTAGCACTGGATACAGAATATTCTTACGAATTATTAATTGCGAAGAAATAAACTTTTACACTAAACAAAAAAAGCTGGTTCTTTGAAGGAACCAGCTTTTTCTTTTAACCTGCACCACCCCTATGCAAACGTCTTTGCCACTTCTTTTAGCAGTTCAATAATTTCCAGCTTTTGCGGACAATGGCCCTGGCAGTTTCCGCAGCCGATACAATCAGCAGGATCACCACTTTCTTTTACTGCATTATTGTAATGCCACTTATATGGACCTACTCCGTAGCGCTTACTTTCATTATATATTTCAAAGAAGCGTGGAATATCAATCTTCATCGGGCAGCCACCATTTGTTTCGTCGGTGCAGTAGCGGCAGGCAGTACAAGGAATTGCAATTGTAGATTTAATAAGGTCGGTTGCGCGCTGAACACACTTCTGCTCCTCTTCGTTGAGCGGAACAAAATCCTTCATATAAGACATATTGTCCTGCAGCTGTTCCATATTGCTCATGCCGCTAAGAACAACAAGAATATTATCCATGCTTGCACAATAGCGCACAGCCCAGCTTGCCATACTTGCCTTTGGATTATAGTCAGTAAAGATTTTTTTAGCATCATCCATGACATTTGCAAGGCTTCCACCCTTAATAGGCTCCATAACAGAAACCGGAATGCCGTAGCGCTTACATATTTCATAACACTTGCGGCTCTGAACATTGTCGCTTTCCCAGTCGATATAATTTATCTGCAGCTGAACAAGTTCAACCTCCGGGTGCTTAGAAAGCATCATCTCCAGGGCGTCGGCCGAATCATGAAAGCTGAATCCCGGGTGAAGAATCTTACCCTGCTTTTTCATTTCCTGCATCCATTCAAAGGCACCAAGCTTTTCGGCAGTAGCAAAAACATCGCGGTTCAAGGCATGCAAAAAGTAATAGTCAAAATATTCTACGCCGCACTTACGCAGCTGTTCATCAAAAGTCTTCTGCAGGTCGGCAGGGTCTGTCTTACCCCAAAGCGGCATCTTGCTGGTTACCTGAAACTTTTCGCGTGGATAGCGCTTAGCCACAAGCTCACCAAAAACGCGCTCCGAAAATCCACCATGATAAACCCACGCAGTATCAAAATAAGAAAAACCTTGTGCCATGTAAGCGTCAATCATCTCACGGGTCTTTTCCAAGTCAATGTTTCCCCAGGTCTTGTCTTCCGTCTGTGGAAGTCTCATCAAACCAAAGCCTAATTTTTTCATAATGTTTTCTCCTATATATGAACAAGGAGGGGGAAGTCTCCCCCTACGCCCGCACTTCGTTGCGGTCTACCCTCTCCAACGGGGGACACCCCCGTAACGCCCCCGCCATTTTTTATTAAGATGTCCGGGTCAAGCCCGAACATGACACTTATGTCATCCCGAACTTGTTTCGGGATCTCTTATAAAAATACACAGATGCCGAAACAAGTTCGGCATGACAAATATTATTATACTTTATAACTCCCCAATCACATAGTAAAAAAAGTGATGTAAATTGTAAAAAAAAATGGACCTATATTGGCCCTTCGACTTGCGGTTCCTGAGCCTGTCGAAGGACAGGGACCGCGGGAATGCAAAATGTTGCGTGGCAAAAACAACCCTTTCGTGTTATAATTTTCCTATGGAAAACACAAACATTTTTAAACGTATCATCAACACATATAATTCTATAAGCCTTATTTTACGAATCATAATCGGCATTATTCTTGGCGCATTACTTGGTATATTTCTGCCGCAGGCCACCTGGCTTGGCATTTTGGGAAACCTTTTTGTGGGCGCCCTTAAGGCAATTGCCCCGGTTCTGGTTTTTGCACTTGTTTCAAGTTCACTGGCAAAAGGTGCCGCAAAACTTGACAGACGTTTTGGAATGGTAATTCTTTTATATCTTTCTACTACCCTTCTGGCTGCCCTTGTTGCAGTTACAGCAAGTTTTATTTTTCCACAGACAATCGTACTTGCACAGGAAGCAGATGTTTCTTCGGCTCCGGCTGGCATTGGACAGGTATTAAACAATCTTCTTATAAATGCAGTTGCTAACCCAATAGATGCACTTGTTCGCGCAAACTACATAGGCATTCTTACCTGGGCTCTGATTTTCGGACTTGCAATGAAACGTTTAGCAAGCGAGCAGACAAAGCTCATGTTCACAGAAATTGCACAGGGAATCTCTCAGATTGTACGCTGGATAATTAACCTTGCGCCTTTTGGAATTCTTGGACTTGTATTTGCTACTGTTTCTACAAACGGACTTGGCATTTTTACAAATTACGGAAAGCTCCTGCTTGTGCTTGTAGGTTCAATGCTCTTTATGACCTTTGTTGTTTCTCCTGCAATTGTTGCAATTGTACTCAAAAGAAATCCTTATCCGCTGGTTTTGCGCTGTCTTCGCGAAAGTGGAATCACCGCATTCTTTACCCGCAGCTCTGCCGCCAACATACCGGTAAACATGGAGCTATGCGAAAAACTTGGCCTTGACGAAGACATGTATTCTGTTTCAATCCCACTTGGCGCAACAATCAACATGGACGGAGCAGCAATCACAATTTCCGTAATGACGTTAGCTGCAGCTAACACACTGAGCATTTCGGTAGATCTTCCTACTGCAATTATTCTTTGCGTACTTGCAACACTAGGTGCATGTGGTGCTTCGGGAGTTGCAGGAGGTTCACTGCTGCTTATTCCTCTTGCCTGTTCGCTTTTTGGTATTTCAAACGATGTTGCAATGCAGGTTGTCGGAGTAGGATTTATTATCGGTGTAGTTCAGGACAGTATGGAAACCGCCCTTAATTCTTCTAGCGATGTTTTGTTTACCGCCACCGCCGAATACTACGCCTGGAAAAAAGAAGGAAAACCTCTGCCGGAAAAATTCTAAAGCATTCTTGTTGCTTTCTTGTATTCTTCAAAGCCCGGCTTACGTGACTGACGTTTATCTGCCATTGGAATACTTATAAAAAGGAACATCAAAGTATTTACTGCAGCGCCGGCAAGCAGCCACCATTTACCGCCAAGAGCAATCACACTTGCAAGGCCAACGCCCCACCACATAAGAATTTCGCACGCATAATTTGGATGGCGCGATTTTTTCCAAAGACCTGTCCGAATAAATCCCACGGTTCCAGCACTTCTGAAAATATGCATCTGCACATCTGCAATTCCCTGAAAAACTGTTGCCGTAAAACAAAGCATAATAAAAATCAGACACAAAGGATTAAATGCAGCCCCCTCTACTATTGCAGTAACAGCAGGAAGCACGCAAAGATAAACAACAAAAGTTGGAAACATATGAATGCCTAAAAAATTAATAAGAACATACGAGCGTCCCGTTTTTTCTTTTAGCATAACATAGCGCCAGTCCTGATATTCAAAGCTTTCAAAATTATAAACCCAGTTTGCAGTAAGCCTAAGCGCCCAGAAAAGTATTGCGGCAAAAAGAAGCCAGCCAATAACAGGAACATTCCCTGCACCACCAGCAGCACTAACCTTTGAAAGAGCAACAGAAATAATTACCGGCGGCTGTACACTCCAGTACGGATCATAAACCGAAGCATTTCCAAAAATCAAACTGAAAATAAAAACAATAATTGTCGCAGCAACATCAGCTAAAAGAAGAGCAACAGGAAAAGAAAATGCGAGGCCATCTGCTGCAGAAAAAAAATTATAAGCCGCAATTCCACCAAAAACTGCAAGCACATAAATCACAATGATTACTGCAAGCGCGGCATACCTGTTTTTAATCATAAAATCTCCTGATTAATTAAACTAATTATTTGGAATGATTAATTAGAACGACGATCGTGGGTTTTATAATAATTTGCCTTGTCTTCATACATTCCTTTGTCGGCGCGGCGGAAAACACTTTTTACATCAAGGTCTCTGCCTTTGATATAAGTTGAAGCACCCTTCGAAATTGCAAG
This sequence comes from Treponema sp., assembly GCA_017963165.1. The sequence goes on from JAGCTZ010000083.1 coordinate 60,360, forward strand.
AGGAGCTTTTGTTTTAAACTCATCAACTTCTTCATTTCGCAACGCAATTTTTGTATCAATAGTTTTGAAAAATTCTTCAACCGATTCTGCAGGAGCAGGTTCAAGAATTGTAACAAATTCATCGCCACCAATTCTAAAAAGATTTTCAAAACCAAAGGTTTCTTTTAAAACCTCGGCAGCCGTGATAATAAGCAGATCGCCGTATTCATGACCAAAAACATCGTTGGAAGTTTTAAGTCCATTGATATCAAAAACGCCCAGAAGGAAATTTCCCTTTCCCGCTTTTATCAATGCATTCAGACGCTTTTCGGTTTCTATATAAGAATTTCTATTTCCGGAACCTGTAAGAGTATCTGTAAACGAAAGCTCATGAGCATCAATAATATACTGCTGAAGTTCTTTCTGAACAAATTTAAGCCGGCTTTCCAGCTGTTCAAAGTCATCACCGGAAGCATAAACCTCTTCGTCATACAGCACAGTTTCTTCCTGCTTTGTTCCATCATGATAACGGACAGATGCAAGACTCAGTTCAGAAGCAAGCTCTTCTACATCATCAGTAAGACTACTGATTTCGGAATTCAAAAGTCCGAACCTTCGCTTAAAGCTTGAATTAATTAAGAATACAATTACACCACCGGCAATAAGCGCTACTGCAAAAACAATAAGAATTGTGTAAATATGACGACGCAGCTGTCTTTCGTACCAGTCGGCATCAATATCTATAGCAACTATTCCGCCAACCTTTCCTGCCGAATCAAAAACGGGACTGTATGCACTGTAAAAGCGGCCCCATTTATCTTTATACGGAACCTTATCAACAGAAGGAATTCCAAGGCTTGCCTGATACAGGGCATCGGTATACATTATTGGTTCGCCAAATTCGCCGGGATCTTCTACTGTCGGGTCAATTGTAAAAGTAAAAGTTCCATCGCCCATGTCGCGGATTCCATAAATGTATCTTAATTCAACCTGTTCCTGGAACGCACGCAAAATTGCAAGGGAATCCTGATATGGTTTTGTCTGTTCATCTTCTTTTGTAAGACTTTCAAGAACATCGCCGTCGAGCAAGGCTGCAGCACTATTTGAAAGATCAAGCATGCGTTCGCGCAACATTGACTGCAATGCATTTTTAGACTGAGCAATAAGAATTACACCTAAGCATCCATTTACAGCGAGAAGAAAAATTGAAACGACAATAATAATCTGTCTTGAAAATCTGCTTCGTTTAGGCATCCGTAAAAACAAAAGCTCCCTGCTTCTGTACACCATTTTAATGCAATTCAGAAATTATCTCAAGAAAGGAGCGAAAGAGGAAGGCTTCCGCATTATAAAAATGTCATTTATGAAAGATGCTCCAAAAATGCCGTGCAACCTTCAACTATATCTTCATAGGTCTGGTCAAAGTTGCCGGTGTACCAGGGGTCGGCAATATCGCGGGTTTTTCCGGCAAAAGAAAGCAGGCGTACAATTTTATGCTTTGGGTCGGGATGCCAGCAGCGGTTCATGTAGTAAACGTTTTCATCATCCATGGCAACAAGGTAATCGTAGCGGTCGTAATCATCCAGGCGAATCTGACGGGCGGCACGGCGGCTAAACGGAATGCCCATTTCGCGGAGCTTTGTTTTGGTTCCGTAGTGCATGTCGTTACCAAGTTCTTCGCGGCTTGTTGCAGCAGATTCAATCAAAAAATCATCCTGACGGCCAGCGCGGCGAACAAGCTCCTTCATTACAAATTCGGCCATTGGAGAACGACAGATATTTCCGTGACAAACAAAAAGGATTTTTATCATAAAAGGTTCTCCTCTATCCATCTGCCAACGCCGTCATTTTCATTTGATTCACAAACTACATCGGCAACCTGCTGAACTTCTGGAATTGCGTTTTTCATTGCGATGCCTTTGCCACAAAGCTTTAACATGCCTATGTCATTAAAGTCATCGCCAAAGGCAGCAATCTGCTCCGGAGTTATTTTAAGATATGCGCACAATTCTTTTATTGCACGTTCTTTTGTTGCTCCGTTCTTACTGAACTTGTACCACGGAATATCAGAAAAAGGAAGATAATCAAGTTTGTCGGCACCAAGGCTCGCAGCAATTTTTTCGATTTTTTCTTTATCCAGAGTTTCTACGCACATCTTCATACAAGGTTCACGAAAATCGGAAAAATCGTTGTAAGTCCAGTATTTATCGCCAAGCTCTTCTTTTGTATTGCAGTAAAGACCATGGTCATTATCAACAGAAAGAACTGCATCAGGACCGCAGGCATCAAAGGTTGCATTTATAAGTGTACGGATTTCTTCAACAGAAAATTCACAGGAATAAATCTTTTCTTCGCCGCAAATAACCATTCCGCCGCCATTCGTAATAAGAACATCAGGCTTTATTCCTTCCAGAAATTTTGTAGCATTTATTCTTGCCCGAGAAGTACAAACCCCGAACAGCACACCTTTTTTCTGAGCATGCGCAATCATCTGTTTAGAATAATCCGAAATAGATTTATCGTCGTGAAAAAGAGTCCCGTCGAGGTCAGTCAGTATTAATGAAATATTATTCATCTACAGTGTGGCAATCGTCTTTTCTATTCTTGCCAAAGACTTTTCTTCGCCAAGAACAACGATAGAGCCAATAAGCGGTGGAGAAACGCGGCTGCCTGTAACTGCCATACGAATTGGCATCATAAAATCACCGAGTTTAATTCCAAGAGCTTCTGCCTTTGCTTTTGCAAGATTTTCTGCACCTTCGTGGTCAAGACTAAAACACTGATGTACAAAATCCTTTGCAGCTTCAAGAACTTCTTTTGTCTTTGCAGCGTCGAGCTTTTTAGGAATAAGCTGTTCAGCCGGAGGAACTGCAGGTTCTGTAAACATAAAGTGAACCATTTCTGCAGCTTCGGTTAAGAACTTAAGACGTTCCTGAATAAGAGGCATAAGACCCATCAAAGTTTTTTCAACATCTTCGGTGCTCATATTCATGCTCTTATCTACGCAGTATGGACGACCATCTTCGCCTAGTGCAACACCACTGAACTCTGGTCCAACATTTGGCTTTGGCTGAGGATTTTCTGGATTAATTTCCAGGGTTGCATCGCCTGTGCCTGTAATGAACGGAAGAGTCCACTTATAGAGGTCTTCTGTTGAAAGCTGGCGGATATAGTTAGCATTGAAATATTCAAGTTTTTTGTAATCAAAAACTGCAGGAGCTTTGTTCAGGTGCTCAAGCTTAAATGCCTTTGCAAGCTCTTCCAAGGTGTAGAATTCTTTTCCTTCTTCGTAAGAGCAGCCTAACATTGCAACATAGTTTACAATTGCCTGAGGAAGATAACCGCGTGCACGGAACTCGTTCAAGCTGGTTGAACCATGGCGTTTGCTGAGCTTCTTTCCGTCAGAACCGTTTACCATCGGCAAGTGACAGAATTCAGGATGCTCCCAACCAAAAGCGCGGTACATCTGAACATGCAAAGGAGTAGAAGGAATCCATTCCTGAGCACGCATTACATGGCTTATTTTCATAAAGTGGTCATCAACAATATTTGCAAGGTGATATGTCGGGAAACCGTCGCTCTTCAAAAGAACCGGGTCCGGAGAAATGTCTTCGTTCTTCCATACAATGTCGCCAAGAAGGTGGTCGCTGAATTTTGTCTCGCCTTCCATTGGAACCTTAAGACGAATTACATAAGGCTTGCCTGCATCAAGATTTGCCTTAACTTCTTCAGGAGTCAAGTGACGGCAGTTGCGGTCATAACCAGGAGCCATTTTATTTTCTGTCTGAATTTTTCGAATGCGGTCAAGACGTTCTGCATCACAGAAGCAGTAATAAGCCTCACCTTTTTCTACAAGTTCATAAGCATATTTTTTATAAAGCTCAAAGCGTTCGCTCTGAACATAAGGGCCATATTCTCCGCCCTTCTTACCGCCTTCATCCCAGTCAATTCCAAGCCAGTCCATAGTATCATAAAGATTCTGAACATATTTTTCGTCATAACGGGTGCGGTCTGTATCTTCCAGACGCAGAATAAATTTTCCATTTTGAGAACGTGCAAAAAGATAATTAAAAAGCGCAGTGCGAACACCACCAATGTGCTGCATTCCAGTTGGGGATGGAGCATAACGTACACGAACTTCTTTGTCTGCCATAAAATACCTCTGTAAAATAATATTGGTGTATTATAGTAAGAAATGGAGTTTTATACAATGAGGCAGGGAAGCCGTTAGCTATTAGCTTTTAGCTGTAAGGAGGGCGGAGCCCCGCCCTGTTATGTTGTGTCTCCTGTCAAGAGCAAAAACAGGAAAAGATTCTCGGCAATTTACCAACTCTGTTATTCTTGTATCACGGATGAGTAATCCGCCTTTATGTCAATTGATTCGCCAAAGTTCTTTTCGTCTACGCTCAGGGATAACACTTCAATTAATTAAATGTCGCCTACAAAGGGAG
>JAGCTZ010000084.1 GCA_017963165.1 Treponema sp.
AAATTTTAAATTAAATTTTTAAGATTTAAGCACTCCCGTGGACGGTATTCCGTGTCTGCGGCTGAACTGGGTTGTGATGAAATCCTGCGGTTTACTTCGTAAATCCTCGGATTTCTTCTATGACCGGTCCCCACTCAGATGCATCCACGAGCTACCTTTCACTCCGTGCTTAAATAAGTTAAATTTTAATTGTAATATTTTTTCATTTCTGATTATTAATGAGACAATCAATAAAAACCGCTATGGGTGTACCGCTCGTTATCAGAGGTTATAATGATTCTATTATTCTTTGAATAGCGCGAACGGCTTTGCCACGGTGAGAGATAGCATTTTTTTCGTCGGCGGTGAGTTGGGCGACTGTTTTATTGTATTCTGGGAGGAATACTATTGGATCGTAACCAAAGCCGCCTGTTCCGGCCTGGTTATTAATGTCATCAATAAGTGCGCCTTCAAAAGTTTCCTGGGCTACAAAAAGTCTGTCTGGTCCGGCATAAAGAACCATGGCACATGTGTAATGGCAGGAGCGTGGGCCGTGAAGATATGGCATTTTGAGTAAATTGCCATCTTTTATTGCTTTATTTGTTTGTTCAATAAGAAAAATATTTTGTTCTTCCTGTGTAATTTTATGACCATCCGGGGTTCCTTTTGGAAAATCTGGGCCTGCATAACGCGATGAATAAATACCAGGTGCCCCTCCCAATGCGTCAACACAGATACCTGAATCGTCCGCAATCACCGGAAAATGTACCATATCATATAAAGTTTTTGCTTTTATAAGACTGTTTTCGTAAAAGGTTGTTCCTGTTTCATCAGGATCAAAATCAATACCTTCATCCGAAGGAATAATAATTTCATGTCCAGAAAGAATCTGAACCATTTCCTTTTTTTTGTTTTTATTACCTGTAGCTAAATAAATCTTCATAGTGACATAATACATTTATGCACAATAAAAATCAAACTTTGCAGATATCAATATCAAGTTTTCTTGCAAGAGATTGATAATAAGTTACCTGTCTTAAGCTTAAACCAAGTATTTCTGAAATAAGTTTTGAAGTAGGACGTATAAGAATTTTTCCCTGCAGCAGCTGTTGATTTAGTGTATTTACAGTCTTTTCATTTTTCTGATACTTTTTTATCAATACTCTGTTGGGATATTCGGCGTTTATATTATGTGACTCATTCCATTCAATAAGATTTTTAATCTTGGAAATCTGAAAATAGGCATTATTCCTCCGTTCTTCAAGAATAATTCTGTTTTTTTTGCGGGGTTCTATCTTTTCCTTTATTTCCTGAATTATCTGATGAAGTTTTATTGAGTCAATATTGAAATAATAAGAAATTCTTTCAATCTGTTCTTCTGTGATGTAATAAGCAGATTTTAACGCCAACACCATTATCATATTTTGAATCATATTAGGAGAATAATGCTTGAGTTTGTCTTTAATTATTCTGGCAAAGTTACTGTTGTCTGTACTTATTATTCTTTTGATGTGATATGAATCGGTTTTACAGGCAATCTGAAAATCCTTATACGATATGGGAGTATATTTATAAGGAATTTTCGGATATTCCAACTCTTCATATTTGATATTTTGATAAGCATCAGTTACAAAGTTATAATTAGCAATACTTTCTTTAATAGTATGATTTTCTATCATATTATTGTTTGCTCTGTTTTTTTTAACTGTGTTACAGATATTCGTCACAAAACAAAATAGGAAAGGGAAAAACTGGCCTTTTTCTTTATCATAAAGTTTTAAGGACGCTTCCCCCCTGTCTAGAAAGTTGATAACAACATCGCTTATAAAATCTTCATCAAATTTTGTAAGCCCGAACATAGGTTTGTTTCGGATAATGAAAACAACAAGGTCATTTACAGCCTGTTTCCAGCTAATCCTTCCAGACATAACATTGTCAGGAATCAAATCAAGTTCCTCTCTAGTCATAAAATTCCTCCTTTTTGATATGAGAGTTTTTAAATTCACGGATTTTTAATAAATTTTTGGTTTTTAGAATTTCCGCAAATTAATGCTTGAATTTTATGACAAGAAGAAAATATAGTAAATTTTTTTATGGTAGTATGAGGAATAAATAGGGGATTTATACTATGAAAATTTTGGAAAATTTACATAATTCGTGCGAATTCTTTAATTATTGAAGGAATAAGAGTATCAATTCTGCCTTCTGTGCTCATTCCTGATGCATTTTTATGACCACCGCCACCAAACTTTGCAGCAATAACAGAAACATCTACGTCATCAAGCGAACGGAAACCACCTGTACAGGTTGTAGGTGAGTCCTGTCTTAAAAATACAGCAGCTTTTACGTCCTTAGAAGAAAGAAGCAGCTGGTATAGGGCATCGGAATCTCTGCCTTCGGAACCAAGTTTATGTGTATCATCAAGTGTTTCCCAGGTTATTACAAGCTTTCCGTTCAGATAACGTTCAGCTCTTGAAAGAAGCTGTCCAAGAAGTTTTCTTGTTGACCATGGTTTTCCATCGTTTATTTCGTTGTATATTTTTCTTGGGTCTGCGCCATACGATGTAAGTCTTGCGGCTGCATTAAAAACATCGCAGGCTTCTTCTGATGTATTAAGAAAACGGAAAAATCCTGTGTCGGTACAGATTCCAAAAAATATTATTTCGGCAAGTTCCTTTGGAAGTGGACCTATAAGGTTTTCATAAAATAGTTGAATAAGATAAGCGGCAGCTGGTGCTTCTCCATTTATATAACCAAGACTGTTTTCTGAAAGTCCAGAAGTTTTATGATGATCAATTATAAATGTATCCAGGCCTTTGAAATCAAAATCAATTTCACCAAGTCTTGATATTTCGGAACAGTCTGTGACGATAAGTCCTGTATGTTTACGTTCCGAACTATCCATAAAATCGATGCTTGAAGAAAATTTTGATTGGAACTTTACGATTTCGTGGCGTTTAAATGGACCTGCAGAAATGAGTTGATATGGTTTGTTGAAGTAATCAAGAATACCTGCGATTCCGAGGCATGAAGCTATACAATCGCCATCTGGTTCTTTGTGACCTATTATAATAAAACTTTTATGATTTTCGATAAAATCTTTTAAAGAGTCGGAATCGTGCTGTGTTAAAATGCTCATTTTTTAGACGTCTAATTCTTCCAGGGTATCTTTGTCGGCACCTTCATAGTGCTTATCACTTGATACAATACCCCACAGATTGTTATTCTTTTTCATAGGAATAGAAAGAATTACATTCTGGAATTCTCCATTTTTCTTTACAACAGTAATATATGAGTCATTCGGATTCTTAATATTACGGAATTTAAGCTTTCTTGGTGTATCTTTTTTATAGCTGTTCCATTCTTTTGGAATAACTACTGTAGCGCTTCCTGCATATTTTTTCTGGTAGATTACAACATAATATTCTTTTGCTTCAAGAACTTTAAGTACCGGAGCAGTATAATAAGTCATGTCGCTCCATTTTGATTCATCTCTTGGATGAGAAAGATCCTGGTTTTCTGCAAATAAAGCACAAGTAAAGAGGCTTGCAAGGACAACTATAAGAAATATTTTTTTCATAAAATTAATCTCCTGTTAACAGAAAATATTATAAACCGTTTTTTGTATTTTAACAACTATATTTTTTTATAAAAGAAAAAGCCTGTTCCATTAAAGAAACAGGCTTTATAGGGACAATAGGACTCGGACCTATGACCGCACGGATATGAGCCGTGTGCTCTACCAACTGAGCTATATCCCCAAAACAATGTTAGTACTTTATATAAAAATAAGGGAAATGTCAAGAGGGATGTTGATATGCAATCAATTAGTAATAAACACTTTGTGGTGACTGCAGGCAAAAAACAGACATACTTCCGCTTCGACGTGCCAATCAAACTGCTGCTAGGCTTGCAAGGAAAGATTTTCCTTGCAAGCCTAGCAGCAGTTTGTTGTCCCGTCTACGCTCACGTATGTCTGTTTTTAACGTGATTTTATGATACAAAGTGTTTATTACAAATAAATTAAAAGATTTTATATCATCTTGGCTTCATTATTTTTATATAAACATTGTTTTAGGAATATATTATTTAACGTGGGGTTATCTAAGATTTGCACCTTTGATTAAAGTTTGTGCATATTCAATAATTTCTGCTGCTTCTGCGTCTGTGTAGGGGAGCATGCCGTTATAGGATGGATCCAGGCAGTTGTTACTTTGGAATTGGGCAAACTGCCAGGAGGCATCTGTAGGAAGTATTTCTGCCATTGCCATAATATCTTCTTTTTTTACTAGAGGAGGAACAAGGACTGTACGCCATTCGCGGCAATCTGCAGGATAAGTTGCAACAAGAGCAGCGGTTCTTGAAACAACGTTTATAAAATGATCACTGTTATTGTAATATTTTGAAAATGCGGGACATACAGTTTCTGCATAGCGTGCTGGTGTTGTTTTTAAGTCCATTGCAATAAAATCAGGCTTAAGTTCGGGGGCATTTATAAAAGTTTCCAGCTCATCCGGGAGTGTGCCGTTTGTATCGAGTTTTACAAGATATCCAAGGTCTTTTGCTTTTTTGATTATGAGTGGGGTATAAGGATTTATGAGTGGTTCTCCGCCGCTTACAACAATTCCTTTTAGGATTCCCTGGCGTTTTTCCATATGGTCAAAAAGCTCCTGTACAGAATTGAGCGGTTGAGTCCCATCATTTTTGCCAAGAACTAAGCCTGTGTTGTAGCAATACGGACAGCGGAGATTACAGCCTTTAAGAAAAAAAGAACCTGCCAGTATTCCCGGGTAATCGACACAAGTTGTCTTTACCAGTACTCCGGCAGGTTCGTTCAGGGATAGTCCGTTCATAATTAAGCGGTAACGGCTACCTTATTAAGAACAGCTTCAAGTTCTTCTACATTGTGGCAGCGTGCTGTTTCAACACCTGCTTTGTTGTAGAAAATTACTGTTGGTGCAGCAAATACACCTTTATTTGCTGCTTTGGAAAGTCCTTCGTCTGTATCAACATCAATATTGCGACCAGGCATTTCAAGATCTGCCATAAATGCTTTTACTGGAGGGCAGTTAGGACAAGTTTTGCGTGTATACATTTCGTATGTAACGCTTTCGAGATCTGTTGTTGTTTCTGCCTTTGTTATCTTTGCAGGAGCAGAGCATTCGCATGGCTCGTCTGCTGCAGTAATATCATATTCTTTACTTGCCTCAAGTGTGAACATTTTGCGCTGGTCAAATTCATCACGCTTGCCTTTGTTCCAATGGTTTACAGATCTGTAGTAACCTACGATTCTTGCGTAAACTTCTGTTTCGCTTCCATGAACATCTTTTAAAGCAGCTTTTGTTTCGGCAATTTCTTTTTCTACCTGTTCAATCGTTCTTAATTCCATCTTTTTCTCCTCCCATTTTTCATATAAAGTTTAGTTTTGTAATAATTACAACTTTATATTTATTCCACCTACACTAAATATAGTGTAGTTTAACTGTGTTGTCAACCTGTTTGACACTAAAATTCTCGGAAAGCACCTTAAATTTCTTTAATGTTTTTAGAAATTATTTTGCTGCTGCCGAAAGTATTTTCTCTTTTTCGAGCTCCAGAGCCTTAAGCTTTTCTTTAAGAGCCTTTTCTTTTTCTGCCTTACATTTAGGACATTCAAACTGCTGTCCGGAAAGATATCCATGAATCTTACAGATTGAATATGTAGGCGAGATTGTAAAGAAAGGAATTCTGTACTTGTGAGAAATTGTACGTACAAGGTCTGCACAAGATTTCCAGTCCTTAAGAGCTTCTCCCATGAATACGTGGAACATTGTTCCGCCTGTATACTTGGTCTGGAGAGCTTCCTGATGGTCAAGTGCTTCAAATACATCTGCTGTATAATCAACAGGGAGCTGTGAAGAGTTTGTATAGAACGGTTCTGTTGTGCCACTTGTGATGATGTCAGGGAACTGTTCTTTGTCGTGTCTTGCAAGACGGTATGATGTAGATTCTGCAGGTGTTGCTTCCAGGTTGAAAAGATCTCCTGTCTGCTCCTGATAATCCTGCATCTTTTCGCGCATGTGCTGAAGTACTTTTTCTGCAAATGCCTTTCCTTTTGGATTAGCAATGTCTACTCCAAGGAAGTTGAGACAACATTCGTTCATACCGCACAAACCGATTGTATTAAAGTGATTTACGAGTGTCTTTAAGTAGCGGCGTGTATATGGGAAAAGTCCGCCATCATAAAGTTTCTGGATTACCTTACGTTTTGTACAAAGGCTTTCTTTTGCAAGATCCATAAGATAATCAAGTCTCTTAAAGAATTCAGTTTCGTTTTTAGCAAGGTATGCAATCTGTGGCATATTGATTGTTACTACGCCGATTGAACCTGTAAATTCATCTGCACCAAAAAGACCACCACCACGACGGCGGAGTTCACGCTTGTCCAGCTGGAGACGGCAACACATAGAACGTACATCGCTTGGGTTAAGGTCAGAATTAACAAAGTTCTGGAAGTTTGGTGTTCCGTACTGTGCAGTCATTGTAAACAGGAGCTTGGCATTTTCGGAATTCCAGTCAAAGTCGCGTGTAATGTTATATGTAGGGATAGGATAAGCAAAACCACGTCCTTCGGCATCTCCTTCAATCATAAGCTCAATGAATACTTTGTTTATCATATCCATTTCTTTTTGACAGTCACCGTAAGTATAATCCTGTTCCTTTCCACCAACGATTGCTTTTTTATCTTTAAGGTCATCAGGACATACCCAGTCAAGGGTAATATTTGTAAATGGAGCCTGTGAACCCCAGCGGCTTGGTGTATTTACACCGTAGATGTAGCTCTGAATACACTGACGAACTTGTTTTTCTGTAAGATGATCTGCCCTGATAAATGGAGCAAGATAAGTATCAAAAGAAGAGAAGGCTTGAGCGCCTGCCCATTCGTTCTGCATAATTCCAAGGAAGTTTACAATCTGATTTACAAGTGTAGAAAGGTGAGTAGCTGGTGTTGATGTAATTTTATCAGGTACACCACCAAGTCCTTCTACAATCAGCTGGCGAAGCGACCATCCTGCACAGTAACCACTGAACATTGAAAGGTCATGAATGTGGAATGCTGCTGTTTTGTGTGCTTCTGCAATTTCCTTTGAATAAATATTGTTGAGCCAGTAGTTGGCTGTAATTGTTCCTGAATTGTGGAGGATAAGGCCTCCAAGAGAAAAGTTTACGTTTGCGTTTTCATTTACACGCCAATCGCTCTGTCCAAGGTAGCCATCCATTGTTTTGTTGATGTCTACCATGAGGCTCTTTGCATCGCGTACAGCCTCGTGTCGTGCACGATAAAGAATGTATGCTTTTGCAACTTCAACTTCGTTTGCTTCGATGAGGACGCTTTCTACAATATCCTGAATTTCTTCGATGGCAGGAATAGAATGTGCACGTGCACCTGCAAGCTGAAGTCTGAGCTTTTCTTCAACTCTGTCTGTAAGGTCTGAAGCTCTGTTAGGGTCTTTGTGTTTTTCGACCGCTTCTATTGCTTTACCAATAGCGATTTCGATTTTTGACCTGTCGTAATCTGCTATCTCACCCGATCGCTTTACTACCGATTTAATAAAGCCCTTTGTTTCTGAGTCGGAACTTGAACCCAGAAAGTTTCTCCATTCTGGAAAGATTGACTGTTCACTCATTTACTTTTCCCCTCTTGTGTCTGTTTCGACACCCCGTTTGTCAATATTTTTTACTTCGGTAATGAATTCATCAAGGTTCTCAAAATGACGGTAAACCGACGCGAACCTTATATATGCAACCTTATCAATGCTGCATAATTTTTCCAACACGAGTTCTCCTAATTCTGAAGTTGATATTTCGCGGGCTTCTTTTCCTATTTTGATAGCCTGGTCTTCGATATCATTGGAAATCTGTTCGACCATAGCGGTTGGAATAGGACGTTTTTCGAGGGCTCTGTCGATTCCTTTTTCAAGCTTTGCTCTGTCAAAAGGCTGACGTCGGCCGTCTCGCTTAACAACCATAAAAGGTTTTTCATCAATGCGTTCATAGCTGGTGAACCGGTACCCGCAGTCAAGACATTCTCTTCTTCGACGAATGCTTTCTCCGTGCATCATTGTTCTTGATTCAAGAACTTTGTCATCTAAACTCCCACAGTAAGGACAACGCATTTAATCTTTCCTTTTTTGAATTAGTTTTTATATCTAGTGTAGTTATTACATAATATAACACTAGATATGATAAAACAAGAGAATTCGTCTAAATTTTGATGAAATTTTTTAAACTTTTTTTCTTGACAAAAAAAAATTTTGTGCTTAGGTATAAAACAAGACGTGAAGCTATTGACAAAAAATAAAAAGGTTGTCTGTTTATTTTTTATGCTTCTTGTTTTTTGATTTTTTGCTGCCTTTTTTTGATTTTCTGAGTTTGATTTTGTGTTTTCGTTCTGATGGAATGCTGTCATCTGTTACAAATGTACAGAACATCATTACTGAAACAATGAAAAAGATTACAATACAGCTGTAAGGAAGCCAGTTTCCGAACCTTGCATATGGTGTAAGTTCTCTTTTGTAAATTGGAACATCTACTGCAACCGAAGATTCCTGGAAAAGCGGCTGGTCTGCAATAACGGCTCCAGAAGGTGACACTACAACAGAATAGCCGGCATTTGTAGAACGTACGAGTGTTGTTCTGTATTCAATGGCTCTGTATGAAGCAATGCAGAAGTGCTGATATTCACTTGATTTCTTAAGCGACCAGGAATCATCTGTAAGGTTTACAAAAAGCTCTGCGCCGTTTAAGAAAAGCGGACGGATTACATCTGTAAAGGCATCATCAAAGCAGATTGGAGTGCAAATACGTACAAGCGGCTGTTCAACAGCATTTTTGCCCTTGTAAGGTACTGTAATATTTATATTATTTACGCGCGGAGTTGTTTTTTCCGCATAATAATCACAAGGAATTTCAAAATATGTAAGCTGTTCACCGGCAGTCCAGCCTGCAGAAATACCAACAATCTTTTTGAAAAGCTTTTTTACAACAGGATTATCAATCCCAGGAATTGATTCTGCAAAAGGAACAAGATGAAGCTTGCCGTAATATCCGCGGTAATTTCCAGAACCATCAAACATAAGCGAAACATTGTAATATTTTACGATGGAAGGCGAATCTTCATCTTCTGGATCTGTTTTTATGATTTTACGAACAATTCCGCCTGTAAGGAAGGGAATTTTATTATCCTGTATAAAATCTATAAGAGGCATTTCCTGTGGCGACCAGGTATAATAATCATAAGCATTAGGGAAATGTCCCTGAAGTGAACCTTCGCTCCATACAATAAGCTGCGGCTTTTTTCCAAGTTTTACCTGTTCATCAATTTTCTTTTGAGAAAGCTGCTCTGAAAGAAGGACAGTTTCGTCATTATCACCAGAAACCCACGGATCGGCATTCTGCTGTACCATTACTGTAGAAAGCACTTTATCTGGAGTTCTAGGCTTATTGTATTCATAGCTTCCCCAGAAAAGTGTAATTGCAAAAAGAATACCAAAAACCTTTGCGACATTTAGCGGAGCCGCATAAAAATCAATCCTATGAATCTTCTGTAGCCTGAGTGATTTGATAAAACAGTCAGAACCTTCGGCAATAAGTCCATCAAACATTACTGTAAGGAAGGTTATTCCGTATGTTCCTGTTATTGCGGCCAGCTGGGTAAACGAATGCCATCTGTACATTGCAGAAGAAATTGTTCCCCATGGATATCCTATAAAGCCTGTTGATTTTACCCATTCATAAAGTGTGTAGATTGACGCAAAATAAACAATTCTGAATGCCGGATCTTCATAAAATGGACGGAGAGCCGAATACTCAGATAATTCTGAACGTTCTTTGCGCGAAAATGGCAGATAAAGGAATAGAGCCATTATTCCGCCTATACAGGCTGTTGCAAGTGCAGAAGCTCCCAATGTAAAAATTGCAAAATCCTTAAAATATGCAAGCCAGAAGCTTGAAAAGAGATGTGTTGTGAGCGTTTGAACAAAGCCCATAAGAAAGGCCTGTTTATAGCTGCGGACATATTTTATTGCAAAATAATATGGAATTATTGAAATAAACGCATAAAAAGGATTTCCAAGAAGAAAAAGCTCGTTTGGAATACCAAGAGTTAGAAGGAGACCAGAAAAAACTGAATAAAAAACTTGTAAAATCAAGGTCATTATTTTATAATTGTAACAATATAATATTGTATTATTTGAAATATAACGCTCTTATATAAAAAAAGCAATAAAAGAAGTTAAGGTGTGGGGGAATTAAAAATTGAAAGTATTAAATGATGCACATAATAATGAATATGAGAAGAAGCCCGAAGTTGTAGTCAAGGCTCCGGGAAGGTTTCATCTTATTGGTGAACACTCATGGTTCTTCAAAGATAAAACTCTCTCAATGGCCGTAAATCTGCCTGTATATATTGCTGTTTCTAAAAGAAGTGATTCCTCCTTAAAGTTTTATTTTCATCAGCTTAACGAACGCAAAAAATCAAGTATTTCTACACTCAAATTTAAAAGAGAAGACAGATGGGCTAATGCTCTTAAGGCTGTACTTTATGGCTTTGTTTCTGGTGGTTATGAAATCTGCGGAATGGATATAACTGTATATAGTGATATTCTTCCTTCTGCCGGCTTTGGAATAACTACAGCAATAAAATGTGGAACAGCGCTTGCCGTAAAGGAACTTATGGGGTTTGACTGTTCAGAAGCACAGATTCTTCAGGTTATTGAAAGAGGAAATAAACGCTTTTTACAGGTAAATAATTATATTGCAGATAATTACACTGCATTATTTGCCAAAAAAGATACACTTCTTATAACTGATCATAATAAAACTACCTGGGATTATGTTCCGTTCAGCTTTGAAGATAAAAAGATTTTCCTTATTGATACAAAGGTTCCTAGAGTTTCTGTATGGAATGAAGAATCTCTGTTTGAGCCTCAGAATGTTCTTTTGCTGGGAGACCTTCGAGAGCGACGAAACAGTCTTTATGGCGGTTGGCAGTATATAAATAATATTACAGATATAAACGAAGAGCTTTCTGTAGTAAGTGAAGATATTCGAAGAAAGCTTTTATGTATTATGCGCGAACATAATGATCTGCTTGATGCCCGTGATGGTCTTGAAAAGGTTGATTTCTTTAAGTTTGCAAGAGCTGTAAATCATAGCCACGAAAGTATGCGTGATATGTATAATATTTCTTGTCCTGAAATTGACTGGATCTTAAAACGTGTAGGAGAGCTTGAGCCTAACCTTGAAATGATAACAAATCCCGTTTCCTGTGGAAGAATTACCGGAAAAGGCTTTGGACGTTGTCTTTATGCAATAATCCGTGAAAGCGATATAGAAAAATTCAAAGCAAAGCTTACAGAATTTGAAAAGATTTTCCAGTATCATCCTGAATGCTACGAGGTTGTGCCGTCAGAAGGTGCTTGTCTTGTAAGGGACTAAGGGGAAAATATGAACCTGCTGCTTTCTAACGACGATGGATTTGACTCAGAAGGAATAAATATTCTGGCAAAAAAGCTTTCGCAAAATCATAATGTTTATCTGATTGCTCCAGATTCTAATCGTTCTGCTGTTTCTAATCATATTTCAATGACAACCTCAAATACGCTTGTAAAGATTGATGAAAATATATGGTCTTGTTCCGGTTATCCTGTTGATTGTGTTTTTGTTGGATTGGAAAGTAATCTGCTTGGCGTAAAAATAGATGGTGTAGTTTCGGGGATAAATAAAGGTGCCAACATGGGAACAGATATTATTTATTCAGGAACATGTGCAATAGCACGTCAGGCAGTTTTATCTGGAATTCCTGCTGTAGCATTAAGCCTTGACCCTGTAAGCTGGGATACTATAAAACAGGATGGTTTTAAGTTCGAAGCTCTTGCTGATTTTGCTTCTAAAAATATTGAAAAGCTTTTGAGTCTTTCAAAAATGGAACCTCCAAGAGCATTTGTTAATATAAATGCTCTTTCTGTAGAAAATTATAAGGGTGTAAAGTTTGCTGAAAAGCCTTGTACAAGGGTATATGGCGATAAGACAATAGTGATTCATGACAAGGATGATAAATATCATACAGAATTTGTTATGGGTAGAAATCAGACACCTTTATTAAGCAATACAGATTTTGGAATTTGTCGCGAAGGATATATCGAAATATCACTTGTATATGCAGATCCTATTTTTGCAGAAATGCCTAAAATAGTAGACTATAAGGACTTTTCGTTGTAAAATATAAAAAAAGTTAATAGGGTGGGTAAATGGCAGATAACATTTTAGCACAGGGTATATCTCTTTATAAGCAGAAATCATATACGGGCGCTCTGTCTTTCTTCCTGTCCCTTCCTGTAGATTGCGGGGCAGACAAAAACGAAATAGCATATTATCTTGGTTTATGTTATACAAAGCTTCAGCGTTATGATGATGCATTGCTTTATCTTGAGCAGGTTGTAACATCTGGAACACATCTTGAAAGAACCCTTCAATGCAGATTTTTACTTGCCGTTATTTATGCACTCTCTGGCCGTCGTCGTCTTGCAGATTTTGAATTAAATAAGCTTCTTGAAACTGGTTATATGACTCCCGCTGTATATGCAGCAATTGCGTTTGTTGCATGGGAGCAGAATGATACAGAAAAATGTCTTGCATACTATGAAAAATCACTCAAGGAAAATCCTACAAATCTGACATCACTTAATGGACTTGGTTATGTACTGGCCTGTGAAGAAAAAGATCTTACCCGTGCACTTTCCTTGTGTAAACAGGCTGTTAATTCTGCACCGGATTCAGCGGCTTGTCTTGATTCTCTTGGCTGGGTTTACTATAAGCTGGGACTTTATGAAGATTCAAGAAAATATCTTGAGCAGGCTGAACTGCTTGATCGTGATAATGCCATAATAAACGAGCATATACAAATGCTTAATAAGGCGGGCCGCTGATGAAAAAAAGTATAGCCTTTTTATTTGTATTTTCAGTTTTTGCCTTATGTCTTAAGAACACTTCAATTCTTAATGCACAGGAAACTACTGCAAATGCAGGTCTTGCTGTTCCTGAGCAGGGAATAAGAACCGGAGAAGAAGGTTTTGCTGCTGAAGAATTCCGTAGAGGTGTTCAGGCTTTCTACAAGGGTTCGTTTAATGATGCAATAGTTCAATTTGAAAAGGCATTGTCTTATATGCCTAATGATAATCTTATTCTTGAATGGCTCGGTAAAGCTTATTACAAGGCTGGTATGGAAGGAACTGCTCTTTCTTACTGGCAGGTTGCTTCTGATAATGGTTATGGCGGACTTTTACTTGATAATAAAATTAAAGTTGTAAAGGAGCGTCGTGTTACAGGAGATTCTTCTGACAAGCTTATGAGACTTTCGGAATCCGGAAGCTTTTCCGGAACTGTAAACGATACTCTTGTTTTTTCGGGGCCTGTTTCTGTGCTTCCTGATTATGATGGAAGTTTCTGGATAACTGCATACGGTTCTAATGAGCTTTTAAAAATCACCTTAAACGGAAAAGTTGTAGAAAGAATTACAGGGCCGCTTACAGGTTTTGACAGACCTCTTGATATTATAAGACTTCAGGATGGAAATCTTTTGGTGAGCGAAAGCGCTGGTGACAGGCTTGCCCTTCTTTCTGAAAAAGGTAAGTTCATAAAATATATCGGTTCAAAAGGAAGGGGTATAGGAAATGTTGTTGGACCTCAATTTCTTGCACAGGATTCTCTTGGACGAATATATGTAACTGATTACGGAAATCGTCGAGTTGATGTTTTTGATTCAGAAGGAAACGGATTGTTTTTCTTTGGTGGAAAGAGCGGCGATTTTAATGGCCTTAAATGTCCTACAGGGATTGCAGTTGTAGAAGACAGTATTTTTGTTGCAGATGAAGATACTGGCTGTATTTATGAATTTGACCGCTCAGGAAATTATCTTCGCAATCTTGTAGAAAAAGATACCTTTGATAAACCCGAAGCAATTAAGCTTTGGCAGGGAAGTCTTATTGTTACCGACAAAAATAAAATTGTTTCTGTAGATTATTCTACAGGTTCTATATTTGAGTATGCACGAACAGGAAATGCTCCAAGTCGTGTAACAGCTGCTGTTCCTGATGTAAATAATAATGTAATTGTTACGGATATTACTGCTAACGAAATATATATTATGTCAAAGGTTCAGGAGCTTGTTGGTGGACTTTTTGTTCAGATAGAACAGGTTGATGCTTCCAGATTCCCTGAAGTTACTGTAGAAGTTAAGGTCGAAAACAGACATAGACAACCGGTTGTTGGTCTTGAACTTGAAAACTTTTATTTTACAGAAAACAAAAGAACTGTTTCTAATTTACAGTTTATTGGTAGTGCCGCAAATAATACTTATGCCGACATAACAATAATTATTGACCGCTCAACTTCTATGAATAATTATTCTGCCGAAATTGAAACAGCCGTAAAAGAAATTGCAGCTTCTATGAACGGACGAGGAACTTTAAGGGTAATTTCTGCTGGTGCAATACCTGTTACAGAATATACCGGCAGTCCTGATTATGTTTCTGATTTTACAATGGAAGCTCTTAAAAATCCGTCATCAAAAAATGTACCTGCTGATTTAGCAATTCGTCTTGCTGCAAACGATCTTATTAATGCAGCAAAGAAACGTGCCATAATAATGATTTCTGATGGTTCTGTAAGCGAAAGTTCTTTTGCAAAATATACACTTTCTGAATTGTCTGCTTATCTTGGAAATAATGCAATTGATTTTTCATTCATTCAGGTTTCGCAAGGTGCCGTAAGCAGAGAATATGATTATCTTGTAAATAATTCTTCTGGTGAACTTTATTATGTTTTCAGACCGGAAGGACTTGGTTCAATTGTAAAAGATATTATCAATCTGCCGCAGGGAACTTACCAGCTTAAATATGTTTCTGCACTTCAGAAAAACTTTGGTGAAGCATATCTTCCTGTAGAAGCAGAAGTTTATCTTATGAACCGAAGTGGTCGTGACGAAAGCGGATATTTTGCACCGTTAGAATAAACTAACAATAAACGATGCCTATCGAGCTGTAAATTAATAAGTTATTTTTATTCCCAGGTTATATGAAATTGAAAGTCTGAAGGTTTTGTTCTGTTCAAAGCCGAATAATATTCCTGCGCCCGAAGTCATAAAAACATTATCACGAAAACTTAATTCTGCGGTACGTTTGTATTCATAAGTTTGTTTATTTATTTTATTTTGTCTTGAAAGTGAAATATTTGCGCTATCTCTTACAGAAGATTTAAAATCCATTTCCCTTGATTTTTCCCACAAAGCATTTGTTGTTATAAGCAGAAGGCTGTTTTTGGAATTTCTGTTCCAGGATGAGGAAACCTTAAAGCTCCAGTTTATTTTCTGGTCGATGGAAAAGTCAGTGTTTATAGTAATAGTATTTGAATTGTCTATATAAAAAAGCATTAATTCGCTTGATGAAATTACAAAAGAAGAAGCGGCTTTTTCTATTGGGGAAAACTTATAAATTGCTGTTACAGAACTAATATATTCTTCCTGTTTATACCAGTCAAAAAGTTCAAGTGTGCTGTCTGTTCCAAAAAGATTTATAAAGGTTGAAGCGGCAGAAAGTCTAAGCTGGTAAAGATCGTTCGTTGTTGTTCCTGTTGTGATAATATTTCTGGAAGCACCGGCGCTTGCTGAATATGGGATGTATAAATCTTTTATGTCATTAAAAAGTTTTCGTCGCCAGCTTATGTCGTATTCTAGATTTTCTGTGGCATAAGTTTCATTGCCATTGATAATTGTTTGTTTAAGCTTTGTGCTTAAAGATTTTTGGAAAAGCGAATATAATGGAATTGATTTATAAAATAGTTCATAGTTGGTCTGGTTCTGGAAAAGATTTTTCAGGTCATCAGAATAATTTTTATTTTCGCTTGATTTTTGTTCAAAGCCTGCTTTATGAATAATATTGATTGTAAATGCATTATTCTGAGTTGAAAAAGGCAAAGAGAATTTTATGATATCTGATGTAGAAAGTTTTTTGTTTTCCGGTTTATGTGTGTTTGAAAAATCAATTGAAAAAACTGGACTAAGCTTTGCTAATGGTATAGATGCTTTAAGTGTCGTAGAAAAACTTGTTGTTCTTGAAGCGGCATCTTTTCCGTCAGAGAATTGAAATACAGATGAATTATACCATTGTGAAAAATAATTATATCTGGAAGTTAAATTTTTTTCTGCTTTCTGACTGGCATTTATTTTTGAATTAAAAGAAAAACTTGTTTGATCTGTTTTTATATCTGAGTCAAGTTGTGCTTCATAATTTTGTGTTTGAATAAGACCTGTGTTTTTTGCATATATTTGTGTCGCTGTAGAAACTGGAAAATTCAATTTAGAAAAATCAAACTTGATCCAGTCTTTTTTTTCGTATGCACTTGTGCTGCCGGAATATCTGTAAGCTTCGCCTAACTCTAGAAACGAAAAAGCCGGCTGTTGCGTTTGCAGGGAATGACCGGCAGTTTTAAGGAAATTGGAATTTCTGCTAAAAGAAGAAAAAGCTGTATCTGCATCTGCCGAAAGATTAAATCCTAAAAATGAAGTGCCACCTTTTACAGAAGTGTTTACATAATCAGTGATTCTTTTTCCATTGTCGGTTCGAATTGAAACTCCTTGTGTTGATTCTGCTTCTGCAGACCAGAAATTATTTTTATATTTTAAAATAGTTTTATTTTTTGAAGTAAAAAATGGTGAATTGGTTTTATAATATACACCTGAAACATAAAGATGTCCTTGTGGTTGTTCAGCGTTTTCGAGGATTTGTGGAATTACAATAATTTTTTGAAGCTGAGGAACAGAATCCTTGTTCAATATTATTTCGTATTCAGTTTCCTCTGGTTTTGTTCCATCAAGTAAAACTGAATTATTTTTAAGTAGAATTGTAAGAGTGTGAAAGGTTTTGTTATAAGAAACTAACTTGTTTATAAGCTGTTCTTTTAATTTTATCTCAAGAACTTTTTCTTCAAGCGAAGATTCAAGAAGTAAAGTTATTTCTGCATTTTCAGTAATTGCAAAATCAAAATTAATGCTTTCATATTGGGAAAAATCGCTGGCTGTAAAATACGAGGTTGTAGTAATCTTTCGTTCCTGGTCTGTCGCAGTTGTGTCATCTATAGTCCAGAAAATATCGATTATGTCGGAGCTTTTTTCTGGAAGCGAATGTGCAGCAGTTACTCCTTTACCAGTATTCATCATGACAGACGAAAACTCTGTTTTCATTTTCTCTGTGATATTTGAGTCTTCTATTGCAGCTGCAAGAATATCATTTAAAGTAAGGTTGTCATTTGAAAAACTTAATCCTGTCGTAAAGGCAGAAAAAGTTCCATATGATTTGTCTGTAGTAGCTGCGCCTTTTTCTGGCGTGTATGGATATTTTCCTGTAAAACTAAGATTAAGTTTTAGCTGCTTCGTGAAATTATAAATATATCCTATCGCCGTTGTAAAAGCACCGTTTGAAATATTATTGCTTTCTTCGTTGTAAGTTATATAAACTTTATCAAGTTCTCCAACTTCGTAGGGAAGTGTAACAAAACCTGTGTCGCTGTTATAAAAGGCGCCTGGTTCTAATATACCGTTTATAAAAACTTGTACAGTGCCAGCTGAAGCACGTTTACCAATATCATATTCTTTAACTGGAGAATAACTTCGTTCTGTTATGATGAGCGGAAAATCGGTTGTGTTATTTAAATATAACAAAGGATATCTGTCTGCAAAAGGAAATCTGTATTCAGGTAAAAGAGGAGTAACTTCTGTGTTTTTTGAATTACTTATTATTGCAAAATTTGTTTCACCAAATGAATACGGAAAACCAGTCACCTTATAAAAAGGATTTTGTGTACCAGAATATCTGTCAGTTACAAGATAATCGGAATTGTCTTTATAATCAGAAAGCTTGTAAAGATTTGAACAAAGATATGGCGAAAAAGTTTCTGGTGTCTGAATTATAAATGCTTTTGTGCCATCGATATTACATGTAATGTCTGTAGCATTCAACGAAGAATACTGAGAAAGATTTATTGTGTAATCAGAACTGCTGTTAAAAAATTGCTGTATTTTTCCTGCAAATGTAGAAGCGTTATCGTAGGATCCGGTGTCAGACAGAAGTTTATCGCAATCAACTGGTGTAATAAAAGTTATAAGAATATAAGGAACTGTTTTTTTCGGACCAAGCAAAACTGCTTCTTCAGAAAGAATAAGAAGCTTCTGACTTTCTAAAATAATAAAATCTGCTGGTGTTAATTTTTCATAACTTATACCATGATTGTCTTTATAATTTCCGCCTTCACTTTGAATATATACATTTTTTATCTCGGAAATTACATCAGAAGGAATAACAAATGCCTGTGAACGGGCATAATTTTCTGCTTTGATTAAAGAATCAGAAACTTTATTTTTTCCGTGAAATGTGGCCGTCTTAGTTTCTGTCATGTCATAACGAAGCAAAAAATCGCCGGACCAATTATTGTTTTCATAATCGGTAAAATGGAGCATAACGCCGGGAGCTTGATTCTGTCCACCAGTGGCACCATAACCTATGCTTTGTGATGAATATTCGGAGGGAAAAGTGATCCCTCTGTTAGAAAAAGTTAACAGGTTTAGATACTTTCTACCGTTATAACCAAATGTATATGTATTATTTTTAAATTCATCAAGAAATTCCATTGAAAAAAATAAGTCAGGTGTAATGTGGATAAGCGCAGATAAATCAACTTCCTGTTTGAATACAGGCGGCTGAGCACTTAATCCAAAAGGGTTTCCAAACCCAAAAGTAGAATCAATTGTTCCTTCAAGATCGCCTTTCCAGTAGCCGTTTATTTCCCAGTTTTTTTCCTGTGCGGTTAAAAGCGACTCAAATGGAAGCCATAAATTAAATAATGAAAGAAGTGCCGCAACAATTAAAACTTTTGTTCCTTTACCAAGATTTTCAAGCATCCTTGCTTTATGAATTTTTATTTCCGGATGCTTTTTTTCTAATCCCAAAATTGCCTTTTCAACCTTTTGTTTTTTTTCAGAACCGTCATCAAAAAGACTCGGCTGATATGGCCTTTCAGAGCTTTCGATATTTTCAAGGGCAATTCCTATAAGCCTTACTCCACGACCACGTTCATACTTTCGTTCAAAAAGTTCTTTTGCAGCAGAATATAAAGTATCAAGTGTAAGTACTGAATATGAAAAAGTCTGTTGAATTGAAACTGTAGAAAAATCTTCATAACGGATTTTGACCATTACAGTTCGCGAAAAACCGTTTTCTTTAAGAAGCCTGAAAATGACGGAATGACATAATTCCAGAATTGTTGTTTCAATCGTATAAATATTGCTTATATCAACAGGAAAAGTCGTTTCATTGCTTATAGAATGGCTTTTTGCTTTTCTATCAAAATTGACAACATCAATTCCTCTGACAACATTATATAAAAAGTTTCCTGTATTTTGACCAAACATAAAGGTCAGGGCTTCGGGTGTCTTTTCAAAAATATCACGTGTAGTCTTAAGACCGTTAGCTTTAAGTGCTTCATAAGTTTTATCACCAATTCCCCAGACTTTTCGTAATGGAAGATTAAGCATGAATTCCTGTTCTGTGCCTTCATCAATATAATAAAATCCGTCAGGTTTTTTCATGTCAGAAGCAAGCTTTGCAAGATATTTTGTAGGTGCAAGTCCAATTGAAACTGTAAGCCCAGTTTCTTCTTTTACACGCTGTTTTATTTTCATTGCTGTTTCTTTTGGAGGACCAAAAAGCTTTTCTGTCCCGGTAATATCAATGAAGGCTTCATCAATAGACATCTGCTGAACATCCGGAGAAAAATCTTTAAAAATATTCATAATCTGATAAGAAAGCTCTGAATATCTTTTCATTCTTCCATGAACATAAATACCTTGAGGACATAACTGATAAGCTTTTGCAACAGGCATTGCAGAATGAACACCAAAAACTCTTGCTTCATAAGATGCTGTAGAAACAACGCTTCGTTTATCTTCTGGTTTTCCGCCGACAATAACAGGTTTTCCGCGATATTCAGGATGGTCAAGTTGTTCAACAGAAGCAAAAAAAGCGTCAAGATCTGCATGTAAAAAATAATGCTTTATTCCGCTCATTGCTCAACCTCTGAATTTTCTTTCATTTCAAGAGTTTTTATAACCGAATAATATCCGCCATTTATCTGAGAATAAAAAATCTGTTCGGCTGTTACAATCTGTGCGCAATTAGAAGAACCGTAACTAAATTCAAGCTTTTGAGATGGGTATACAGGCATTGAAAAAAGTGCCGTTTCTGTCGAAGCAGAGATAAAATCATTTTCGGAATATAAAACTGGCTGAACACCTTCCTGCAAAGATGTAACTGTTATCGAAGAATAAACAGGATTTTCATTTGAAACAATTGTAATGTGTCTGATTATATCAGAGAAAACTGTTTTTTCATCATAAGAAAGCTCAAAATCATAAGCCGTAGAATCATCTTGCGGAACAACTCTAACAACACCAGCAGGCGCTTTTCTGTTTGAATAAATAGTTCTGTTCAAAATAGTGATTATTATGAAGATTAAAATATAAGCAAGGCTTATAACAAGAGCATAAATACGTTTTTTTGCATAACGCTTCTTCATAGCATTTAAAATACGCAGCCACATAAGATATACCGGCAGAAGAATTAAAGACAGCAGCAAAGGAAGATAATTACTCTGTACAAGCATATTATGAAGCTTTTCGGAATCCGAAATTGTAAAAAGCGTATTTATATATGGAATAAAAGGAAAAACCATAAAAACAAAAAGTATTATGTGTACCCAGTTTCTGCGGAAAATCAATGAAAGCACAGAGAAAAAGTAAATCATCAGGAAAATTGGAAAAAGAGAAATATCAAGCAGCGTAAAAATTACCATGTTCATTTGGGTATCTATGACAAGAATAAAATCAAGCGAACGGGTAGTGTATTTTTTCAAAAGCGACAGATTAAGCATATTAAACAGCGACACAAAAAGCATCGACAAGGAAATCTGCAAAATCTGACAGCCATAAACAGTATAATTTGTGCTTGATTCAGGAACTGCAAGTAAATAAAGTCCTTTTCCCGTAAAAAAGCCTATAACCGAAAGAATATAAATACTTGGAATTACATACCAGTTTGAACGGATTTCCTGCCAGAATTCCTTTCGTGCTGTTTTATTAACAAAGCCTACGCAGAAAACCAGCAGAAATCCCATTATGATAACTACTAAAAGTGTCCTTACAATAACATATTCCGAAAACCAGATTCTTTTACCAAAGAACATAAACATAAATGTATGTGAATCATCCTGGCTGAATCTTGATTTTTCAAAGGAGTTTATACAGTATTTTATAACCTGTTCTGCTTTTTCCGGAGATTTTATATCTGCATTGACGCAGGGAATATCTGCTTCAAGAAAAGAAAGAAATTGTCTGTCTGTAGAAAAAGTATAATCAAGTACCTGGCTGATGAACGAAAGGGGCAGTCCGTCATTAAGTTTTGCCACAGAATATGCATCAAACATGTCTTTAGTCATCCAGGTAGGCGAATGATGACCGTTACTTCCCGAAATGATTGAATTTTTCTTTGCCGAAAGATTAAAAATATAAACAGAATTATGAATATTTGAATTAAGTGACTGAACAAAAACTTCGGAGCCATAAATGATATTAGAACGTGGAATATTCAAAGTACTTCCATAACATAAAACAAGGGTCGAATTAAATTTCTGGGTGCTCAACTGTTCAATAACCGGAAGTAAAAGATTTTTATTGTTACAGGCATCTTCCATGTCAAAAAGAATTACTAAATTGTGCTCACTTTTTATGTCTTCGGGGGAAAAACTGACGATAATATTATAGGGAAGATTATTTATTCCGCTTGCAGCTAACGGCTGAATTTGTGGATGAACCTCATTTTTTGTTAAAAAAGTGAAAACATCATCGCATAAAACTGTTCCTTTGTTATTTGTCTGTGCAAAAGCGAAGTTAAGCAGTATAGAGAAAAGAAAAATCATATAAAAGGATTTTTTTAGCGACTTCATTCACGTTTAGTTTATTATTTAAGTGTTTACAATGCAAGACCCTTATAGTATAATGAAATGAAGTACAGATATATCTGTCATATAACAAAAAGTAATTAAGATGAGAAGGGAAAATGAGCGCATCCGATAAGAAGTTTATTATTGAATTACCTCTTAAAGTAATACTTACAGAAGATGGAGCATCGAATTTTATTAGCCACAATAAAAAGCTTATGAGATTCAGGCTCGCTGATAATGTAGATGAATATGGTATTTCTTTGAATAAATTTTCTCCTCAATCAATCCAAAGTATGATTCTTTTGGATTACATTTCTAAAATTGAAATTTCCATGTCAGAGTTTGTTTCTTCACGCCAGGAAGTAATGGATCTTTCAAAGGTTGTTGTTTATTCACTTTTGTACAAACAGTTTGACCGCGATGTTTATTCTGCTTTAATTCAATGTGAATGTGTACGAAAACATAACAGAGCAAATCCTTCGCATCTTATTGATGAAAAAACTCAGATGAGTGAACGTCAGCTCCGTTCAATTCTTCAGAATAAAGAAAATATTATCCAGCAGACAAGAAGAAACATTCTTGATCCAATCTGGAAATCAATTATGACAAATAATGATTATTCTGCAGAAGAAAAAAATATTTACCTTCTTATGTCTGAAAAATTCATGAACAGACTTGGACTTATGAACTGGTATATTATTACTTTGTTCCATAAAGCAGACGGTGCAAACGAAATGTTTATTGCAATCCGTAATCTGTTGAGTTCTTATATGGAAAAATCAAAGGTTGCAGAATATATTTCGGTAATGGTAATGGAGCTTGCCTTAAACAATGAAAATACCAATATCCGAAAAGAAGCACGAAATATGTATCAGGATATTGATGATATAGATTCCCTGATTTTTGATCCCGAAGTACGAGCAAAGATTGTTGCAGAGCTCCAGCGTAACCACGAACTCGTATTTATCTCCTGGAAGCTTGGAGGAGGTTCTTCTTCAATCGGTAAACAGGGTAAGCTTTCTATTACACTTTACAACAAAGACGACGAATTCCAGGAAGTTAAAGAAAATATTGATAACGCTAAATCTTCAAATACTGCAAAGAAAACGCTTATCGACTTTTACCGTGAGCTGCCGGATGGACAGGAAGGAACAGACCTTGGTTTGTATTATCTTTCTTATCTTGATGATGCGTGCAAGAAAGTTAACGTAAAATTCGAATCTCTTGTAAACCAGTTCTCTGCAAGTGAGCTTACCGTTATTACGTTGAATTTCAATTTCTGATTTATGTATAAAAAGCTTTCGTTCAAAAAAAGTATTATTCTCTTGACAATTTTTATTATTACTTTTGTTTCCTTTTCTGCCTGTACAAATAATGCTCCTGTTTTGAATAATGCAAAGCTTTCAATTGTTTTTGATTATAATGATTATGAATCGCTTCCAAAAGCAAGATTAAGTATTTTTGTAGAAGCTTCGTCTAATCCACGTAGATTTGAATCTATAACAGTAACGTCCAGCAAAAATGAACTTGTATGGGAATCAAAAGATCTTATTCTTGCAGAAACAAATGAAATCAGTTATTTAGGATTAACAAATCTTGTAATGCCTGAAAAAGAAACAATTCCTACTGGTGAATATAAAATCACCTTTACACAATCTGATGATGAAGAAAAAGAAATTACAAGAACTCTTAATTATGACAGGCAATTGTATAATACAAAAGGTTCTGATGTTGCAACCCTGATGGGACGCACCGCTGCAACCAAAATGATTACAATTTATGATAAAGAAAAAAAAGTTTTATATTACGGTCCAAGAAAAAGAGAATTATCAGATGCACGTAGGATCTGGAATGAATATAGTACTGCTGCAGAATTTCAGGAATCGTGGGTTAGTTCAAATGGAACTGTAATCTGCAATATGCCGATAGAAAAAGTTGAACCGGGAAATTAAAAGAAATTAAAAGAATTTGGTAATAAGCCAAAAGAGAGAATATGGAAAATACTGAAAATACAGAAAAAACAACGAATCAGAAAAACGACACAGACCCTTTACCCAAGCCTTCGAATGATTATAGACGTACAGTAAAGACTTATGTAATGAGGGCTGGACGAATGACTGCTGCACAGGAACGTTCTTATAAGGAATTGTCTCCTGCGTGGTGCATCCCCTTTGAAAATAAAAAGCTTAATTTTATTGATGTTTTTGGAAATACAAATCCTATTATTGTCGAAATCGGTTTTGGAATGGGTGATGCAACTGTAAAAATTGCACAGGCTCATCCTGATATTAATTATCTTGGAATAGAAGTTCATCGCCCTGGAGTTGGCAAAATCTTAAGCGAAATAAAAAAGCGTGAACTTAAAAATCTTTTTGTAATTGAATATGATGCGCTTGATGTTCTTGAATACATGATAGGTGACAATTCTGTAAACGGCTTTCACATTTTCTTTCCAGATCCGTGGCCAAAGAAACGTCACCATAAGCGAAGACTTGTTCAAAGACCTAAAACAGATTTGCTTGCACAAAAGCTTGCACCAGACGGCTACATTTATTTTGTTACAGATATAATTGATTATGCAGAATTTGCGCTTGAACAGCTTACAGACACTCCGCATCTTAAAAACAAATATGAAGGTTTTGCAGAGCCACAGGATTGGCGTGTAAGTACAAAGTTTGAACGCAAAGGAATTGCGGCTGACAGACAGATTACCGAATTGTTTTTTGAAAAGAAAGAAGAATAGGGAAGGCTGATGAACCAGAGAATTTCTGAACTTGAAAAATTAATTGTCAAATATCAGACTTCGTATTATAACGGAGAAGGCGAAATAAGCGATGCAGAATTTGATGCACTTTGGGATGAGCTTAAAAGCCTTGACCCGAATAATCCTGTACTTCAAAAGGTTGGAGCAGATTCAGGTAATTTTGAAAAAGTTCGTCATGTCATGCCGATGGGTAGCCAGGAAAAAGCTGCAAATCCTGAACAGTTTATGGCTTGGGCAGAAAAGCATAAATATAATGAATATCTTGTGGAATATAAACTTGATGGTGCTTCGCTGGAGCTTCAATATGAAAATGGATATCTTGTCCGCGCAGTAACAAGAGGCGATGGTTCAATTGGCGACGACATAACTGCAAACGCCCGCAAAATGGGTGGAGTAAATGCCGCCATTTACAAAGACGGCGAGCTTGTTCCTTTTACAGGTGGAATCCGTGGCGAAGTAATAATGACTCATCAGGTGCACAAGCAGTATTTTTCTGAAAAAGCAAACTGCCGTAATGCCGCAAACGGTCTTATGAAGCGTAAGGACGGCAATGGCAGCGAATATCTTACACTTATAACTTACGATGCTCTTTCAACAGACGGAAAATCTTTCTTTACAAATGAACAGGAAAAAATCCGCTGGTTAATGGATTGCGGTTTTAATGTTGTCCGCCTTGTAATATGCAGAAATGCAGAACGTGTAATTGCATATCGTGCAAAAGTTATGGAAGAACGCCGTTCCCTTGAATATGATATTGACGGTCTTGTTGTAAAGGAAAGTGCAATAAATTATGAAGATGCTTCTCGTGCACGACCAGACAGACAGATTGCATTTAAGTTTTCTCTTGAAGAAGCAACAACAGTTTTACGCGAGGTTGAATGGAGCAAAAGCGGTGCAACTTATACTCCAGTTGCAATTTTTGACGAAGTTGAATTAAATGGAACAAAAGTTCAGCGTGCAAGCCTTGCTAATCCGGATACAATGAGAAAGCTGGGCGTAAAAATTGGAAGCCATGTAGTTGTTGTAAAACGCGGCGAAATTATTCCTAAAATAGAAAGTGTTGTAGAAGAAAAAGATATAGAAACAAAACCAATAGAGTTTCCTTGTACCTGTGAAGTGTGCGGAACTGCTCTTGTTGATGAAGGTTCAAGACTTTATTGTCCTAATAAAAACTGTTCAAAACGAATACTTCATCAGCTTTTAAAATTCCAACAGGTTGCAGATATAAGGGATCTTGGCGAAACTCTTATTACAGATTTATTTAATGACGGAAGACTAAAATCCATTTCAGATATATATTCTTTACAGGTAGAAGACCTTATTCCTTATTTCTTAAATGAAGAAAGCATGGAAGCCGAAAAACGTTCTTTAGGAGCCGAAAAAGTATACAAAAGTATACAAGCTCATAGAAATTTGAGCCTATCTGTTTTCCTCGCAGGTTTTGATATAGAAGGTTTTGGTGAAACTCTTGCCGAAAAATTAATTCAGGCTGGTTATAATACTCTTGATAAGCTTTTACTTGCCACTCAGGATCAGATTGCAGATGTTTATGGCTTTGCAGAAATAATGGCAAAAACAATTGTAGAAGGTCTTGCCGAAAATGCTGCAGAAATGCGCTCTCTTGTAAATGATGGAATAATCACTATTGAAAGTACTTCAAATGGAAAGCTTTCTGGAATGTCCTTCTGTTTTACAGGTGAACTTGTTACAATGAAGCGTCTTGATGCAGAACAATTGGTAA
Organism: Treponema sp.; assembly: GCA_017963165.1. Next base: position 26,571 of record JAGCTZ010000084.1, read on the forward strand.
AACAAAATGGAGGCACCTGTAAATCTTCTGTTACAAAAGATTTAACATATCTTGTTACAAATGATACAACAAGTGGTTCTTCAAAAAATGTAAAAGCCGCTTCACTCGGAATACCTGTTATTACAGAAGAACAATTTTTAAAACTTTTAAATAGCTAAGGAACTATATGCAAAAACAGGAAAAAAAATGGAATATAATTGCTGATTTTCTTAGTTCTCTTGCAGCTGTTTTTATAATTGCCTGGATTTTATACGGATGTCTTACATTCTTTTCTGTATGGAAAGCATGCAACGAACTTTCTCAACCAACACAGGAAGAATTTCTTAGGATAAGAATATATGGTTCTTCCGCTTCACCTGATGGAAATACAATAAGTGCGGCTTTTTCTATTGTTGACACAAACGGTAATGAAATTGCAGCAATTGAACGTTCCTGGGCAGGTAATTATCTTGCTGTAGAATTTGCAGAAGTAAATTTTAATGACAGCTTTTATTTGTTTCCTTCAAAGATTTATGGAAAAGAACGAATAATGGAAACAAAACCCTTGCGTAATAAAAGTACAAGTCTAGAAAAATATTATGATGAAAACAGGCAATGTATGCTTTTTGGCTTTGGTTCAACCTTTTCGGCAAGAAACAAGCTTTATAAAATTGCACGATTTGCTACCGGGAAAAATCTTGTTCCCGGTTTTGGACATATACGAAATTATTCTGTTGATTTATCGTCCTGTAAAATGAATACCTGGTATTCAATTCAGCGTACAAATGACGGAAATCTTATTATATTAGAGCTTTAGTTTTCTGGTTCAAAAGTAAAATTATCAAGGAAAAATTCCGGTCTTACAGCGCTGCCATTAAGCCGCATTTCCCAATGAAGATGAGGACCTGTTGCAAGTCCTGTGGAACCGGATTTAGCAATAAGGTCACCTTGTTTTACAATATCACCTTCTTTAACATCCATTTCTGAAAGATGATAATAAAGGCTGTAAAGTCCCGGAAGATGCTCAATTACAATGCTCCAGCCTGTAGAAATTCTGTTTTCGGCCATTACGACTTTTCCGTCTGCACAGGCACGAACTTCAGAACCTTCGGGAACACCGTAATCATTTCCATAATGAAGGCTTGTAGAAGATTTGCCATTTGAATATGCGTATGTTCTTCTGTCGCCATAATATGCAGTGTAGCGTGTCGAAGTTGTAGGACTGGTAAATTTTTTAAGATGATATATATCAGTCGGAATAGTTGTGAAAAGAATATCATTTAATTTATTGATTTGTGCTGTGCGTTCCGGGCTAGTATCTGTTTTGATTGCAGTATTAGAAGCATCAAGCTCAACAACTTCTTCTATAAAACTACGGCTTTTAAATGTTACAGGAAGTGTAAATTCGCCTGTATCTTCATCATTAAATGAAAAAACAACCTTTAATGAATAATTTCCCTGTGTAAGCCAAGGAGAAATTGGAATACCGCATAAGAGGTCCGAAAAAGCCTGATTATTTTTCTTTTTTCCTAAAGAATAAAAATTTGCTTTTTCAATAACTTTTTTATCCTGATAAAGCTGAAGAGCACCTCGTTTTTCCTGCTCAACCTTTGATTTTTTATGAGTTTTTGGAGTTGTAATTGACATCCTTACAAAAACTGCATCTCCCGGAACAATAGTATCATTATAAGTCACAGTAAGATTGTAATTTTCAGAATGAAAAACTGCTGTTTTTGCAAAGCATAATGTAATCTGTAAAAGAACCAGAATTGCTGTTATAAGCTTTTTCATGATTTTCTAACTTCCTTTATTCTAAATTGCGGCGTCCTTGTGCCGTTAAAATAATTCCATACCATTGTGTACAGAATGTCGTAAGATTGACCTACGGCAATATCCTGCTTTAATCGTTCTGCCTGACCAAAGAACATTCCGGGAAATTTATATTTTCCGCAGTCAAACATAAGCTTGAGCGAAAAAGGCTCTTTTTTCCCCTGAACAATCGCATCGCAGATTTTTATGTTTTTAGTTACGATTGCAAGTTCCTTGTTTTCTGCACCAAAGGGTTCCATTTTTTCGATTATGCCAAAAGTTTCTGGTGTAAGATATTCAGGCGGGATTTCAGCATCTATTTTAATATCGAGATTTTCTTCTTCTAAGTTTATACCGGGAAGGATTTGTTTTATATTATTATAAAACTGATTAAGCTTTTCCGGTGTTAAATCAAAGCTAAAGCCGGCAGCCGCATTGTGACCACCGTAATTAATGAAAAAATCACCAAAGCTTGCTAGAAAATCTGTTGTAACAACACCGCGGCAGCTTCTCATGGAGCCTTTGTATTGCCCGTCAGATTCTGTAACGATAATTGTCGGAACATTTGTATCCTGCATAATTTTGGCAGCAATATTTCCTGTAATTCCCGAATGAATCTGGCTGTCGACAATTACACAAAGTTTACCATCATTTTGGGCAATACTTTCGTTGACTTTTTCTTTGATTTGATACATTGCCTGAGAAACCCGATTCTTGCGTTCTTCATTTAAGTCAAAAATCTTTACTGCTTTCTGGTTGCGTTCTTTTGGATTTTCAGAAAGAAGAAGCTCCAGCGCAACATTTGCCTGACCTAAACGTCCTGCAGCATTAAGAGCCGGAGTAACTGTCCATGAAAGATCTGTAGAAGTAAGGCCTTCCGGATATATTTTAAGCTGTGTAAAAAGTTCAGCAAGTCCTGTACGAGGTCCGTCCCGTTTGATTGAATCGATACCGGCACGAATAAATATTCTGTTTTCATTTTTTAGCGGCATTATATCTGCAATTGCGGCAAGTGCTACAAGTTGAAGATCGCGTCTTTCATTTGCAGAATAATTTTTGTTTGTCATTGTAATTCTTTTTCTGCAGTAGGTGACGTAAAGATTAAAAAGCGTATCTATAACTTGTGGTTCACAATCGTTATATTTTGCAATAGTTGAACTTTTTGTTATCTGTTCTGCAGTTTTCTGGGCAAGGGCAGGTAAAAGTTGTGTAACTTCGTTTCTTAAATCATAAATATTGAATTCTACACCAGAACCAAAAATCTGTGAAAGCTGTTTTTTAGTTCTTACAGAATCCCAGGCGTAAATAACTTGTCCCTGCAGAAAATAAGGGAGTTTAAGGTCATAAATTGACTTAGTTTCATCAATCGTTTCGTGAAGCTCCTTTATTTTTACAAGGTTTTTGATTTTTACACAGTTGATTTTTACGGCCGGAACTTCGGTGTTCTCATTCATTTCAAGATCAATAATGCAAATTTCTGAATTATAAAAATCGGTGTTAGAAAATCTAAGGGCAGAAACAAGCTTGTAGGCAACAGCTGCACCCGAAATATCTGCAAACGGATAACCAGAATCCTGTTCCTTTGGATCAAGAATTACAATTGCTTTTGGAAGGATTTCCGGTGGATTATGATGATCTGTTACAATAACATCCATTCCAAGCGAAACGGCATAATCAATTTCTTCGATATTAGAGATTCCGCAGTCTACAGTAATTATAAGCGTTCCTTCTTCTGCTGCAAAATCATCAATTGCTTTTATTGAAAGTCCATAGCTGTCATTTTCCAAAGGAACTCTAACTCTTACATCAATGCCACGGGCTTTAAGGTAATCGTAAAGAATTGTGCAGCTTGTAATACCATCAACATCTCTATCACCAAAAATAAGGATTTTTTCACCTTCTTCTTCCGCCTGATTAATTCGTTCTACTGCATCTTCCATGCTGGTAAAAAGATAAGGATTATGCTGAAAACGAAGATCGTCTTCAAGATAATACAGAATGTCTTTTCCGTCTGTTATTCCGCGTCTTACCAGAATTGAGGCAAGGATTTTATCAATGCCATATTTGGTGCATAATGGTTCAATCTGCTGTCGTGTGACAGCACTTTTAATCCAGTTATTCAAAATATATTCCCACCCAGTTAATTATTTACAAAATTCCGGTTCCTGTTTTAATACTGTTCAGCTCAGTTTCAAGGTTTGATTCCAGAAGAAAAAACACAAAACCTTTAAGCTCTTCGTAAACCAAACGGTCAATTTTTATACGGCGAACCTCCGAAGGCTCAAGAACAGAAACTGCGGCAAGATACCTTACTGCCTCAAGCCTAACAGGAAAATAGTATGGGGCAGGTGTTTCTGAAACATCGGTTGTCATAAAACAGTTTTCAATTCTATTATAATATGAAATCGCATCTGGTGCAAATGCTGTTGAAGGAGTTGCATCGGGTTGTACGCCCATAAGCTCAAGATAACGCCACAAAAATCTTATGAGTCCAAGTCGTGACTGTTCTTCGTCACAAAGCTCCATTCCGTCAAAAAAGCCCTGCAAAAGTGTGTGACATTGTTCGCTGCTGCCTGCACAACGTGTTTTAATTGCCAGTTCTGCGGCTAAAGATGCTGCGTACATCTTAAAAAGATTCTGGCCGAAGGTTGTATGATAGTTTGCAACTTCAAAATCGCATATTTTTGTTTGTTTTTTTTCGGGATTATCATACAGCCAAACTGTTCCCGAATGCCATTGCGCAACAAGAGAGCGAAGTTTTGATTTAGGTCCCCCGTAAAGTGTAGCATAAATGATTCCTTTATCGGGGGTGAGCAAAGTTACAGAGTTATTATTTTCTCCAGTTTGCTTAAGATTGAGGACAATAGCTTTTGTGTAGTAAGAACGCTGCATCGCGGTTCCTGAATTGATTGGGGCATAAGTTCGATGGGGTCCCTGAGCCTGTCGAAGGGCCCCATTTTAGCTTTTATTTACCCTGTCCGTAATAAGCATTAGGACCATGTTTACGCATGTAATGCTTATTTACAATATAATCTGGAAGTGGTGTAGCCTCTGGATTAAGTGCAAGGGTGTTCAAAGCCATCTTACAGATTTCTTCAAGTACTGTTCCGTTATAAACAGCTTTTTCGGCATTTTTACCCCAGGCAAAAGGACCATGTCCACCGCACAAAACCATATTTACTTCGCTCGGATTAAGTCCAAGGTCAGCAAAATGCTTTACGATTAAAAGACCGGTTTCTTTTTCGTAATCGCTTTCAACAGCTTCGCGGCTCAAGTATGGAGTGCATGGAATTGCCTTTTGAATATGATCTGCATGAGTAGTTCCAAAAAGAGGTACGCTTCGAACTGCCTGTGCCCAGCTTACAGCAAAAGTTGAGTGGGTATGAATGATTCCGCCAACTTCTGCACCCTTATTTACTGCAAATTCTTTATATAAAACTGCGTGGGTTGGAGTGTCGCTCGAAGGATTCATGCTACCGTCGATTTTTTTGCCATCCAGGTCAATGATTACCATAGATTCCGGTGTAAGCTCTGGATATGGAACTCCGGAAGGTTTTATTGCAAAAACGCCCTTGTCTTTATCAAAGGCAGAAACGTTTCCCCAGGTGTAGAGAGCCAGATGGTTCTCAGGTATTTTCATGTTAGCTTCGTAAGCCTGTTGTCGTATTGTTTCGTAAGTCATAATAATTCCTTTTTATGCGCCCTTCGACAAGCTCAGGGACCACAAAAAGCAAATGGGGTCCCTGAGCCTGTCGAAGGGTTATTAGTTATAGGCACTCTACTGCTGCCTTCTCAATGTTCAGTCCTTTCATATATCTTTCAAAGAAGATATTGAATGATTCAACAAGCTCTGCTTCAGGTGCAGAAGTTGTCTTTTTGCAGCTTCCGAATACTTCGCTGTTCAGGAAATCAGGCAGCACCTTGCCTTTACTGTCAGCAGAGTAGGCGGCCAGAAGTGCCATACCCCATGGACCACCTTCACCTGCAGTTTCCATAGCGCTAACACTAGTTTTCATAGCAGCAGCCATATATTTAAGACCGGCTTCAGTCTTAAAATATCCTCCGGCTCCAGTCATGCTTTCTACAGGAACCTTTTCCTTATCATAAAGAATGTCCATACCAGCACGGAGCGCACCAAGCGAAGCAAACATCTGAACACGCATAAAATTTGCAATGTTAAATTTTGCGTTTTCAGCTCGTGCAAAAAGAGGACGACCCGAAGTAAAGCCGGTAATTGTTTCACCGGAAAGATAGTTATAGGCAAGAAGTCCACCGCAATCCTTGTCAGCTTCAAGAGATTTATTAATCAAATCATCAAAGAATTTGCCAACTTTTGGAGTGTTTTCTTCGCCGCACATTGTAACTGCAACCTCGCGGAACAAATCCATCCAGTAGTTATGTTCGCCTGTACAGTTGTTACAGTGAACCATAGCAACAGGATAACCGTCTGGAGTAGTAACAATATCAATAATGCCTGGATAAACATTAGAAAGGTCTTTTTCCAGAACAACCATGCTGAATACAGAAGTTCCGGCACTAATGTTACCAGTCTTAGCCTTTACACTGTTTGTAGCAGCCATACCGGTGCCTGCATCTCCTTCAGGAGGACAGAAAGGAATACCAGCTTCCAGGTCTCCGCTAGGATCAAGAAATTTAGCACCAGCTTCGGTAAGAGTACCAGCAGCTTCACCGGCCATCAAAACCTTAGGGAAAACATCATTAATCTTAAAGCCGTATTTAGAAACTTCAGGAAGGGCTTCAAATTTTGCAATGTAATCAGCATTGTAATCAGCCTTAGAACCGGCAAGTTTTACAGGGAACATACCAGATGCATCGCCAACACCAATTACCTTCTTACCGGTAAGCATATAGTGAATATAAGCAGCAAGAGTATAAACATTCTTAATCTGTGGAACATGAGCTTCATTTTTAAGAATAGCCTGATAAAAATGAGAAATAGACCATCGCTCAGGTACAGGAAAATTAAAAAGCTCCGAAAGCTTAAGAGAAGCTTCACCGGTAATAGTATTTCTCCAGGTTCTAAACGGAACAAGAAGCTTTTCATCTTTGTCAAAAGCAAGATAACCGTGCATCATTGCACTAATTCCACCAGCCTTGAATTTTGAAAGCTTAATACCGTATTTTTCCTGAACATCTTTTTTAAGGGCTGCATAGCAATCCTTAAGCCCCTGATGAATCTGCTCCAGTGGATAAGTCCAGATGCCGTTTTCAAGGGAGTTTTCCCAAGTGTAAGAACCACCAGCAATTGGTTCATATTTTTCGTTAATCAACACAGCCTTAATACGTGTTGAACCAAATTCAATACCTAAAACAGCCTGTCCGGCAGCAATCAAATCTTTATTTTCCATTTTATTAATCCTTTTACCATATTATAACGCAAAACCGTGGAAAATAAATAGAAAATATTATTTAAAAAGTAGGAATTTTTTAAGCAATTAGCTCTTAGCTTTTAGCTGTTAGCAGGAGGGGAAAGCCTTCCCCTGGCTCCAACCCGCTGCGCGGTTTTCCGCAACCCCTTCGCCTAGGGGCGCTGCGCCCCCTAAAACCCCCGCAAGTAAGTAAACCTAAAAATTGCGGTCGCAATTTTCTTAACGGTTTGCTATTTATCACCGCCCGCCAGCGGGCTTACTCACCCCTAAAACCCCTTAAATAAACATTTTTAATATAATACACGCGAAATGACAGACTCTTTTGTTTTCGCGTGTCTTTTTTCTTTCACAGGCTGCTTTGTTACACGCGAAATGGCTTTTCCCTTTATCATCGCGTGTCTTTTTACTTTCACAGGTTGCTTTGTTACACGCGAAACAAGTTTCCTCTTTGCTATCGCGTGTAATTTTACTTTCGCAGGCCGCTATGTTACACGCGAAATGGCTTTTCCCTTTATCATCGCGTGTCTTTTTACTTTCACAGGTTGCTTTGTTACACGCGAAACAAACTTCCACTTTGATATCGCGTGTAATTTTACTTTCGCAGGCTGCTACGTTACACGCGAATCCTCAACAGAAGTCAAATCCGCGTGTCAAATGGATCTTTCTGTTTGTTTTCACATAGAAATTGAAAAATCTCAATTCTATGTGAAAAAACTGTAAACTCGTCCTTATTATTCCTGCGTTATAGTTATTGATGAAGGCATATCAGAAAAGTCTGTTTTATGAACAAAATTCTGGTATGTTATACCGGTTGTATCAAATGGATCATCTGATTTATATGGATATTTAATATATACTTCATAAGAATTGTTTGTAAACCAACTTCCTTTAGGCTCTTGTTTAAACCATTCGCTTATATCACCAGTCACTTCTGCAGCCCCCGGGGTGTAATCAATTTCAAAAGTCTTACTTGTGGAAGAATTTTCACCAGTTGAAATTTTATACATAAATTTGATACTAGCTTTAAAACCTTCTGGGAAAGGACTTATTCCAAGTACCGGAGGAATTGAAAAATCGACTGTCTGACCATTTTGAACAGCTGCAGGAGAATTTGTAATTACTGCTTCTCCCAAACCTCCTGTTGCTTTAACTGTACACTTGTTTGAGTGAGGGTAATAGGTATATTGTTCAGCTAAATAATAAAAACGGCTTTCCAGAGAATAGGTGTATTCTGTTCCGGCTTTTACAAAATAATCAATAACAGGCTCACCCTTCAA
>JAGCTZ010000085.1 GCA_017963165.1 Treponema sp.
GAACGCATCAATCGCGCCGGAGACGATGCATCAGGACTTGCTGTATCAGAAAAGATGCGCAGCCAAATCCGTGGATTGAACCAGGCTAGTAAGAACATTACTAATGCTGTTTCTTTCATCCAGACAACCGAAGGTTATCTTGGAGAAACAACAGACATTCTTCAGCGTGTTCGTGAACTTGCTGTTCAGTCTGCAAACGGTATCTACAGCGACGAAGATCGCATGCAGATTCAGGTTGAAGTATCACAGCTCGTTGCTGAAGTTGACCGCATTGCAAGCGTAGCTCAGTTCAACGGTATGAATATGCTTACTGGACGCTTCGCAGAAGATGGCGGACAGACAATGCAGTTCCAGGTTGGTGCAAACATGGACCAGAACACAAGAGTCTTCATTGGTACAATGACAGCCCAGGCTTTAGGTCTTAAGGGAGTTCAGGGTAGCGATGAACAGATTTCAATTTCTGATCCTGAGTCAGCAAACATGGTATTGGGCACTATTGATGAAGCTTTGAAAGTTGTAAACAAACAGCGCGCAGACCTTGGTGCTTATCAGAACAGATTCGAACTTGCTGCTAAAGGTGTAAACGTTGCTGCTGAAAACACCCAGGCTTCTGAATCTCGTATCCGTGATACAGATATGGCTTCAGAGATGGTTGAATTCACAAAGAACAGCATTCTCACACAGGCTGGAACAGCAATGCTTGCACAGGCAAACTCACAGTCACAGACTGTACTTGCACTTCTGCAGTAGTTTCATGCGTCAAAGAAATAACTGGATGTCATTTTTTTGACGCAAAAGATATAATTAGAAGGGGTGCGCCCCCCTTCTGGTTATTTTTTCAAGGATGAAACAAATTCAACAACCAGGATGAAAATCCAAAGGTCGTGGATTTGTATAATACAAGGAGGAGAGCCAATGAATACTATAACTTCAAATGCTATGGTTCATACGGCAATGGATGGCCAGTCTCTCTACTCTGCTGTTTCAGTTCAAAAAAGTACTGTTGCAAAACAGACAGTGGAACTTATGACTCCTACAGGAGCACAGGTTGCACAAAACATCGAACAGAATCTTGCTCAAATTAAGGAAGATTCACAGCAGCTTCAGAAAATGTACGAAATGGTGGACGGAAGAAAACTTCAGTTCAACATAAACAAAGAGCTAGGTGCTGTTGTCGTACGCGTAGTAGATTCCAATACCAACCAGGTATTAAAGGAGATTCCATCGGAAGACATACAGAAATTAAAGCTCAGGCTTCGAAAAGCAATCGGCAATTTGTTTGATGCTAAAATTTAGAAGACAGTTTTAATAAAGTATTTTTCCGGGTATATTTATGGCTGGATTATCAATACCAGGCGTTACAGACACTTACAATACAAATGATACTGTAGAAAAACTTATGCAAATCGAGCGGATTCCGTTAACAAGGGAACAGAATCAGCTCGATGAGTATAAGGCTCAGCAGTCGGCCTGGCGCGAAGTAAACACTCAACTAACATCTCTTCGTGACAGCACCAAAACACTTTACTCTTACGAAAATCCTTTTAATAATAAATTAATTTCCTCTTCTGATGAAAATGCAGTAACAGCAACAGCTAACAGAAGCGCAGACATTCAATCATTTAAAATTGACGTAATTCAACCGGCTACAGCAGACAGATTCCTTACAGAAGAGCTTCCTGCTGATTATAAAGTTGCAGCCGGAGTTTATACCTACAAAGTTGGCGAAAAACAGCTTACAATAAATTGGAAAGGCGGAACCTTAAAAGATTTTTCTGCCGCAATAAACAAGCGAAGCAACGGAATTGTAAAATCAATGATTGTAGGTGCAAGTGCCGGTAAAAAGACACTTTTAATTGAATCACTTACAACAGGAAAAGAAAATAAACTTGTTTTCGAAGGCGCTGCCAAGGATTTTGCAATTGAAAGCGGAATGATTTCCCCCGTAAAAAGCAGCACAACAAGCTTTGGCGGAACAACAGCCGAAGTAAAACAAGTATCATATAAAGAAACTAATAAACAGGCCGGAATGCCTGATATTTCACTAACAAGAACACAGATTTCTGATGGAAAAGTTTCTGTTCAACCACGCGGAGGCTATGAAGCTTCTGTTCCTCAAAGTGCAGCAAATAATTCCAACACACATATAACCTTTACTGTAAAAGCAACTTCAATTCAGGATATTACAGAAGAAATAAATAATACAGCTGCTGAACCTGTAATTCCAGATGCCGGTTATGCAGAGTTCGGCGGTATTTCAATTCAGAATTCACAATCAGAAACTCTTCTTCCTAAATCAAACCAAAAGGTTGAACCTGTAGATCCTGTTACTACTAAAAACATTTTTTATGCAGTATTCAATGACGGAACAGAACGCGTAATTTCTACACCAGATATCCTTAATGAAAAAGAACAGACAATTGATATCGATCTTTCGGAATACAAAGGAATAAAATCAATTTCCGTAAGAAATGCAAATACTGCTTACAGTCTTGAAGTTTCACAATTTAGCACATACGATTCTACGGCAAATCTTGGCTATGCTCCAAATCACGCAATTTCGGAAGCAGGCGATGCAATCATCAAATATGAAGGAATTACAATTACAAGACCTTCAAATGATATTGATGATGTTGTCCCAGAAATCACTCTTCATGTGCACGAAAAAACAGAAAAAACTGCAACTCTTGCCGTCAAAGTAGATAAGGAAGCTTCAAAAAATGCACTTATCGAATTTGTCGGAAGATATAATCAGGCATTGGCAAAAATAAATGTATTGTCTCAAAATAAACCAGACTTAATTGATGAACTTGATTACCTTACTGATGATGAAAAAGAAAAGCTTACAGAACAGCTTGGAATGTTCCAGACAGATTCTTCACTTTCAAACATCAAAAGTAATATGCAGACAATTCTTTCCACAAATTACAGGTACTCAGAAAATGCAGAAATAACTACCCTATCTCAGCTTGGCATTTCTACAAATGCTTCCGGTTATTCTGGTTCATATTCTCAAAGCAGACTCCGTGGTTATCTTGAAATTGATGAAAAGAAACTTGATGATGCATTAGAAAATCATCTTGATGATATTAAAAATCTTTTTGGTTATGATACAGACGGCGACCTTATAATTGACGAAGGAATTGCTTACAAGCTTGATAAACAGATTACTGCATATACACAGACAGGCGGAATCCTTGCTCTTAAAACATCAACACTTGATTCAAAAATCAAAAGTTCACAAACCCGCATAACAAAGCTTGAAGATCAGATGGATAAAAAAGAAGCAGAGCTTAAACAAAAATACAGCACAATGCAGGGAACTTTAAGCAGTCTTGAAAACCAGCAGACTACAATTTCTAATTTTACAAAACAACAGCAGAATAACAAGAACTAATTGGGAGGAATATAATGATTAGTTTTTACATCAACGGCGATCAGGTAGAAGTTCAGCTTGAAGGAGAATCTACAGTAGGTGATGTTCTTAAATCTTTTGAAATGACCTGCGAAGAAAATAAAGCCGCCGTAATTGGAATAACAGTAGACGGAAATCAGATAACAGCAGAAACTTTTGACGAAGCTTCTGCAAAACCCTTAGGAAAAGATACAAAGTTTGAATTTTCAGTTGTAACAAAAGATTCTATTCAACAGGCTTTTTCAGCACTTTCTCAATTATTTTCTGAGCTTTCTGTTCAGATGGAAAATGTTCCGGCAGCCCTTCAAAGTGGAAAAAATAAAGAAGTAAGTGAATCAATCAAAAAGGTTGCAGACAGCATAGATCAGTTCTGCCATATTGCAGCGCTCGCAACACTTTTCCCGGAAGACTTTCATAATACAAAAATTAATGGAATGCAGTTCAGCGACTTCTTTAATGATTTTTCACCTATTCTTCTTGATTTTGAACAGGCACTTCAGAACAATGACACAGTTTTGATTGGAGATTTATCTGAATATGAAATTTGCCCAAGATTAAAGGCAATTTCTGAAACTCTTAAAAACGTTTAGGCTAAAACGGAGGTCAATATGATTTATTTTCAAATAGGTTCTTCTCCGCTCATGGCAAGACAAAGCTTCCCTATTGCAATGTTTATGGTGGCAATTCTTATTCTTGCTGCTATTGTTTTTGCAATATGGTTTTTTACAAGATTTCTTATTGACTATAAAAAATCAGACAAATATATCCAGAAACAACTTTCAAGACAGACAACCTTCAAGGATGTTAAAAAATTTATTGCAGATAACAGACTTTCCAATGAAGAGGAAACAATGTTATGGAATATGTGTAGAACACAAAAGCTTCCTAACATAAATTATTACATTAAAAACCCCGAACCACTTTCTGAAAATTTTTATAATTATTATTTTACGCTTAAGAACAGCGGTGCAAGTGCACAGGATATAGATATTTTCTTTACATTAAATTTTAATGTTGAAAAAATTTCAGCAGCAACAAAAAATCTTCTTTCGACAAAACAGCTTTTACCAGAAGCAATTGTTTTTTATCTTACACACGAAAGCGAACAGTTTCCTTTTTATGTAAAATCAAACACACAGGATTTTCTTGCACTTGAAATTCCAAAATTTATGTTTGATAATCCTAACTTAAAACCACCGCTTCTTGAACGTTTACGCTTTATTACAAAATCTCCAAATGGAATGACTTATCATTTTACATCAAGAGCAATGAGATATCAGACAAATCCTGATGGAAAAATTTACATGATTATTGCTCATTCAGAAGATCTTTTAAATCAGGCACATCGTAATTCTAAGCGTGAATCCATTGATGCAGATTGCGTTTTTTCTCCTGCAAGACATGCGCATCTTGAAAATGAATCTAAGAAATCACAAAAAAATGATGATGAATTATTCCTTGTAACCCCAAAAGAATATCCTGGAAAAGTTACAAACATTTCTTCGGGTGGTTGCTGTATAAAAACAAAATTACCAATAAAAGAAAAGCAGTATCTTTCTGTAAAAATTCCTAATCTTGAAATCCACGAAAATATGATTGGAATTATCAGAAAAACACGCAAGCTGTTAGACAACACTTACAATCTTCATATTCAATTCCTGCAGATTTCGATAGAAGCAAAAAACAGAATCAACGCTTATGCGTTCAAGTATGAAATTTAAAATATAAAATAACTACTTGCCTACTCGTGTTTTTTCTATTATTCTATAAGTATTATGCGAGTTGTTGAACTACAAAATCTTGTTCGCAAGGATGTTCAAATCTTTTATATCCGTAAATATACTGCAACTGCTGTACTTGATTTAACTGCACGCAATGCAAATGTGGATATTGATTTTACAATAGAAATGGATCCTTTGGGCTGCAAGAATTTTTCACTCTCAATAAATACACAGATTGATTATCCTCTTCTTCCAATACGAAAATCAATTCTTGACTATATAACAAAACTAGAACTCGAAGGCAAATTACCTTGCTGACATTTCATACAAAATCAGAACAGGAAACAATTCAACTCGGCGAAAAAATCGGCAGTCTTCTAAAAAAAGGAGACATTATTGCCATGCAGGGAACTCTTGCTGCAGGTAAAACTACTATAACCAAAGGAATAGCCAGCGCTCTTGGAATTACAGATACAATCACAAGTCCTACTTTTTGTTTAATCAGTGAATACTACGGTCGTATGCCGCTTTATCATATGGACGTTTACCGCCTTGACGGACGAGAAGATTTTATTAACCTTGGGACAGATGATATGCTTTATGGAGATGGAGTTTGCATTATAGAATGGAGTGAAAAAATTATGGAAGAGCTGCCATCAAATACAATCATTCTTAAGCTTACCCCACAGGAAGACGGCTCGCGTATAATTGAAATTGAAAACTGGAATAATGGTGAAATAAAATGAAAGCTTTAGCAATAGACTGTGCCTGTTCTAGAATGACAGTTGCCGCAAAAAACGAAGATAAAACTTTTACTGCAATTTATGATATTGGAATGAGACAGTCAGAAACTCTTGTTCCTGCAATTGATTATGCACTTGAAAAAGCAGGTCTTGCCAAAAATGAACTTGATTACACTACCCTTACAATTGGACCTGGAAGCTTTACCGGACTTCGCTTAGGCATTTCGGCACTCAAGGCAATTGAATGTGCTTTTGGTACTCCTGTTTATGGAATTTCTTCTTTGGAAACTTACGCATTTCCTTTTATCAATTCAAAGATTCCAACTTTAAGTTGTATTGATGCTAACAAAGACAGATTTTATGCGGACATTTATCATTCTGGAAAGATTGTTTTGGAAGATGGCGATTATGATATTCCTTTTATAATTGACAGGCTTAAAAATATTTCTGAATTAAACGTTACAGGCATGAAAGGTGATGTTGCAAAATTAATTAATTTACTTGAAAAAAACGGCTGCGTTAAAAACTGGAATACAATTGCAGTTGCGTCGGTTACAACAGATTGTCTCTTTGAACTTGCAGAGAAAAAAATAACCGCCAAAGCTCCTTCTTTAAAGGATTTTGACGGTCCTGTATATCTTCGTGCAAGCGAAGCAGAAATTAAGTTGAATCAATAAAATAATTATTTTTTCAACAGTTTCGACAATGCGCTTACTGCATCGCGAGCCTTATTATTACCGCTTTCTGAAACTGCGGCAACGGCAGCTTTATTTTCTTTTTGGATGGCATCAAAGACTTCCTGGCGGAAAACCTTTACGTGCTTTGGAGCCTCTACACCAATCTTAACCTGATCACCGTGAACGTCAATCAGTGTAATTGTAATATCTTCGCCAATCTTTATTTTTTCATCAATTTTACGCGAGAGGATAAGCATTATTTTTCTCCTTTCGCATTCAATGCATCAATAATATTTACTTTTGTTGTCCATCGGTTGTCGTTTAATATTACTTGCATACACTGTTTATTCTGTTTATTAATAACCAGCGGTCCCTGGAAATTGGCAGTAATTGCAGAACCATCATTTGGAACTGTAACTATTGTCATTATTATTATATCTTCCGGTTTTTCAATTCCGATTTTTGCAAGTGTTACATCATCAATATCTGTTTCATAATCATTAGAAATTAAGAAAGGATCAACGATGAGAAATGCAAGATTCATATCTTCGATTGATTGTAACCACAAGAATGGTTCATAATCAGAATCACACAAAGCAAATTTTGTGTACTTTTCGAAACCGAACAGACCTTCGGGAATTGTAAGCAATCTGCTTTCCGGAATGTCTATTCTCCCTTTGGCTTTTGTCATTACTTCCATTTTGTTTACTTCCTTCTGTATTTATTATCTCATATAATTCAATAGTGTTGAACTGTACATTTTTCCAGCTTGGCTCAAGGTTGCCTGATTTGTATAGTCTAGCATTTTAAGATTTGTGATAGCCTCTGTATAATCAAGATCACCTTCGCGGGAAATCTGCTGTGTAACATCAAGAGCAAGCTTTGAACTTCTTGTTGCATTAAGCTGAGCTCTTTCATATTCACTGCCAGATTTTGCAAGACGAGTTACAAGACTGTTTATTCCAAGGTCAAGAGTTCCAAGTACTCTTCCTCCAATAGATTCCTGATCCCCTGCAAGAAGTGCATTTCTGAAGGCAATTACAGCATCAAACATTGAACCGCCTGCTACACGAACTGCATCACCAAGATTATATGGAGGTCTCTGGCTTGAATCTTTAATCATTCCAAGTTCGTTCAAAGCTGAACCTTCTACATCCTGAAGCCAAAGCTGTCGTGCATCTGTTGTTTCAAGATTAAGACCATTACGGATTGGATCAAGACTTGCCTTTACAGCAGCATCGCTTTTATTAATTTTATTGATTACTGTATAAATGTTATCGCCTTCGCTGATTTTTATTTCTACACCATCAATGCTTATAATACCATCGCGGTTTGCCTGCCATTGAGAAGCATCGCGGGCACCAAATATCTGCTGATTTTCTGCCCAAAAGGTTTTGTTTCCGGCATTATCATTTACAAGATATTTATTTTCATCAACTTCTACTTTATTTACATCAATATTGCCGTTGTAGCGTACATTCTGAATAAGAGGAACTCCAGAACCTTCTACATTACCCATTTCAATATCAAACGCAGTTGTCTTTGTATTGGTGCCAGCAAAAATTGATTTACCATCAGAATCGATTGCATTTGCATTCTGAACAAGAGCCTTCAAAAGTTCATCAACTTCGGTGGCCATATTTTTAAGATCTTCTTCATTATAAATGCCGTTTGCACCTGTTACAGCAAGCTCACGAACTCTCTGCATAATTTCAAGGGAATTCTGCATATAACCTTCGCGAACAGCAAATTCATCAGAAAGCGTAAGTGCATTTTTTTCAAAGTTTTTTACACGTCCAAGATATGACTGATAGCGAACAAGATGACCTGCGGCAATTGGATCATCACGCAGATTGAGCAGTTTTTGCTGGCTGCTTATCTGATTATTTGCACGATTAAGCTTAGACTCCTGCAAGCGCAAGGCACTCTGAGTATTCATGTTATTCATGTTACTTGAAATTCTATGCATATATTACCTCTTATTATTTACACACCTAACTTATTAATAATCGTATCAATCAACGAATCCCAAACAGTAATGAATTTAGCAGCAGCATTATAGCCGTGCTGGAACTTCATTATTTCTGCAAGCTCTTCATCAATATTTACGCCACTGATTGATTCCCTCATATTTCTAAGGTCATCCATAATTGCTGCCTGGCTAAGATGATTTGCTTCTGCCTGTTCTCCCTTAAGACCAACATTTGTTACGCTGTCTGCAAAGAAGTCATCAAAAGTTCTCATTGAACCAACCATTACAGATGTATTTCTGATTGCAGCAATTTCTACTGCGGCACGTCCGTCACCTGCAAATACATCCCCACTTGGACTAAGATAACCTGCTGCAACACATTGAACATCATTCTGAATTGCAGAGTTTATTGTGATATAGGCAGACGGATTATATACAGGAGCAACTCCAAATTCCGCACCGGCAGCAAGAGCATTTACTGCATCAGCCTGAGCAAAATCATAAGCACCAGCAGCACCTGTTCCGGCCAAAACTCCTGAATAATTTGCAAGGAAATATCCGGAATCTTCAACATGACGGATTACAAAATCCGGATTTTGAGGATCTGTAGAAGTTGTAGCTTTAAGAACAAGATGATTATTGCGGTCAAGATATGCTTTTACTTCGCTGTTGCTGTCGTTGATACGGTTGATTACTGTTTCTACAGTATCTGTATGATAATAAGCAATTCTAACTTCTCCCTGTGTAGAAGAAAGAGTCATTACACCTTCAATACCAACCTGCTGTTCTTTATCAAGTTCATTTGTACCTGTAAAACGGAATACGTAAGAAGTATCAAGTTCTCCATCACCGTTTCTATCAAAATTACCGTTTGTATTTTCTACAAATGGACGCTGAACAAAGAAATCAAGACCAGTAACATGATTTGCACCAACAGCATTGCGGTGAACATCATTTACAAGGTCTGCAAAGTTCATTGTCATTGTATTTAACTGCTGAATTTCGTTTCTAATATCTACATCACGAAGTTCTACAAGAGCACCAAGCTTACCACCTGTGAAAATTGCATCTTTTCCTGTATCTTTCCATATAAGTTTATTATAACCAGAGTCATCATCACGAAGCTGGAAGCCAATTTCGCGTGAAATACCACCCTGAACAAGAACAAGACCATCTACATGAACTTCAAATTCATCCGGGTCGCGATGATCAATTGTTACATTTACAAGTTTTGAAAGCTTATCAACAAGAAGGTCGCGGCGGTCAAGAAGATCGTTAGGACTATCACCAACACCTTTTGATTCAACAATAGCTGAATTCAAGGCTGCAATCTGGCGAGCAAGATCATTTACCTGACTTACAGTTGCTTCTATATCTCCATCAACAAGGTCGCTCACCCCTTTAAGGCTTTCCCAACGCTGATTAATTGATTCTGTAAGAGTCTGTCCACGTGTTACAACTGCCTGACGAGCAGCCTGACTTTCAGGATTTACCGACAATTCCTGCCAGCTTTCCCAGAATTTATCCATATTATAGCGAACGCTTATATCATCCGGTTCATTATAAATCTGTTCGAGCATTGTGTAATAATCACTTCTTGTTTCCCAGTAAGTTTCCTGGTTTGCCTGCTGAACAATTCTTTTATCAAGAAGTTCATCGCGTACACGTGTTATACTTTGAACATCTACACCCTGACCAATCTGTCCAGGACGTTCTGCTCTAGTCATGTCAGGGCGATAAAGAGGATCAAATTCCTTTATCTGTACTCTCTGGCGTGAATAGCCTTCTGTATTTGCATTCGAAATATTGTGACCTGCAGTAGTAATGGCCTCTGTCTGAGCCATGATACTGCGTTTTCCTAATTCAATTCCCGAAAATGTTGATCCCATATATCGCCTCTCTAAAAATCTAAATTCAGTACAACACTTTGTGGCTGTGGCTGAACAATTTTTCCTGATTTTGAATAAACCTTATTTCCAGACTGTGGAAGAGCATCTTCTACAACGCCCTGAATAAAGTTTCTTGTTATGTTTACATATTTACTTAAAGCCTGATTTTCAATCTTGCACTTAAGAAGCTTAGAACGCATATTTCCAAGACGTTCAAAATAAGGCTTTACTTCGTCCAATTTCATCATATCCTGAATAACTTCACGTTCTGTATCAACTTCTACAAAGCTGCCCGAAATTGAATTGATATTATTGATGATTTTTGTAAGGTTTTCCCAGTTCTTTTCGGTAACTGCCTTACGAAGCAAATTCTGATTTTTAACAAGTTCATCAAGGATTTTTTCTTCCTGTTCAAGAACTTCTTCAAACTCATTATTCTTTTTCATCAAATATCACCTCACAAAATATAGTTATAGGATATCAGTTGTTTATCGGTTTTTAAAAAATTTAGTTTAGGAAAATTTTTACGTTTTTTTTAGGGTCGTAAGTGAAAATAAATAAATCAGGGAATAGGGAATAGTAATCTTATGTATGGATTATTGAAAATACTTTTATAGAATAAGTTAAAAATCAGATATGCGCGAGCGAAACCGGGGCTGCAAACTGCATCGTGCGGTGCGAGCGCAGCGAGTCTGATACCTATTACCGCACGCCCGCAGTTTGACAGACACGGTGCAGCGGAAGCATTTCTGATTTTTTAAAAAATTTTCTTTGTATTTTCAATCTTTACCAATAATATTACTATTCCCTATTACCATTGACTCACACTCCTTTTTTTGATATATTTAATTTCACTTACGGTGCCTATAGTTCAGCGGTAGAGCGCCAGATTGTGGATCTGGTTGTCGTGGGTTCGATCCCCACTAGGCACCCTGAAAAAACGGTGTAAATCTGCACCGTTTTTTTTTGCGATTGTAGCTCATCTGGATAGAGCAACGGACTTCGAATCCGTAGGTAGCACGTTCGAATCGTGTCAGTCGCAATAAGATGTTGTGTCGAATATA
>JAGCTZ010000086.1 GCA_017963165.1 Treponema sp.
AGTTGATGTTGTTGTCACCTGGGTCACCAGTGAAGAATTCCATGTAAACTGGGTCAGAAGCTGAGCGGCTCTTAAGTCCGAGAGCGTCAACAAGGTAGTCACCCTGGAGTGTACCTACTTTGTAGTTATCGAATGTTGCATAGTATGTTACTGCATCTGTGTCCATGATAAGACGGTCATAAGCAATAACCTGAATCTTCTTTTTCTTAGCTGTTGCAAGAACGTTAGAAAGTGAAGAACCATCGATAGCAGCGATTACGAGAACTTTACATTTTCCTGTAATCATGTTTTCGATCTGTGATATCTGTGTTGCGATATCATTAGCAGCGTACTGAAGGTCTACTGTATAGCCAGCCTTTACGAAGTCGCCATACATGTTGTTACCATCCTGGTTCCAGCGCTGCAAGTCTTTTGTAGGCATAGAGATACCTACTTTACCCTTTGATTTTGCTGCGGCAAATGTTGCAGTTGTCAATGTTGCAACTGCCAAAAGAATTGCTACAATTTTTTTCATTTGAAAAACTCCTTATTTTTGTTATATAAAGGCCAACGACCTTTGTTACTTGGCATTATAGATTATTCAAGGGGTAAAAATTCGCCTGTATTCTACAAATTTTTGTTATTTTCTTATTCATAGGGGAAATTTCTTAGGGAATTTTGACTATAAATCTAGAAAAATTTGTGGTAAATTTTGTGCTAATAATTCAATTTATAGCATTGATTGCTTCGTCTGGGGTTCGCAATGAAGGGGGGGGTGTCATTTGCGGGCTTGCTCTGATAATTTATTCCTTATAAATACTTGCTGCGCTATGGAAGCCTGAATCTATAATAACTTTGTTCAGATTGTAAATGTCTACATATTCCGGTTCAAGCCAGATAGTTTGAATATCTGCATAACCGTTATTAATTTTACTGGTGCGTATAGAATCTACAGGAAGCGGTTCACTTTTTGCAAGAGAAACGGCACATTCCGCAGCAAGCTCTGCCAGACGTATAATCGGTTTATATATAGTAAAATCCTGTTTGCCCTGTACAATGTACTGACATGCTGCAATATCTGCATCCTGACCACAAACAGGAATATGAATATCAGGGTAGTAGCGGGTTATTGCCTGAATAACGCTTGCGGCTACGGCATCGTTTCCACAGATAATTGCATCAGGGAAAACATCGCTTTTAAGAATTCGTACCATTTCCTGATAAGATAAATCGTAGTTCCAGTTTTCTGTATATGAAACATGATTTATTTTTACCTGAGTATTTCGCAGAATACGATTTATACCTTCGTAAATAAGTGTCATGTTGTAATCTTCTTTAGGTCCAAGAATGCAGTACCAGTTTTTCCCGTCTGTATGGCGAAGCATATGAGATGCCATATATTCACCGACCTTTTCGCTGTCTATTGTCATATAAAGGTCTATGTCTGCATTAAGGGCAATTCTATCATAAGAAATTACAGGAATTCCTTTTGATTTTATTTTTTGTATACTTTCTGTTATAGACGAAGCATCCTTTGGAAGAACAACAATTGCATCAGTTTTATCCATCAGATACAAAAGCTGCCTGTTCTGTTCTTCTATACTGTTGCCGGCATTCTGAACAATAACGTCTGCACCGAGTTCTTTTACCTTATTTATAAAAACATCCATGTCACGCTGCCAGCGTTCAATTGCAAGTGTATCTATAGAAAAACCAATTGTTATTTTGTCGGAAGGAGCGGGCGACGGCTGTTTAACTGTTGATGTATTTTCCTGCTTTTTACAGGATGCGAGGGAGAGTGTAAGAAGAATTATTAAGAATAAAGATTGTAACGTAGTCTTTGATAATGGCCTTTTCATTTTTCACTGCCTCCTTCGTTTGCTTTTCTGTATTCCTTAGGTGAAACTCCATATTTGTTTTTGAAGATTCGGCTGTAGTAATTCTGATCATTGTATCCAACTTGAGCTGTTATTTCTTTTATAGATAAATTTGTCTGTCCAAGAAGTTCACGGGATTTTTCCAGTCGCTTATCTGAAACAAAATTTATAAAGGTCTCACCTTTTTCTTCCTTAAAAAGCTTACTCAAATAAAACGAACTAACCTGTACAAAATCTGCAGCACTTTCCAGCGAAATATCCTTTGAAAGATTTTGATCTATATAAGTGCATACTTTTTTTATAATAGGGTTTTCTTCTGCTTTTTTTACGCTTGTTATTGCTGCCGTGCATTCCATAAGAAATTTTTGCGCAAACTGCTTTATGATTGTAGTATCGTTTTCTGTGCTCAAAGTAGAAAATGCATTGTCAAAGGTCTGGCTTGTAAAGTTTTTGTTTTTTTCTTTTGCGATATTATTAGCCATTACAATCAGTTCAAAAAAAGCATTTTTTATTTTATCAAGCTCAAGGCCTCCAGAAATTAATTCTGAAGTAAAAAGTTCAAGAAAGGATTTAACGCCGTTTGTATCTCCGGTTGCCAGCTTATTCATAATCTGATTTTTAAATTCAATAGAATTTGTTTTATGAACTGCTGTTTCTGTTTTTTCCTGTTCTCCACCTGCAAAAATTAAACCACCGGAATTTTCGACCTTGTTTAAAGCCGAAAGTGATTCTGCATACGAAGCCTGTAGCTGCGTTTTGTCGCTGAAAATTGTACTTACACCAGAACGGATTCCGGCAGTTATGTTATAACAAAGCGAAGAATAAATCTTTTTTATTTGTTCCTGAATTTCTGTATAATTTGGGTTTTCGGAAAAAATTGGATAGAAAACAACAATTCTGTTCATCATAAAGCTGCTTACAAGACAGCGATGTTCTTTATTCAAAAGTTCGTGAATTTTTAAATAAGTACTGTACTGGTTGTCGGAATTAATATTTGGAAATTCAAAGCAGCAGAATACCCAGGGATTTTCCGAAAGATTAAAATAATCAAGATAAGAAGAAAGCCCTGTAGATTTGTCATTATTAAAAATACAGGCATAAATAAAATCATTTTCAATCATCGGAGAAACCATATCAAGTTTTTTATGTAGTTCAAGATCGGCAGAAAGCTTTCCCTGTTTTTCCTGAACAAGCTGCATGGCTCCTCGGATTGTTTCTATTACAACGTTTCGGTTAACCGGCTTTGTTATGTATTTGTAGGCTCCTAAATCAATTGCTTTTTGTGCATACTGAAACTGGTCAAAGGCACTTAAAATTACAAACACAATATTAGGCTTGAGTTTTGTGATTACGCCGACAGTTTCAAGTCCACTCAAACCAGGCATATTTATATCCATAAAAAGAATGTCTATATCTTCCTTCATGACAGTTTCTATGGCTTCTGTTCCGGAAAGTGCAGTAAAGACCTTTGCTTCATCTGTAAAGTTTTTATTTATAATAAAAGAAAGAGAATCAATTACTATTTGTTCGTCATCGGTTACTAATATTTTAAACATGATGTGGAATCCTGATTATGAATTTTGTTCCTTCTCCATTGTCACCGCTTGTTATGTCAAAAAGATCTGTCCTGTGGAACTGGAGCTGCAGGCGCAGAAAAACACTTATAAGTCCTGTTCCATTATGTGAAGAATTGTCGTCCAGAACCTCGGGTGATAATCTTGTCGTTCCAGAGGCAACTGCCTCAAAAACAGCTTCTTTTGTTTTGTCGGGCATTCCTTCGCCATTGTCACTTACGCTTATAACAATGTATTTTTCTTCAAGTTCAATCTGTAGATGCACTTTTCCTTTTGTATTTTTTAATCCGTGCTTAATGCAGTTTTCTACTAAAGGCTGCAGCGTCATAGAAGGAATCTGTTCCGGGAAAGTTCTGTCTGGAATATCCTTTGTAAATTCCAGACGATTTCCGAAACGAACCTTCATTATATATACAAAATTATCTACCAATCCAAGCTCTTCGTCAATCGAAACTGTGCGGCTTTGCTGTTGAATATTATAACGGAAGAAATCTGCAACCTGCTCAATAAAATAACAGGTTTTGTCGGCATTTTCCATCATAGCAAGCTGGGCTCCGGTATTGAGTGTATTGAACAAAAAGTGAGGATTAATCTGATTCTGAAGGGCACGCAGCTGGGCATCGGTATAAAGCGCCTGCATTTCAATTTCTTTTTCTTTGAGTTCTGCTTCGGTTCGAGCTTTTTCCCAGATTGTATCAATGTATTCCCGAATACTTATAATCATTCTGTCGAAAGCAGTACAAATTGTGCCAATTTCATCATTTGTCGTCCGGTTAAAAAGAGGAACATCAAAATTTCGTTTGGCAACCTTGTGTGCTACTTCTGAAATATCTGCAAGTGGTTCCATGATAGACGTAATTGTAAAATAAAGAACAAAGAAAATGAGCACTGCAAAAATAAAAAATAATATTACGCTTAAGGTGTTTGTTATTAAAATTCTATCCTGGTTTTTGTTATAACTGGCCGCATTTTGCTGAAGCCGAAGATTGTTAAGCTCCAGAATTTGTGAAAGAAGATAGTTGTAGCTGTCCATTGCATATTCAAATTGCATATATGTATCTTCATCGTTGTTTGCACGTCTGGCAGAAATGGCAAGGTTTGAATAATATAAAAATGCTTCTGTAAGCTGATGAACAATATATTCCTTGTGTGTTACTTCATTTTTGGAAGGGAAACTCTGGAGGTTTTCATAAAAGTCTTCTACTTTTGTACGCGAAGTATAATAGGCATCAATGCTTTCAAAGGTTCGGTAATTAACATAATTTTCCATTGCAATTTCTGTAGAACTTACTGCCTGAGTAAAGTCATTTAATTCCGAGTTAGATTTGTATGATTCTCCCAGATTGTTTATCGAAAAGTAAGTAAGCCTTGTTGTAACAAGAATACTTGTGGCGAGCATGAAAATTGCAATTCCAATACATGCCATAATTCGCCAGCGCAGGCTTTTGTTTCGTACATAATTTACAGGATTGAGTGAAGAAGTGTTGATTTGTTGAATCTTTGTTTTTAACTGCTTCATTACTGCGCCCTGCTTATTTTTACATCTGCTGTAATATAACTGTTTGCATAACCTCTGTTTCGGTATTCAAACAGTTCTCTCATAGCCGTTTCGCCGATTTTTTCAGGATTAAGAGAAAACAGTTCTGTTATAAAACCCTTTTGAAGATAAAGCTGGCAAACCTCGTTTCCGCCAAAGCCAAGAAGCTGATAATTAAAGGGAAGAAATTTTTCAGAAAGCTCCTGTGCCATACGTATTGTATCATCTTCTGTAAGACATATAAAAATATTATTTTCTCCGCGTATTTCAAGTTCAGGTGGCAATTCTTCCATTACAGTTAAAATAATATTTTGATTTTCCTGTAAGGCTGATTGAATGCCGCTTATTAAGTTTGATGAATTTGTAGTAAGAGTGCTGCTTATTATATAAACGTTTCCACCTTCCGAAAGCAGATTATGGATTTCATCCGAGATTTTTTTTCCTAGCTCCCAGTTGTTAATTCCTATAAAAGAAATCTGCTGCATATTTGGAGAAAATTGTCCGGTTGTAATTAATGGAATTGAAGGATCTCCTGACCTTTGAAGAAGGGTAGGTGTTTCATCTGGAGAATCTATGTAAGCAATTATTCCGTCGGCATTCATAAAGGAGCAGTAGTCAAAAAGATTTTGAATAGAAGTTGTGTCAGCCTGTGAATCAGGAACATGAAAATCGACAAGCGCATTGTAAGCATCTGCAACCTTTGCTGCACCTTCATATAATTCCGAAAGAAAAGTTTGATTTTCGTAGGTTCCTGTTACAATTACATGATAAAGACAGGTGTCTGCAGGGTTATATTCATTTTGAGTCTGATTCTTTGTACGGGAAATAATAAGTGAAGAATAAAAAACGAGAAAAGCTATAAATGAAAAAATAAGCATGACCCATTTTATGAGCCTAATTGTTTTCTTTTCCATATTCAAAGACTATTTTATTCTTTTTATAATCTG
The DNA here is from genome assembly GCA_017963165.1 of Treponema sp. The sequence continues at coordinate 5,915 of JAGCTZ010000086.1, forward strand.
CAGTTACATCGCCACCTTTTGCGAGTTTGCCGAATAGAACTTCATCAACAAGAGGATTTGCAATATTTTCTTCTATTGTTCGTGCCATGTTTCTGGCTCCAAACTCTTTTGAAAAACCTGTTTCTGTGAGGTAGTCTATACAGCGGTCTGTTATGCAAAGGTTTATCTTCTTTTTCTTTATGCGCTGTGCAAGCTTGAAAATTTCTTTCTGGCATACCATGCGAACAATCTTTTTGTCCAGATAGCCAAACGGTACAACTGCATCAAGTCTGTTGCGGAATTCAGGCGGGAATACTCGTGTAATTGCTTCCATTAAAGTTGCTTCGCTGTAAGCTGCATCCTGTGTTCCAAAGCCTATGCCACTTTTTTCCATATCGCGGGCACCGGCATTACTTGTCATTATAATAATGCAATTGCGGAAATCTGATTTACGTCCCTGATTATCTGTAAGGATTCCGTAGTCCATTACCTGCAGGAGAATGTTATATATGTCTTCATGAGCCTTTTCTATTTCGTCAAAAAGAATTATTGAATTAGGATTTTTGCGAACGTCTTTTGTAAGTTGTCCGCCTTCTTCAAAGCCAACGTAGCCTGGTGGAGAACCAACAAGTCTGCTGACAGAATGCTTTTCCTGATATTCGCTCATATCGTAGCGGAGCAATGGTTCACCTAAGGTTTGGGCAAGGGAACGTGCAAGCTCTGTTTTTCCACAACCTGTTGGACCAACAAAAAGATAGCAGGCCTCCGGTTTATCAGGATTTCTGAAGCCGGCTCTGGCACGCTTAACTGCTTTTGAAAGAGTTTGAACTGCCTTGTCCTGACCAAAAATCTGAGCACTAAGCTTTGTTTCCAAAAATCGCAGAGTGTCTTTCTGGTCTCCGGTAACTGTATCAATAGGAAGCTTTGCCATTTTTGCAGTAACACGGCGGATTGTTGCAACAGAAATCTGTCCTGTGCCCTTGTGGATTTTCTGGTAAGCTCCTGCTTCGTCCATTATATCAATTGCTTTGTCCGGCAAACGCTTATCTGTTATGTATTGAACAGAAAGATCAACTGCTGCCTCAAGAGCCGAAGGTGCATATTTTACCTTGTGATATTCTTCGTATTTAGGAACAAGTCCTTTTAAGATTTTGATTGTTTCGTCGCGGGTTGGTTCAATAATATCAACTTTCTGGAAGCGTCTTGCAAGAGCGCGATCCTTTTCAAAATGAGAAGCATATTCTTCAAAAGTAGTTGAACCGATAATGCGAATGCTTCCATCTGCAAGGGCAGGCTTGAGCAGGTTTGCTGCATCCATCTGCGAGCTTCCGTTTGTTCCGGCTCCCATAATCATATGGATTTCGTCTATGAATAAAATTGATTTTTTCTTTTCTTTAAGCTCATCTATTACAGAGTGAAGTCTTTCTTCAAAGTCACCACGGAATTTTGAACCTGCAAGAAGGAGTCCCAGATCAAGTGAATAAATAGTAAAGCCTTTAAGGAATTCCGGAACATCACCATTTACAATGCGTTGAGCAAGCCCCTGAGTGATTGCAGTTTTACCAACTCCTGCGTCTCCTACATGAAGTGGATTGTTTTTTGTGCGGCGGCAGAGAATCTGAACAGTTCTTTCTATTTCTTCTTCGCGTCCAACAAGAATATCATAAGCACCTTTTTTTGCCTGTTCTGTCATATTTACGGCAAAGCGGTCAAGTCCACCTTCGTTGTTAGACATCATTTCTGGTGGAAGCTGAGGGCCCTGCTTTGAGCTGCGGTCTTTTTCTTTCTGAGCTCCATGAATGCCTTTTATTTTTCCGATTGTTTCAAGCAGACGAAGTTTATCAAGTCCGCTTGAACGCAGATAGTAAGAGCAATAATTTCTTTTTTCATCATACATGCTCACAAGTACATCTGTAATATCAATCATTTCAGATTCACTTGAAACACAATGAAAAACAGCTCTGTTCATTACAGCCTGAAAACCTGCAGATTCAACAGGCGCATTTATGAATTTTGGATTTGCATTTTCTGAAACAACAGGAACTTTATTTGCAAGATAGTCAGAAATATTTGAACGTAATGCTTCTGAATCACAGCCGCTTTCTGTAAGAATATGACATACAAAATCATTCTGAAGTGCAACTGCAAGTACATGCTCCGGCATAAAGAATTCGTGACGTGAGGATTTGGCTTGTGCAAGAGATTCAGACAGAATTTTAGTAAGCATAGGACTTACTTTCATCTGCCTTACAATCGCTTTCTGCTGGTTTTCGTTACTCAATTTCTACCCTCAACGGAAAACCGTTTTTCTTTGCAATGCTGCGTGTAAGATTTGTTCGTGAAACAGCAATATCATAAGTGTAGGTGCCGATTACTGCGCAGCCTTGATTGTGCACTGTTTCCATAAGCATTTGAGCATCGTCATGAGATTTATTAAATATAGACATTAATACATCTACAACAAATTCCATTGTTGTGTAGTCATCATTATAAAAGACAACGTCTTTTTCTGGAGGAACTTCTATTGATGTAGTTTCTGCAAGGCCATTACCTATATGTAACGGCTGATTAATAAATTCACTCATAATCTTAAATATATCACATTTTTGTTGTATAATAAACAATATGGCAAAGAAAAAATTAAAATTAAAATTTGTTTATGATGCACCGGTTACAATTACATTTGCGCTGCTTGCACTTGTAATTTTTGTATTAGACACATTTGCTCTTAAGGGAAAGCTTAATTCAACCTGGCTTGTAACTCCTACAGCGGCAGGGGGAGCATTTCCTTTTGCTTTTTCTGATTTTCATTCTATTATAAGACTGTTTGTTCATGTGTTTGCAAGTCCTGACCGTTATGTGCTCATCTGCAATCTGATTTTTATTCTTCTGCTTGGTCCTGCAATGGAAGAGCGTTACGGGTCTGTCATAATTGGAATTATGATTTTTGTTTCATCGCTTTTTTCAGGAGTGCTCAATGCCTGCTTCTGTAAGAATCCTGTTGGTGGCGCCGAACCTGTTGTTTTTATGCTCATCCTGCTTTGGACGATGATGCATCTTTCGCGCAGTAAAGTATCTGCTTCTGCAATTGCAGTTATTGCACTTTTTATCTGTATGGAGCTTTTTGCAAAAAATCCTAATGGAGTAGTGGGAGTTGCAATTGTTGCTGCCGGTGGCCTTTGCGGAAGTCTTTTTGCATTCCTGACTTCTCCAAAAGCGCATAAGGCTAAAAAGAATGAACAGGCGCTTGCAGAATTTAATGATGAAGCTAGTCCAAGATTTTCTATAAAAAGCACTGGTGCTAATTCCAAAAAAAATGGCGCTGGCCGAAGCAAAGCCTCTGATTCTGATTCCGACAGCGAAACTACTGTTGTCGGAAAAATTGAACTCTAAATATTATATTCAACTCTTTTGCAGACGCGTTGCAGGAACTGCTTTGTTCTTGCTTCCTTTGGATTGTTGAAAATTTCTTTTGGAGAGCCCTGTTCTACAATTACGCCGCCTTCCATGAATACAACCTGTGTTGCAACTTCTTCTGCAAAGCTCATTTCGTGAGTAACAATAATCATTGTTGTGCCTTCTTTTGCAAGCTCTTTAAGAACTGAAAGAACTTCGCCGACAAGCTCCGGGTCAAGGGCGCTGGTAGGTTCGTCTAACAAAACTACATCAGGATCTGTTGCAACAGCACGGGCAATTCCTACACGCTGCTGTTGGCCTCCACTAAGCTGTGAAGGATAATAATCCATACGGTCAGCAAGCCCAACTTTTTTAAGGGCGCTTTCTGCAATTTCGCGTGCAAAATCTTTCGGTACATTTCTTGCAACTACAAGACCTTCCATTACATTTTCAAGCGCAGTTTTATTTGCAAAAAGATTATAGTTCTGATATACAAAACCTGTTTTTCTTCTTACATCAAGAATTGTCTTTTTATGTGCGTGGGCAAGAGGGGTTTTAATATCATCAAAAACCAGTTCCCCTTCGTCTGCGGTTTCAAGAAAATCAATTGTGCGCAGAAGGGTTGTTTTTCCAGAGCCGGACGGGCCTATTATTACAACAACGTCTCCTTTTTCTACGTTGAGGTTTACGCCCTTTAAGATTTCATTTTTCCCGAATGATTTATGTACGTTAGTTACCGATAACATGTTGTGCCCCCTTATAAATTGATACTTTCTGCTCCCAGAGTTTAAACAGTTTTTGTACAACAGTACAAATAATTATGTAAATTACAAAGATATCAAGATATGCTTCTATATAATTATATCCGAAGGACGCTTCGATTTTTGCAAGAGCAGTAATGTCCTTTACTGTCATCATAAATGCAAGTGAAGTATTTTTTATAAGCCCTACCGATGCATTACAAAGATTTGGAAGTGCTGCAGTAAGTGCCTGCGGAATAATTATTCTTCTGTAGGTCTGTGCTTTTGTAAGTCCACAGGTGTAGCCTGCTTCGAGCTGGCCTTTATTTACTGTAAGCAGGGCCGAGCGGAAAACTTCGGAAAGTGTTGCAGACATATTAAGTGAAAAAACTACAAATGCATACCAGATTGGATTAAGATCAAAAATATTAAAGCTGCTGCCAGACTGTTTAAGGATTGCATTAAGCAGGGAAGGAAACAGCGAATAAACTACAAGAATCTGCAGTACAATTGGAGTACCGCGCATAAAAGAAATATACACTGCGCTTAGCTGATTAAGTACTTTTATTTTATGAATCCTGGTGAGCGCAATCAAAAATCCAAAGAACGAACCAACGAGCAGCGAAACAATTGTTATTAAGAGTGTTGTCGGAACTCCTTTCCACAAAAGCACAAAGGTTTTGAATAAGAATGTAACATCAAACATATTTGCTTCCTCCTGCTATTGCGAAATTGATTTTCGTCCTTTAGAAAATTTCTTTTCAAGCCACTTGAACAGCTGTTCAAATGCAATCGTAAGAACCCAGTAAATAATTGCCAGCGCTATGTATGTTTCTATGGCGTAGGCACCAAAGTTTAAGCTTATAATAAGGTTGCCTTTTCCCATTATGTCAATCAATCCGATTGTAAAGGCAAGCGAACCTTCCTTCAAAAGTACAATCACACTGTTGCCAAAGTTAGGCAAGGAAACTACAAAGGCCTGCGGAAGTATGATTCTCATAAAGGCCTGTGTTTCTGTAAGACCGCTTGTAAGGGCGGCTTCTCTTTGTCCCGGTGGAACTGCAAGATAGCTTGAACGCATTATTTCTGCTGCAGTTGCACCGAACAACAATCCAAGCGAAGTAATTACGTATACGGCTTTTGGCCATCCGTTTATATCAAGCTTGAAAACTGCCCAGAACAAGGTTGGGAGTCCGTAAAAGATTACGAACAACATTACGATTGATGGTGTACAGCGGAAGGCATTGATGATGAATCCCGAAACCTTCTGCTGCCATCGTTTTTTAGAAAGGCGTGCCTTTGCAAGAAAGAAGCCCAGAATCAGTCCTACGATTATCGTACCGATTAAGATTTCAAACGTTACGGCAAGGTAGGGCAGGAGGATCGGAATGTTTTCTATTATCTTTGCAGGATAAAATGGTCTGTCCATATTTGTTCCTCAAGTTCCGGGCTATTCATTCGGCTGTCTTATTTAAGAAGGGCCGAAACATCTTCTCCAAAGTACTGGATTGCAAGGCGTGAAACAGTTCCATCTGCATTAAGCTGCTGTATTGCCTTGTCGTAAGCATCTGCAAGTGCCTGCTGCTTTTTGTTAAAGAGCGGCCATGTTGGAATACCTTTATATGTGATGTAAGTAAGCTTATCTTTGTAATTTCCGAATGGAGCGTTGTCTACAAGAACGTTGTTCTGGAAAGAAAGCTTGATATCAAGGTATGCATCGTAGCGGCCTTCGATAACCCAGGTGTAGGCATCTGTTGCAAGGAACTGATCTCCGGCAACAAGCTTAACCTGTGCGTTTGGATTTGCTTTGTTGTAATCATCAATTACTGCGTACTGAGCGCTTGAAGCACTGATTGGAACAAGCTTGCCTGAATATTTTGCAAAAGAAGGAAGGTCAGTAATCTGATCTGCTGTATCACTTCTTATTACAATACCAACAACACTTGCACCGATCGGGTTCTTAGGGAATACATACTTCTTTTTGCGTTCCTCTGTTACCCAGACACCCTTTGTGCCAAAATCATATTTGCCTTGTAAAACACCAATGAGCAAATCATCATCAGAAGTAGGAATAAATTCAAACTCGTATTCTTCGAGCAGCTTGTCTATTTCTTTAAGAACAGCAACTTCAAAGCCGTCTGATTCACCCTTGTCGTTTACAAAATCGTATGGAACATAGTAGTTAGTATGTGCTACACGAACCTTCTTTACCTTTGTCTTTTTTGCTGCGGCAGATACTGTGCCAAGTACCAATGATATAATTGCGATTGCTATAATAAATTTTTTCATATTATTTCTCCTTATGTGTGGTCCCTGAGCTTGTCGAAGGGCCCTGTAAATTATCTAGCGGATTCTCTAACCCACTCTAAATGTTCTAAATCAATATCCTTTGGAATCGTACAATCTGCTCCAAGGATAACCCCTGTTCTTCCTGCATCTGCAAGCAGCTTTTTTGTTTCAGCCTGAATTTGCTCTTTTGTTCCTTTATAAAGGATGCCGTTAGCAGTATTTGCAAAGCCTCCGATTATTGCTTTGCCTCCGAATAATTGTTTGCCCTGCGAAAGACTAATTCCTTCTACCACAGCTGCAAAGTTTACAGCATGTGCCGGATAGTTCTTAAAAAGCGAAAGGTTATTGCGAACGCCTTCGTAGCCGCATACATGAAGGATATTTTTTCCTCCTGCTGCAATTGCTGCCGAAAGTACGCTGAGTTCTGATGGTGCAATTACTTCATTGTACAGATCTGGTCCAACGCTTATATCCTGGATTGTCTGAACGCTCAAGTATATACCATCAGCACCGCCTTCTTCAATTACAGCCTTTGCAAGCTGTGCAGTGTTTTGTGCAATTACCGAAAGTGCATAAATAACTGCTGCTTTGTCTTCTTTTATAAAGGCTGCAAGCTTTTTGTCGCCTCCGTTTACTGCCCACTTAAAGGCTGTTGCCGGAGCAAAGGTGTTGTAAAAGGTTGCAATCTCCTGTCCAAAACTGCCTGTAAGTTCTTTTACAAGACTAACCTGATCTCTAATCCATTTGTCGTCTGCAGCGATTGGCTTAAGGGAATAAAGATCCTTTGCTCTTGCTACATTCTTAAGGGTGATTGCCGTTTCAGGTTCAAAAAAGTAGCCGTCGCTCATAAGCTTAACAAAATCAGGCTTAAAGCTCTGAACAAACTTTTTATGACCGCTAAGATTCTGTTCGCGCATTTCGGGATGGTCATAAACCGAAAGGATTTCAT
>JAGCTZ010000087.1 GCA_017963165.1 Treponema sp.
CCTTGCAGGACACGAATCATTCGCTGCTGCCGAAGGTGCTATCAAAATCGCTGCTAACGCTAACAAGGTTCGCAAGAACAAGCTCCGCGTTATCTTGAACGGTCTTGGAAAAGACGCTGCTCAGATTATCAGCCGCATCAACGGATTCACATACGTTCAGACAAAGTTTGACTATTTCAATGGTGAAGGAACAGACAAGGCTCTTACAGTTGTAAAAGAGATTCCTTACGGTTCTAACCCAGACCGCCTCATCGTAAAGTGCTACGGTGCTGATGATGTTCGCGAAGGTGTTGCAATCATGTGGCACGAAGATGTTGATGTTTCTATTACTGGTAACTCAACAAACCCAACTCGCTTCCAGCATCCTGTTGCAGGAACATACAAGAAGGAACGCTTGCTCGCTGGTAAGAAATACTTCTCTGTAGCTTCTGGTGGTGGTACAGGTCGTACACTTCACCCAGATAACATGGCTGCAGGTCCAGCTTCATACGGCTTCACAGATACTCTTGGTCGTATGCACTCAGACGCTCAGTTCGCAGGATCTTCTTCAGTTCCAGCTCACGTAGAAATGATGGGCTTCATGGGAATGGGTAACAATCCTATGGTAGGATGTACTGTAGCGTGCGCTGTTGCTGTCGCTGGTAGCTTCTAACCAATCCCTCTGACCGTCTGATGGGTGCACGCTACAGTACATCCGTCGGCGGTCGATAAATCGACCGAACCAAAAGTAGGTAAATGCTAAAAAACAGTCCCGATGGACTGTTTTTTTTAACGCATTTTCTATTGAGGGTATGTACAGTTGCGTGCGCTGTTGCAGTAGCTGGTTCATTCTAAAATATGTCATTGTCGGGCTTGACCCGACAATCTGATATTACAAAGCACCTTCCTTATGGGAGGTGCTTTTTTTTTACAAATCTAATTTTTAGTAGTATAATATTTGTTATGAAAAAGGAACCAAAGCTTTCGAGCCTTATAGACAAGGCTTGTTTTGATTATAATCTCATTCAAAAGGGTGACCGTATTCTTATTGGTGCCAGTGGTGGAAAGGATTCTACTGCGCTTGTTCAGTATTTTTCGCAGAGGGCTAAAAGACCTGACTGTGGTTTTGAATATATGGCAGTAAATATTCAAAGTGATTTTGCTCCGCCTTTTCCAGAGGAAATTAAGAAGCTTTTTGAAAAATGGCAGGTTCCGTTCGAATCGTTGAATATTAATATCAGTGCACGCGTAAAGGAAGGCCAGAAAATGAGCTGCTGGTGGTGTTCTACTCAACGTCGTACCGAGCTTTTAAAATACGCAATGGAGCACGGTTATAATAAAATTGCTCTTGGACATCATCTTGATGATGTGCTGGAAACTCTTTTGATGAATGCCTTGAAGAAAGGTGAATTTTCTACAATGATTCCATCGCTTCAATATGAAAATTATCCGGTAACTATAATACGTCCGCTTACTTATATCGCCGAAGACCGAATAATAAAATATGCAAAAAAAGAAGGTTTTGCAAGCTTTACATGTACCTGTAATTTTCAGGATAATTCTACACGCAAGGAAGCAAAGAAAAAATTAAAGCTGCTTACTGGTGGGGATGTAGAAGCTAAAGAAAGATTATTTACTGCGTTACAGAATATTAGAATTGAGTATCTTCCGTAAACCACCAGCTGCTCGAAACAGGAAAAAATCCGTTGCTCTGTAAAATTTTTGCTGCATCTTCGTAGCCGTATTTTATAAGAAGCTTTATTCTGTTTGAAGTAAAGTTTGTTGTTCCGTCAAGAATACCACCAAGCTCTATTGATGGAATTATCTGAACAAGTTCTTTTGTGTCGTAATCAATTTCTTTAATTTTCCGTTTTGGCTCATGGGCAAGATATACAATAAAAATCTTTTCAATATCAGGATGATTTTGAACAATTGGATCAATTGGTGTGTTATCACCACCAACAGCTTCGTTTCCGCCGTCTGAATATTCATAACCGTCTGCAAGCTTTACCGAAGGACAAACAATAGGGAAGGCTGAAGTTGCAAGAAGTTTTTTCTTTATCTGTTCTATATCAGGTTCGCTGTTAAGATTAAAGCGTGTCGCATACTGACCAGGTTTACTTTTTACAAGCTTTGCAAGAATAAATCTGTTGCGCACAGTAGTTACATAAGCCTGTGGAAAAAGTTTGTTTTGCAGTTCTTTAATAGGAATTGAATTTATTACTTCTGTTAAGCCTTCCTGAGAAATAAGAGCATCATCCTGTGTAAGCTTATCAGGGACTTTTGTAATCCAGATATTTTCAAGAGTGTCATAATCTTCGACTGTAAATAATGCAGAGTTCAAACCACCAACGCTTGTACCGGAAATAGCTCTTATTTTCTGAGCAATTCCGTAATCAAGAAAAGCCTTCCAAACTCCGACCTCGTATGCACCTTTGCCGCCGCCACCAGAAAGTACAAGACCATAATGTTCAATGGCGGTGTTTCTTTTTTCCGAAGCATTAAGCGTGACCTTAAAGGTATCATCCATATTCATAAAGGTGTTAGAAAAAAATCTGAATCGTCCTTCTGCCTTTATTTGAGAACCGTCTTCCGAAAGCTTGAAAAAAGAAAGATTTGTGTAAACTATATCAACCGGAATAAGCAGCTGTTTATAGCTTTTTATAAGAGCCGACTTGCTGTTTATGTATGTTACAAGCTCAGACTTTATACCAAATTGTGTTCCGTTCTGATCAGAGACAGGATAGTTTATCCCGTAAATTTCCGGAATAAAAAGATATCTGTTTTCCCAAACCTGCTGAATATCGTAACCGTTTTTTTGTGCAAATTCCTTCCAGAGTAAAGAATCTTTTGTTTCTTCATAAGTAATGGCAAGGTATTCGTTATCGTCAATTTCTACAGGAAATTCTATTGTACCTTCTGGTGTTACCCATTTTCCTGTAAGTTCAATTAAAGAGGTTGCACTGTGCCAGATTACAGGCTGTTCCTCCTGAAGTTCTGGTTCCTGAATAATTTCTTCTTCTGGTTCTGACAGTTCAATCAGGTCTGTATCTTCTTCTGTTTTCCCCGAAGCACATGAAAAAATCAAAAAACTAAAGCCAATGATAAAAAGGCTTGCTGCGACAAAAATTGCATTTTTTGATTTTTTACCTGCTGCCATTTATTTGATATTTTCCTGAATAAACTTCATCTTAAGGTCCTTAAGCTTTTCGGTAATAGAAACCTTGTAGATATGAGGATTAAGAATTCGTTTGTAAGATTCATCAAAAGTTTCCAGCTGCGACTGCATATTATTGTGGCTTATCTTAAGCTGCTCTGCATCTGAAAGACGTGGCTGAACACGCTCTCCGTTAGAAATACGTTTTTTCAAAAGCGGTTCAATACGTGCTGCTGTAAACGAGAATTGTCTGTAATCTACCATCGGGTGATAGTAGCGGTATTCTTTTCCAGTTTCAAGAACTTCATCTTCAAGTGCAAGAATATCGGCACAAGCCATTCCTTTTTCATCATAAAGGCGGAATACATTTTTAATGCCTGGGTTTGTTGTCTTTGCCGGATTGTCGCTGAACTTCATGGCAGGAGTCATACCATTTGTTTCTTTATTATGACGTGCACAAAGCTTGTAAACACCTGTGAATGAAGATTCGTTTCCGCCTGTTACCATGTGAGTTCCAACACCCCAGCTGTTTATTGGAGCGTTTCCAGCAACAAGTGTAGAAATGATTTCTTCGGTAAGTTCATTTGAAACACTTATTTTTGCCTGAGGGTAACCTGCGTTATCAAGCTCTTTACGAACCTCGCGTGTAAGGTAAGAAATATCACCAGAATCAAGACGAACACCAAAGTTATAGCCTTGTTTTACAAGCTCACTCCCTGCGATAATTGCATTTTTTATGCCTGATTTAAGTGTATCGTATGTATCAATAAGGAATACAGAATTCTGCGGATAGATTTTTGCATATTCGCGGAAAGCTTCCAGCTCTGAACTGTGTGACATAATCCATGAGTGAGCCATTGTTCCCATAACAGGAATACCATAAAGCTTACCTGCAAGAGTATTACTTGTTCCTGCGGCGCCACCGATATATGCGGCACGAGTTGCGCTCATAGCTCCGTCCGGACCCTGTGCACGCCTAAGTCCAAATTCCATGATTGGAGCTTTTTTACTTGCAAGCCAAATGCGTGCAGTTTTTGTTGCAATAAGGCTCTGGAAGTTTACGTGATTCAAAATAAGCCCTTCAAGAATCTGTGCTTCAATTAAATTTGCATGAATGCGTACAAGTGGTTCCTGCGGGAAGATTACAGTACCTTCGTCCATTGTGTAAAGGTCGCCTGTAAAATGCCAGTCCTTAAGGTAATCAAGAAAGCCCTGTTCAAAAATCTTCTGTTCTGCAAGATATTTTATATCATCTTCCGAAAAGCGGAATGAAGTCAGTGCATCAAGAAGAGTTTCATTTCCGGCAAGCACAGAAAAGCCTCCATTAAAAGGATTACGGCGGAAGAACATATCAAAAACAACCTTTTCGTTCATGTTCTCCTTCCAATAGCCCTGTGCCATTGTAAGTTCATAAAAATCAGTAAAAAGCGCACTGTTGATTGTACTGTTTTCGATAATTTCGTTCATATTTACCTCTAAAATGTTATTTCTTTCTCCAATTGTGACTCATCCGGTGTTCGTGGACGTTTATTATATTTGTATGTATATCGGGCAACAAGTCGACCCGAAACAAATCTGCTCATAAATGCAAGGAACTTCCATTTGAATCTGTAGAGCGAAGTTGTTTTTCCTTTAAAAGCTCTTTCCAGACATTGTGCAATAACCTTCTGTGGTGGAATACCGCCTTTTACTTCCGGACGTGCTCCATTAGAAGCAACATTTGCAAATTCAGTGCTTACAGAACCAGGGCAAAGTGCATGAACTTTTATTCCGCGATCTTTAAGTTCGGCAGCAAGTGCTGTAGAAAAACTTAAAACGTATGCTTTTGTAGCTGCATAAACGGCAAAGTTACCAAGTGGCATAAATGCTGCAAGGCTTGATGTATTTATAATTACAGATTCGTTTTTCATAAAATCAAGCGCAATGCCGCAAAGGCCTGTAAGCGAAGTACAGTTAAGCTCTACCATCTGCATTTCTGTTTTTACAGAGGTTTCTTCAAAAGGACCATAAGAGCCAAAGCCGGCGTTATTAACTAAAAGTCCTATGTTGATTCCGCTTTCTACCTGAACAAGCTTTTCATTTTCGTCTTTAAGAAGTTTCTGCAGCTCGTAAACACCTTCCATAGTTCCAAGATCAAGCTGCACAGGCCTTACAATTTCAAAATTTTTTGTCTGGTTAATTTCCTTTGCAAGCAGTTCAAGGTTTTCAAGTCGGCGCGCAATTATCCATATTTCATCAAAATCATATTTCTGAGCAACCTGAACGGCAAATTCTTTTCCCATTCCAGAGCTTGCACCAGTTATGATTGCGATATTCTTCATACCTATATTATATCAGTATTCACTATAAGGGGGAAGTGTTGCAGATTATTTAAGACTGATGGTATAATTAAAATATGAAAGTGAAACTCTTGTATGTACCTGTTTTGTGTTTGATTTTAATTCTTTGCGGATGTCAGAATAAAGTTGAACGACAAAAGCTTTTAGAACGCGAGCAGCGTACACATCAAAATGGTCGTGATATACAGCAATATATTGCAGATGTAAAAAATCAAAAGGAAAAGGCTGTTATCGATTTTATAAACTCACTTTCAATGGAAGAAAGAGTTGCACAGCTTTTTGTAGTAAATATCGTTGGTAATGATTTTTTTGTTCCTGTAGAAGAAAATATTGCGGGCTGTTTTCTTTTCTTCAATTATAATGTTGCTGCTACAGTTCCTGCCATGATAAATTATAATCAGTCTATAATTGATTACTGCCGTCAGAATAATAAAATCCCGCCACTTCTTTCTATAGATCAGGAAGGTGGATATGTAAACAGGCTCCGAAGTCTTAATGGACCTCTCCCTTCTGCAGAACGGGTTTCTACTAAACTTTCGTCCAGTCTTGCAAGGGAACTTTATAAATATCAATCGCAACAGATGAAACTTCTTGGTTTTAATTTGAATTTTGCACCTGTTGTAGAAGTTTGTACAAAAGACAACGAGCAGTTTCTGACAGAACGGAGCTTTGGAAATCTGGAGAAAGTTCTGGAATATGGAACAGCCTGTGTAAATGCTTATGAAAAAAATGGGGTAGGGACTGTCCTTAAGCACTTTCCAGGAAATACAAATACAGATCCTCATACAGGTTTACCTGAAATTCAATGGTCTTCAAAAGAACTTGAAATGCAGCTGGAGCCTTTTGAGCAGCTTGTAAAACTAAATCCTGCCGGAATACTGATGTCTCATGCCCGGGTCAAGGGTTATGATCAGGAAAACCCTGCCTGCCTTTCTAAATATTGGGTAACTGATGTTCTTCGAAACAAATACAACTACCAGAGATTAATTTTTTCTGACGATATTTTTATGGGTGCGCTTGCAGATAACGGTTATCCACCAGATGTAGCTGTTGTCGCCGCAATAGAAGCTGGAATTGACTGTATTATGATTTCGGAAAAACGTATTCAGACAAGCGTAGAGATTTTATGTAAAAAGGCAGACTCTGATTCACAGTTTGCAAACAGGCTGGACGAATCTGTAAGGCGAATGATAGAATATAAAATAAGCGCAGGTATATTGAGCATTCAGCTTATGGAAAACGGAACTTATGCTGTTGTAATTAATTATCCTGAAACAGATCCGGACGATTACGAACAGTTTGAACAAATCAAACAGCAGAATATAAAACTTTATCTGGAAAACTTTTAAATGAAAAGAAATAAAAAGCAGTCACAGAATCAGTCACAAAATAATACGGTAAACAAAAATGATTATCGCGGTGCTGCCGGCTTTGAACGATATTATTCGGAGCTTTATGCAGATCGCTGGCCATTATTAAAACAGGCTTTTGCCGCGCCTGCAGATTCTGTTGAATATCATGTTCCAGAAGCTCAAAAGTCTTATTATCTTGATAGTGCAAGTATTCTTGCAGCATTATGTCTTCCGCTTTCACAAGCCCATGATATTCTTGATCTTTGTGCTGCTCCCGGTGGTAAAACTCTTGTACTTGCATCCCGTATGCTGCTGGATGCAGAGCTTTCTTCAAATGAACGATCACCTCAACGAAAGCATAGGCTTGCAACCGTTGTTCAGGAATGTCTTCCACCACAGATAAATGAACGAATAAAAGTCTCCTGTAGCGACGGTTCAACCTGGTGTACACGTCAGACAGAATGCTTTGATTCAATTTTACTTGACGCACCATGTTCTTCGGAACGTCATGTTATTGCAGATCCAAAATATCTTGAACAATGGTCGCTTTCAAGAATCAAAACTGTAACTATGGAGCAGTGGGCATTGCTTTCAAGTGCATACAGACTTTTACGTAAAGACGGTTTCCTTCTATATTCTACGTGTGCTTTGTGTCCTCAGGAAAATGACAAAATGCTTGAGCGGCTTGCCAAAAAGTTTCCTGTTGAATTTATTATGCCTTCTCCAGACCCGAGTCAGATTTCTGCCTGTGCTGATTTTGTCCTTCCGGAATATGAAAAGACAGAATATGGTTATCAGGTTCTTCCAGATGCTTCTAACGGTGCCGGACCAATTTATTTCTCATTGATAAAAAAACTATAATATTTTCACTTCCATCTTGATTTTTCGACATTTTAAGACGATAATATAAGAAATAAAAAATAATATTAAAAAACTGTGAAATCGCACCTCCTGTGCGAACCCGGGTGGAGTTTTTAAGGAGTATTCGGATGTCTGCTAAAAAACAGGATAATGAAGATAAACTTCAAAAAATCATGGAGATTGAACGTCAGCTTAACGAGATTCAGGACGTTGATGTCCTGCTTGAGCGCATTCTTACAGAAACACGCCGTATCGTAAATGCTGATGCAGGTTCTATTTATGTTGTAGAAGAAGATCGTATTAAAATTAAATATGGTCAGAATGATACTCACCTTAAAGAACTTGCTCCTGGTGAAAAGCTTCCTTATAGTTGTTTCTCTTTCCCGATTAATGAAAAACAGATTTGTGGTTATGTTGCCTCTACCGGTAAATCAGTAAATATTAGAGACTGTTATGAAATTCCGGAAACAGAACCATATAAATTTAATAAAAACACCGACATAATGACGAATTATCGTACAAAGTCGATGTATACATTCCCTCTTAAAAATGCAACCGGCCAGATTCTCGGTGTTCTTCAGATAATAAACAAGCTTGATGAAAATGGTTCAGTTATTTCTTTTGACGAAGAAGATGAGCTTTTTATCGGACACTTTGCAGTAAGTGCCGTTCAGGCTTTGCAGCACGCTTATCTTACAAGTAACATGGTTAAGCGTATGCTTAAAATGGCAGAGTTCCGTGATCCAAAAGAAACATATCCACACGTAGAACGTGTTTCTTCATTCGCTATGGAAATTTATGACCGCTGGGCATTTAATCACAATGTTCCGGCAGATGAAATATCAAAATACCGCGATAACCTTAAAATTGCTGCAAAATTCCATGATGTAGGTAAGGTTGGTATTTCGGATGTAATCCTTAAAAAGACATATCCTCGCTTTACAGAAGAAGAAAGAAATATCATGAAGGGCCACACCTGTATTGGTGCACAGCTTTTTGAACCAATTGAATCTTCACTTGATGTAATGGCTCAGGAAATTGCTCTTCATCACCACGACCGATGGGATGGTGGTGAATCCGGATATCCTGGAAACATTAAGCTTAGCGATTTTTCTATTAAAGATGGTGTTGTTCCAAAGGCAGAGCCACTTAAGGGCAAAGACATTCCTCTTAGTGCACGTATTGTTGCAGTTGCCGATGTTTTTGATGCTCTTAGTCATAAACGCTGCTATAAGGAATCCTGGTCTATTGATGATTCTTTCGAAGAAATTCAGAATAGTGCAGGCTCTCATTTTGATCCAGAAGTAGTATACGCATTTATGCAGATCAGAGACCGCATCTGTGCAATTCAGATGGCATTCCCAGACGAAGAGTAATCTTGAACCAACCGGGGTCCCTGAACTTATCGAAGGGTCACATATTTCTAACTATAACTCTATCTAAACAATTCGCGAACTTTTCAAATTTTTTATTATCATAACCTTCGTGATAATGTTTAACCAGTCCAATTTCTGCTAACTGCAAATCAAAGTCTCTGTCGCTCAGGCGTTCCTTAATCATTTCTTTTGTGAATTCAGTTCCGCGGTCATTTATTGTAATTATTTCTTTCTGAACAAGTTTATCTGCAAAAACAATATCGCGTGTAATTACAAGAGACTCTTTTTCTGCATGTTCAAGAATATATGTATCTGCCGAATCCTTCTGTTCATCAGTTACTATCATTTCAAAAGGAAGCTGCTCGTCACAATCTATCTGCTTATTTGCAACAAATGTGATGGGAATACAAAGCTTGTGAGCTGTTTTTACCGAGTGATTTCTTACTTGACGGGGACAGGAATCTGCATCAATCCAGATATGCTTTATCAATTAAAACCTGCTTATAAGACCTTGTTGATTTTATTTATCATTGCGATTGTTCGTCGCTCAAGCTCGTCACTTTCCTGATCGTTCATAGTCTGTATTTTTTGTGACTGATTTTTTTCAAGCTCAACGACATTTGATTTTTCTTTATAAACTTCATCGCAAAGCATTATGCCTGCAAGAATAGATGTCTGCAAAGGAGTTTTTATAGAATCAATTTTGCTTACATCGTCGACAATACGTGAATAATAGCCCAAGAGCTTTTTTAAATGCTCTTCGTCTTCGTTTGCCTGAATTGTAAAGGATGTACCTAAAAGATTAATCTGGAGCTTTCCCATTAGAAAACCCCCGTTAGAAAATATCGAATCCTAATTCGTCGCGAGCTTCAGGATCTTCTGTATCAGTTTCGTCAGAAGGCTCTGAATATTCCTGCTCTTCATTTTCTGCTGCATTTTCAAAAAGCTGTTCTTCAACAGGTTCCATAGAATCAAAATTAGGAGTTTCCGAAACTTCTACAGGTTCTTCTGGTTCAATTTCTGCTGGTTCTTCAACTACAGGAGCTACAGAAGCTTCTGGTGCAGACACAGGTGCAGGTTCTACATGTGGGGTAGGTGGTACTGGTGGTACCGGAGGAGTTGGAGGCACTGGTGGAACAGGAGGTACCGGTGGTACAGCCTGAGCAGGAGCTTCTTTAACGGCTGACTGACCGGCTGCCTTCAATACAGAATTTTCGATTGAATTAAGCCGGTCAATTGCCTTTATGATACCAGTCTCGATCTTCTTTTGATCAGATTCAAAAGCATTAAGCTGCTCCGTTTTGGCAGAGAGTGCATTTGTGAGCTCTGAACATTTATTGCGCAGAGCATCATTCTCGGCCTCAAGCTGTTGTATTTTTGCAACAGCGCTTTCTACTTTTTCTTCTAATAACAAAACCTGATCAAGTGATATCATAAAAAAGCTTCCTTATGCCTTGAGTGCGTTCTTAGCAGCTTCTACAACTGCCTTGAAAGCGGCTGGATCTTCAATAGCCATATTAGAAAGAGCCTTGCGGTTCAATTTAATACCTGCTTTTGTTACTCCATTAATAAACTGAGAGTATGTCATTCCTTCTTCACGAACAGCAGCGTTAATACGTGCAATCCACAAAGAGCGGAATTCATGCTTTCTGTCACGGCGGTCAACATAAGCGTGACCAAGTGCCTTTGTTACAGCATCTTTAGCTGGTTTGTAGTTTGATTTTCTGTCGCCACGGAAACCCTTTGCGAGCTTCAAAATCTTTACACGGCGATTCTTTCTTTTTGTTCCGTCTATTGCTCTTGACATCGTTATCTCCTATTAACCATAAGGAAGCATCTGCTTTCTGATTTTCTTTGCATCTGCTTCTGCTACATAACCTGAAGCGCGAAGATTTCTCTTGCGTTTTGGAGAACGTTTTGTCAAAATATGA
>JAGCTZ010000088.1 GCA_017963165.1 Treponema sp.
ACAGACAGACGGAAAAGTTGATATATTCGTAGCAGGTGTTGGAACCGGCGGAACTTTAACAGGCGTTGGAGAATATCTTAAGTCCAAAAATCCAAACGTAAAAATTGTTGCAGTTGAACCGGCTACAAGCCCTGTACTTTCTAAGGGAACTCCTGGTTCTCACAAGATTCAGGGAATTGGAGCAGGCTTTGTTCCAGATGTTTTAAACACAAAGATTTACGACGAGATTCTTCCTATCGAAAACGAAGATGCCTTTACAGAAGGCCGCGCTTTTGCAAGAGCAGAAGGAATCCTGGTTGGTATTTCAAGTGGTGCCGCACTTAAAGCCGCAAGTATTCTGGCACAGCGCCCTGAAAATAAGGGCAAGAATATTGTAGTACTTCTGCCTGATTCAGGAGACCGCTACTTAAGTACAGCACTTTTTGCTGACAACTAATTATTTTGAAAAACTCCTTTTAATTCGTTCAATTGCTTCAATTGTTCGTTCACGGCTACCGAAACCTGTAAGGCGTAGGTAGCCTTCTCCTTTTGCACCAAATCCGCTTCCGGGAGTTCCAACTACCTGACATTTTTCAAGCAGTTCATCAAAAAAGCTCCAGCTTGTGTAGCCTTGTGGAATCTGCAGCCATACATAAGGAGAGTTTTTACCGCCAAAAGCCTTAAAACCTGCAGCTGTAACTCCTTCAAAAATAAGACTTGCATTTTCGCGGTAAAAGCTAAGGTTTTCCTGAATCTGTTTCTGACCTTCTTCTGAATAAATGGCAGCTGCACCACACTGAGTAATATAAGAAACGCCATTAAATTTTGTAGACTGGCGGCGCATCCAAAGCGCATTCAATTCTGTTCCGTCAAAAACAAGTTCGTGAGGAACTACAGTATAACCGCAGCGAAGGCCTGTAAATCCGGCAGTTTTAGAAAAAGAGCGGAGTTCAATTGCACAGGTTTTGGCTCCAGGTATTTCGTAAATTGATTTTGGAATATCAGGCTCTGTAACAAAAGCCTCGTAAGCAGAATCAAACAGAATCAAACTGTGATGTGCGTTTGCATAATCAACCCATTTTTTAAGATAACTTTTGGGCGCAACAGCTCCAGTCGGATTATTCGGGAAGCAAAGATAAATTATATCTGCAACAGGCGCATCATCGGCAGGGAGTTCCGGTAAAAATCCTGTTTCTGCGCTGCAGGGCATGATAATAATATTATTTTTCCTGCCGTTCATTATATTTGTATCAATGTAAACAGGATAAACAGGATCACAGATTGCGACAGTATTATCGGTTGCAAAAATGTCGCCGATATTTCCGCAGTCAGATTTTGCACCATCAGAAAGGAAAATCTCATCAAGCTTTAAGTCAATTCCACGCTTTGTGTAATCCCATTCAAGAATCTTTTCGCGAACAAAATCATAACCCTGCTCCGGCGGATAACCACGGAAAGTTTTTTCATCAGCCATTTCGTCAACAGCCTTATGCATTGCATCAATTACAACAGGACAAATAGGCTTTGTAACATCACCAATGGAAAGCTTGATTACATCACAACCCGGATGAGCCGCAATAAATTCGCGTGTTTTCTTATTTACCGTAGAAAAAAGATAACTTGCTTCCAGGTCTAAAAAATTCTTGTTTATTTTCATAATTCAACATCTCCTGTAAATACATTTACTGCAGGGCCAGTCATAAATACACTGTCGCCCTCTTTTCCACTCCATTCAATTTCAAGATCGCCGCCAAGCAGATGAACTGTAATTTTTTCTCCTGCATCAACAAGACCATTTAAGATTGCTGCAACAACAGTAGCGCAGGTACCAGTTCCGCAGGCAAGAGTTTCTCCAGTTCCACGTTCCCAAACGCGCATCCAGATTGTACGGCGGTTTTCAACATAAGCAAATTCTGTGTTTGTACGTTCCGGGAAAAATTCGTTGTTTTCAAAAAGCGGGCCAATGCCACAAACATCAAACTCGGCAGGCTTTTTGTCAATAAAAACAACTGCATGAGGATTTCCCATAGAAACACAGGTAATTTTATATTCCGTTCCGTCAACAACAAGCGGATGCATTATAACGCGGAAAGCAGGTGAAGGCCCTTCGGCAGGTGCAGATGTCCCGCCCCCACTGGTTTTAACCGGAATCTTTGCTGCTTCTAAAATCGGTGCCTCCATATCAACGCTAAGCCAGGTTTCTTTATCGCCCCGCTCACCCTTTTGAACTGTAAGCTTTTTTACAGCACCCATAGATTCAACAGTAAATTCACGTCCGGCCGTATAACCTGCATCATAAACATATTTACCAACACAACGGATTCCATTACCACACATCTGGCTGCGGCTTCCATCGGCATTATACATAACCATTTCAAACTGAGCAGTTTTACCTTTTTTTATAAGGATAATTCCATCGCCGCCAATTCCAAAATGCCTGTCCGAAAGCTTAATGGCAGCAGCCTTTTCGCCTTCTGCACCGCCGGGAAAATCAACTGCGGTACAATCAAAATAAATGTAATCGTTTCCGCATCCCTGCATCTTTGTAAACTTCATGTCGAACTCCTAAAAAAAGGTCGTAGACATATTTCCACAAAAAAAGCAGAAAAACATCTACGACCTCTTTGCCATAATAAGTATATTTTTAATGAAACATAAATGATTTGTCAAGTTACCCAAATACCACACCCCATTCTTGACACGAATCGTCTAAAGTTTTATAATTATTACAATATATGAGCAAAGGTGCTTATTCGATTTGATGACTTATTGTTGTCAGATGGAATGAGCACCTTTTTTTTTTCAGGAGTTTTTATGAAGGCCTGGTTAATCTTAGCAGACGGAACAATTTTCCAAGGCACACCAATTGGTGCAACCGGTACAACCATCGGCGAAACTGTTTTTACAACCGGAATGACCGGCTACATCGAAACCCTTACAGATCCAAGCTACTATGGACAAATCGTAACACAAACCTTCCCGCTCATGGGCAACTACGGAATAATCCCTCAGGACTACGAAAGCAAAAAATGCTGGGTCCGCGGATACATCGTTCGCGAAATATGCGAGCTCCCGTCGAACTTCCGCTGTCAGAAAACCTTAAACAACTTCCTTAAAGAACAAAACATAATCGGCATTTGCGGAATAGACACGCGCGCCCTTACAAAACGACTTCGAGAATCCGGCGTCATGAACGGCATGATAATAACCAGCGAAACAGAACCCAGCGTAACACCCGAACTGCTCCAGAAAATCAAAGAATACAAAATCGAGCAGGCCGTAGAAACAGTAAGTATAAAAGAGGGAGAAGCCTCCCCCTCGGTCCAGCCTGCTGCGCAGTCTTCCCCTACCCCCTCTGCGGGGACCGGCTGCCCCCGCAACGCCCCCGCTCATATCATTTTATGGGACTTTGGCGCAAAAGCAAACATCCAGCGCGAACTTGAAAAACGCGGCTGCAATGTAACAGTAGTTCCATGCGAAACAACAGCAGAACAAATTCTTTCAATGAATCCCGATGGGATAATGCTTAGTAACGGACCAGGAGACCCGGCAGATAATATTGGAATTATTCAAGAAATAAGGAAGATTTGTGAACACAATGCGAGACAACCTATGGACCCTTCGACAGGCTCAGGGACCGTACCTATCTTTGGAATCTGTCTTGGTCATCAGATGCTTGCACTTGCACGAGGCTGTAAAACAAGCAAACTCAAATACGGACACCGTGGTGGAAATCATCCGGTAAAAGACACAGCAACAGGACGCGTCTATATCACAAGTCAGAACCATGGTTATGCAGTAGAAACAGACACGCTGCCAAATTTTGCAACTTTAAGCTTTTACAACGTAAACGACGAAACCTGCGAAGGAATCACATACACAGATATTCCTGCGTTCAGTGTTCAGTTTCACCCCGAAGCTTGCGGCGGCCCTCACGATACAAACTTTTTATTCGACAACTTTATGGCAAAAATCAAGGAGGTAAAAGATGCCTCTAAATAAAAACATACACAAAGTAATGGTAATCGGCTCAGGTCCAATCATCATCGGGCAGGCAGCAGAATTTGACTATGCAGGAAACCAGGCCTGCCGTGCACTCAAAAGTCTTGGACTGGAAGTTTGTCTTGTAAACTCAAATCCTGCAACGCTCATGACAGATAAAAGCATGGCCGACGAAATCTACATTGAACCGCTTACACTGCGCACAGTAGAACGAATCATAGAAAAAGAAAAACCAGACTCTCTTCTTTCAACACTCGGTGGACAGACAGGACTTACTCTTAGTATGGAGCTTGCAAAATCGGGCTTTCTTGAATCACACAATGTACAGCTGCTTGGTGCAGTCCCAGAAACAATCGACAAAGCAGAAGACCGCCAGATGTTCAAGGACATGATGGAAAAAATCGGTGAACCTGTAATTCCTTCAAAGGTTGTAACAACTTACGAAGATGCAATAGACTTTGTTCATAACGAAATAGGACTTCCTGCAATTATCCGTCCAGCCTTTACACTTGGCGGAACAGGTGGAGGAATCTGTCGTACAGAAGCAGAGCTTGATGAAATTGTACGTAACGGACTTCACCGTTCACCTATTCATCAGATTCTTGTAGAAAAATGTATTTCGGGCTGGAAGGAAGTAGAATTCGAAGTAATGCGTGATTCAACAGGAAACGTTATTACAGTCTGCTCAATGGAAAACGTTGACCCGGTTGGTGTTCACACAGGAGATTCAATTGTAGTTGCTCCGACACTCACTCTGGCAGATAAAGAATATCAGATGCTCAGAACTGCCGCTCTTAATATAATCAGCGAACTTAAAATAGAAGGCGGCTGTAACTGCCAGTTTGCACTAAATCCAGACAGCTTTGAATATGCAGTAATCGAAGTAAATCCTCGTGTTTCACGTTCGTCTGCACTTGCAAGTAAGGCAACAGGCTACCCTATTGCAAAGGTTGCAGCCCTTATTGCAGTTGGCTTTACGCTTGATGAAATTCCAAACTTTGTTACAAAGAAAACAAAAGCCTGCTTTGAACCGGTTCTTGATTATGTAGTAGTAAAAATGCCAAAGTTCCCGTTCGATAAATTTGTTTATGCCCGACGAGATCTTGGAACACAGATGAAAGCTACCGGCGAAGTAATGGCAATTGGACAGAGTTTTGAAGAAGCAATGCTTAAGGCTGTACGTGGTGCCGAGCTTAAAACCTCATCACTTGACCTGCCGGCTTTTGCCAAAGAAGATGATGCAAAAATCATCACACGCGTAAGCCAGTGTACAGATCACAGAATTTTTGCAATCTATCAGGCATTAAAGCGTAAGCTTATGACAGTAGATCAGATTCACGACATTACAAAAATAGATAAGTTTTTCTTGTGGAAAATCGAAGGAATTGCAGAAAAAGCTTGCCAGGAAAAAGGCTTACTCTACCCTCCTGTTTCATTTAAAATGGTAGATACCTGTGCCGGTGAGTTTGCAGCAGAAACACCGTATTTCTATTCCACCAGCATTGAGCCAAATGGAACAATTGGTGAAAACGAAGCAGAAATGTATCTGGCAGAGCGTTCTATTTAATCACTTTTTATGCTATAATCAATTATGGCATTAGAAGATTTTATTGAAAGCAAAAATATCCGATTAGACCAGCAGCTCAAATTCACAGCTGAAATAGATAAAATGACAAGCATACTCCGTCGGACAATGCTCATTGACGGATCACGCCGCGAAAATGATGCAGAACATTCCTGGCATATTGCAATTATGGCGCTTCTTTTTACAGAATATACAGTTGAACCTGTAGATGTTTCTCGTGCTGTAAAAATGTGTGTTGTTCATGATTTAATAGAAATATATGCCGGCGACACATTTGCCTATGACGTAAAAGGTAACATGGATAAGGCCCAGCGTGAACAGGCTGCTGCAGACAAACTTTTTGCAATGCTGCCATCAGAACAAGGTAAAGAAATAAGAAACCTTTGGGAAGAATTCGATGCCATGCAAACACCTGATGCCAAATATGCAGCCTGTATGGACAGACTTCAACCTTTCCTTCATAATACTCTGACCAACGGACACACCTGGGTAGAAGGCGGAACATGTCGCCCTATGGTAGAAAAACGCATGGCCATCATCAAAGAATTCATGCCACAGGTTTATCCATGGGTAGAACAAAATATTGATAATGCAATAGAAAAAGGCTGGCTTAAAAACTAAGGAGAAAAAAAAAATGACAGACATCGAAAAAAAAATCGGCGAAATTAAAGTTGGCTATCCCGACTGCTGCTTTTCGGTGGGGAAAAAGTGGTTTCGATACAGAACAGGTGCAATCATCGTAGAAAATGGCTGCCTCCTCGCAATAACAAATCCAACCTCACCATATTATTATTCAGTTGGCGGCGGCGTTCATATGAACGAAACTTCCGAAGAATGTATTTTACGCGAAGTAAAAGAAGAAACAGGTGTCGATTACGAAATTGACCATCTTGCAGTTGTATGCGAAAACTTTTTTGAAGGCCATGACCCTGCATTTGACGGGCTCAACTGCCATGTTCTTGAATTCTACTATCTGATGAAAAGCCGTGGCTCGCAGGAGCTTAAATCAGAAAGCTACGGCTGGAACGGAGCAAAAGAAAGCATCGGCTGGATTCCCCTTGAAGATTTACCAAACGCAAGCATCAAGCCAGATTTCCTTAAGACCCGAATCCCCGAAATTTTAAAAACCAACCAACCTATTCACATTGTGAATGATGAGCGGGCATAAAATTTTCTACCCCATCTTCACACAAAAGGACAAAAGTGATATATTAGTAGCAACAACGAAGTTTAATTGTCAATGGCGACTCTAGTTTTATGGGGGCGCTATTTTTTTTTAACCTTTTATGTAATGTGCAATGTAAATAGAGGAATAAAATGGATAAAACGAACAAAACAATCATCGTTTTGGGTTCAGGGCCAATCCGCATCGGACAGGGAATTGAGTTTGACTATGCAAGTGTTCAATGTGTACGCGCACTCAAGAAAATGGGCTACGAGGTTGCAATTATAAATAATAACCCCGAAACAGTTTCCACCGACTTTGATACAGCAGACCGTCTTTATTTTGAACCACTCACCGGCGAAGATGTAATGAATGTTATCCGTACCGAAAAACCTCTTGGAGTAGTTGCTGCCTTTGGAGGTCAGACAGCAATCAACCTGACAAAATATCTTGACCAGCAGGGTGTCCCGATTTTAGGAACAAGTGCAGATTCAATCGACCTTGCCGAAGACCGTGAACGCTTTGAAGAATTATGCGACCGGCTTGGAATAAAACGTCCAAAGGGTGTTACAGTTTTTACAGAAGCCGAAGCACTTGAAGCCGCTGCCCGCATAACCTACCCTGTATTGCTCCGACCAAGCTACGTGTTAGGCGGACAAAACATGATTATCGCAAACACGCCTGCCGACGTAAAAGAATACATGGCAATCATTCTGCGCCAGAAAATCGAAAACCCTGTTCTTATTGATAAATACATGGAAGGTATTGAGCTTGAAATTGACGGCATCTGCGACGGACAGGAAGTTCTTCTCCCGGGAATAATGCAGCACATAGAACGTACCGGCATTCATTCGGGTGACTCAATCGCAGTTTACCCAAGCTGGTCAATCAGCGAAGAAATGAAAGAAAAAATTGTCCGCCAGTCTACAGACCTTGCACTTGCACTTGGAACAAAAGGCCTTGTTAATATCCAGTATTTAATTTACCAGAATGACCTATATATAATAGAAGCAAATCCCCGTTCCAGCCGAACAGTTCCTTATTTGAGCAAAGTCACAGGCATCCCAATGGTAGAGCTTGCCACCCGCGCAATGATGGGCGAAAGAATCCGCGACATGGGCTTTGGAACAGGTCTTTACCGCACACCAGATTATTTTGCAGTAAAGGTTCCTGTTTTCAGTTTTGAAAAGCTCATGGATGTAGATACTGCGCTTGGTCCCGAAATGAAATCTACCGGTGAAGTTCTGGGTATTGCCCCGACACGTCAGGAAGCGTTGTTCAAAGGCATGATTGCTGCAGGTATAAAAATGATAAAAGCACCTGCCGGCATTTTATTTAGTGTAAAGAAAATGGATTTACCGGAGCTTCCTGCTCTTGCCAAACGCTTTTACGATCTTGGTTATACACTCTATGGAACAAGCGGAAATGCCGACACAATAGAACGAAGCGGCATTCCTGTAATTCATGTTGCAAAGGTTCACGAAAACAACAACGACAATATCATTACCCTGCTCGACTCCGGAAAAATTGCTTATGTAATTTCAACTTCTGCTAAAGGCCGCAATCCCGATGCCGAAAGCGTAAAATTCCGCCGCCATGCAGTAGAACGTGACATAGAATGTCTTACCGCCTTAGACACAGCAACCGCTCTTGCCGAATGTCTTGAAAGCGGTTTAACAGAGGATGATATCAGTCTTGTAGATATTACAAAGATTTAGAAAGAACTGAGCAGTTTTCGAACAGCACCTTTTCCATCTGACAGTCTGGCAAAATAATCCTTTACCTTTTCTGCAAGGCCGCATTCAAAAAGATCTACACCAAAGATGTCTGCTCTATGAAGAAGCTCGTCTGTCTGAAGCTTTCTGCATTCTTCCAGTAACGGATCAGGACTAAGTTCAAACTGCTCACCGTCATCACCGACAGCAGTAAGATAACGAAGCCACAACGCAAATACAAGAGGAACAACCTTAAGATCTGCAACGTTCAAATCAGTACGAGCCATATAACCTTTGATTGTCTCGCCAAAACGAATGCTAAGCTTTTGAGAAGTATCGCATGCAATTCGCTGAGGAGTATCCGGCATAAATGGATTTGGGATTCTTATATTTACAACCTCGTCAATAAAGTCGCGTGGTTTTATGATTCCAGGATCAACAACGACAGGAAGACCTTCTTCGTAACCAAGTCTCTTTACAAGACGAAGCAGATCAGGATCCTTCATTTCATCAGCAATCAAGGTATAGCCAAGTAAGCAGCCACTAACAGCAAGGAAGGTATGCAGCGGATTAAGACAAGTGCAAACCTTCATTTTTTCTACCTTGTCTACAGTTGCGCGGTCAGTAAAATACAAGCCTGCTTTTTCAAGCTCGGGACGACCGTTAGGGAAAGCATCTTCTATAACAAGATACTGACACTCCTCTGCATTTACAAAAGGCGCAACATAAGTTTTTTTAGATGTGATTACAGGTTCAAGCTGTTCAATTCCGTCGTCGGCCAAAATCTTTTCAATTTTAGCATCGGGGCGTGGAGTTATTTTATCTATCATTGTCCATGGGAAACTTACCTTAGAAGGATTATTTACATAAGCAAGGAAGCCAGGTTTACAGACACCACGATTTTCCCATTCTTCTGCAAATTCTTTTACAGCTGCATAAAGCTTGTCGCCATTGTGAGAGCAGTTATCCATACTAACCATTGCAACAGGAAGTTCGTTGCTTGTGTAACGTGCATGAAGAAGCGTTACAATCTTACCAATGTATGATTTTGGAAGCACCGGACCAGCCGCAAAATCCTCTTCTACACCAGGCATCATAACGCCGCTTGCATTACGAAGCAGATATCCTTTTTCTGTAATTGTAAAAGTAACCATCTGCAAAGACGGATTCTGGAAAATTTCAAGAAGACGTGCCCAATCGGCCTGGTTTTCTGTATCTGCAGCAAGTGCTTCCATAATGGAACCAACTACAGTTTTTTCAACAGAGCCGTTTGATTTTAATGTAACAAGGGCACCAATGTTGTCGTGTGGGCGATACATTTTTTCTATGATTTCGTAATCGTAACCTTCTGCAACAACAAGACCGCGGTCAAGCACACCGTCATTTAAAAGATTCTGAACAACATTTGCCTGGAACGCACGGAAAATATTTCCTGCACCAAAGTGAATCCAGAATGGTTCTGCCTTTGTTGCTGCTTCTACTTTTTCGCGGTCAAATTTTGGGAGAGAATAGCCCTTGCTTTCCCATTCTGTTGGATTTGTGATTCCTGCTTTTGTTAGTTTCATTTAAAACACCTTATGATAAGTTTTTGCCTTGAAGGTTTCGCTGTTATCTAATTTTGAATATTCTGTATCTTCGTAAAAGGTCATGCCAAGTTTTTCCATTACGCGTTGTGAACCGGTATTTCCAATTGCAAAAGTTCCTGCTATTGCATGAACCGCAAAATTCTGACGAGTCCATTCAAGGATTTTTTTCATTGCCTCGGTAACAAGACCACGGCTCCAGTAGTCGTATGCAAGATTGTAGCCTACACTCCAAACATCAATATCAGGGTGATAATACATTCCACCGCTGCCGATTAATTCGCCTGTTTCTTTAAGGACAAAGCCAAAATCCTTTTTGTCATCATCCTTATTCAAGCTTTCAAGCCACTCACGACCATCTTCCTTGCTTTTGTAAAGAGGATAAATCATATATTTATTAACTCGAGGATCGCCTGTCCATTTAAAAACTGCATCAAGGTCATCAATAGTTAGAGGACGTAAAATAAGTCTTTCTGTTTCTAAAACTGGTACTGCCATTTTATCTGTATAAAGTAACTCCACTTCTGTCTATAGTCTTTTCACATGCTTCCCAAAGCCCCTGAAGATATGTTGCTCCAAGTGCGCGATCATACAAGCCATAACCAGGCATTGCTTTTTCACCCCAAATCATGCGGCCATGGTCCGGACGGATAATGCCGTCAAAACCGGTTTCATAAAGGGTACGCACAATCTTAAACATATCAAAAGTTCCGGCGCTCGAAAGATGAGCCGATTCCTGGAAATCTTGAACAGGATCATCAATTGCCGTATTAAACTTTAAGTTACGGATATGTGCAAAGTGAATGCGGCCAGTTGCAGCTTTAATCATTTCACAAAGGTCATTTTTGCGGTTTGTGCCGTATGAACCGGTACAGAAGGTCAATCCATTATGAGGATTATCAACAGCCTTGAGCATGCGTACAACATTTTCCTGACAGGTGATGATTCTAGGAAGACCAAAAACAGGCCATGCAGGATCATCTGGATGAATTGCCATATCAATATTGTATTTGTCGCAAACAGGCATGATTGCCTTTAAGAAATAAACAAGATTATCAAAAAGTTTTTCGTTGTCGATATCCTTGTACATCCGGAACAGTTCTTTTACACGGGCCATACGCTCAGGTTCCCAGCCCGGAAGAATAAAGCCGTTTGAATCCTTGTCAATTGAATTGAACATATCCTCCGGTTTTACGCCGTCAATTGCCTTTGAATTGTAAGCAAGAACAGTTGAACCGTCTTCACAAACACGTGCAAGCTCGCTGCGAGTCCAGTCAAAAACAGGCATAAAGTTGTAGCAGACCATGTGAATGTCCTGCTGACCAAGATTTTCCAGAGTTTTGATGTAATTTTCTATATATTTATCGCGGTCACCGCCGCCAATTTTAATGTCATCATGAATATTTACACTTTCAATTCCTGCAATTTTAAGTCCGGCAGCCTCTACTTCATCCTTAAGCTTCTTAATTGCTGCTTTTTCCCATGCATCGCCTGGTACAGAATCGTACAAAGTTGTAATAACTCCATGCACCCCCGGTACCTGACGAATCTGCTGCAAAGTTACTGAATCAAAGCCTGTGCCGTACCAGCGTAATGTCATATCCATATAAAAAATCTCCTTAGAGCACCCTAATTAATCGTTTAAGTTCATTCTATCACGGATTCATAAAACTCTCAAGAAAAACTTACATACTAACATACTAGTTTTGCACAAAAAGCCCATTTTTTTATAGGTGAAATTCCTTAATTTTTAGGAAATTTGAAAATTTTTTGGATTTTTTTGTAAGAAGTCTCTTTTTTGATTAATACTATATATGAGGATTTGTTATTTCCATATATAACACCTCCCATCAATTATACATACTGTACCTTCGGGCGCAAAATGGAGGATATTATGTCTAATGATATTTACAAAACAAAATCTGTGGACGAACTTACTTTCACTGATGACGGTATGTTTCAGGCTGTTCTTCATCAGGAAAATATTTGTACAGAAATTGTTGAGCGTTTGCTTCATATAAAGATAAGTAAGATTGAATATCCTGAACTTGAAAAACAAATAGCTCCTTTCTATACGACAAAAGGAGTACGTCTTGATGTCTATCTTAAAGATGAAAACAGAATTATAGATATCGAGATTCAATGCTACAGACAGCTGGCGTTAGGTAAAAGAACACGATATTATCAGTCTATGATAGATATCGACAGTCTTATGAAAGGACAACCTTATCCAACATTAAAGGAAAGTTATATTCTTTTTATTTGTAAGCAGGATCCGTTTAAAACAGGTAAAAAAGATGAAAAAGGAAATGATGAATACTATGGCCTTCCCTGTTATACGTTTCGTAATATTTGTGAAGAAAACCCTCTTGTAAATTTGAATGACAAATCGGTAAAAGTAATTTATAATGCAAGTGCATACGAAGAAGAAAAGGATAAAAAAATTCATGATTTTCTACGCTATGTCTTAACAGATGATGCCGGTGAAGATGATTTTACAAAGCGACTTGCTGTCATTGTAAAAAAATTAAAAGATGATGAAAAATTTAGGAGTGATTACGCTGCTATGAATTTACATGATTGGGATTTAACAAGAATGGCAAAAGAAGCAGGTGCTCATGAAAAAGCCATAGAAAATGCAATTAATGCCCTAAAAATGAACCTTACAGTAGAACAAGTTTCAAAAATTACCGGTCTGTCACAAGAGGAAATACAAAAACTTAAACAAGAGCTTGTTGTGGAATTATCGGATTAGCGTTTTTCGATGGTGTATTCGAAGCTTGCTGTTGCAGAGCTTGGGGCAGATTCAAAACGCCATTTGCTAAGTTGATCATAGATTTCATTTCTTACTGCAGCAGGAAGAATTGATTCCGGTGAAATTGTTATTTCGGCACGAGGAACATTTCCACTTTCTACTACACGAAATTTAATTGTGACAATTTTTGTACTATCAATGAGTGCTGCTGCTTCTGCAGAAAGTTTAATTGCTGGTGTTATTGGATCAAGAAGAACACGGGTAGAACCATCAGACATTTCCATACTTATCTGTCCATCAGAAGTTTTCGAAGTTTTAGCGTTCGTTATTGATTTGCTGTCACCAGTTGTTGCCGAATAACTTGTTGTTCTAATATTGCTGAGTGCAGTACTTGTAGCTGTTGAAGCAGTTTGTGTCGTTTGAGTTTTTGATGTTGTTTGACTTGTCTGCCGCTGATTTTTTTCTGTTGAAGTTTCTGCTGCAGAACCTGAAAGTGAACTTTGTGTCGTGACCTTATTAGTCTGTTGATTTACAGTAGATTGTGTTTCAGTTGAAGAATCATCAAACTGAGACCAGTCGAAACTACTTTTATTAGTATTTGAAGAAACATTATTTAAATCAAAATCAGAATAATCTGTTGCGTATTGATAATCATCAAAATTTACTTTCTTAGCAGGATCAGTTGCTTTTGGTGTCACAGCAGGTGTTGTTGTTTTTGTATCAGTTTTAGCAGGCTCTGTTTTTGCAGGTGATGGAGCTGGTGTAGTTTCTTTGTTAGGAGTTTCGACAGGTTTTGCAGGAGCTGGTGCAGGAGCTGGAGTTGACACAACTTCTTCAACAATAGGTTCAGGGATTGCAACTTCCTGCTCAGGAATTACAGCTTCCTGTTCAAAGCTCTCGGATATTAATTCAGGAACAGCTGCTGCAGCACTTTCGCTTTTTGACTTTTCACGTTCATCGTCAGATTTTTCAGAACTTAAAACAATCTGCACCTCCTTATACTGCGGAATCTTAGGTTGAAACTTAATCACGAAACATAAAACACAGAAAATTATCCAGCAGATCAGAGTGATAATGCTGCTGAGCAGTAAACTGGTTATATGAGGCGAACTATCTTGTCCAAACAAGGGCTGCTTTACCATTAAGAATCCTTCTGCTCTACTCTATTTTTCTGTGGCGGTGCGAAGATTTATGACGGCATAACCACTTTCGCGGATTACATCAAAAAGTTTTACGATGGTGCCGTTTGTTACTTCGGAATCGGCTTCTAAAGACACAGGGAACTCGTCTTTTTTTACATCACTTGTATCAAACATTACAAGCTCATGACCAAGTTCATCGATTGCGACTTCCTTTTCATTAAAGAACAAAAGTCCGT
Organism: Treponema sp.; assembly: GCA_017963165.1. The sequence goes on from JAGCTZ010000088.1 coordinate 14,163, forward strand.
CTGCATCAGCTGTGATTGTAATTCCCTGATACGATGTTCCTTCTGAAGTATGACTTGTCGGAAGCTTGAGCTTAATTCCCGGAAGAATTGCAAAGGTTGTTGAAACAAGAAAAAAGAGAATCAACTGAAAAACTATATCAATCATCGGAGTCATATCTACATTTGAGCGGATACTTCCCCTTTTGCTTTTTAATCTCATTATCTTACTCGTCCTGTAAGCTTTAATACGACAGAAGTAACATGTGCTTCCATCTCGACAATTCTACGGTTTACTCTTGAAACAAAATAGTTATGGAAAATTACCGATGGAATAGAAACTATAAGACCAGCAACTGTTGTAACAAGAGCTTCGGCAATTGCACCTGCAAGCAATGCTGGATCACCCATTGAACCACCGGCTCCAAGAACACCAAAGGCCTTGATATTACCTGTTACTGTTCCCAAAAGTCCAAGCAAAGTTGCAATATTTGCAATTGTTCCAAGCGGTGTAAGAAAATGTTCAAAGCGTGGAACAACAAAATCCATTTCGGCTTCTACAAGATCGCGGATATCACGTTCTTCGTAACGGCGGCAGTCAATTGCCTTTTTGATTACCTGAGACATTGGAGTATCGGCTTGAGCACAGGCAACACCACATGCTTCAAAATCACCAACGGCAAGAGAAGCATTTACATTTGCCATAAGCTTTTCGTCGCGTTTACGGATACTTGCAAAATAAATGCAGCGCTCAACTATAATAAAGGTTGCCAGAACTCCACATACAATGATTGGAATCATCAGCAATCCGCCTGATTTAAGTGTTTCTAACATAAAAATATCTCCTTTTGTGCCCTTCCCTTCGACAAGCTCAGGACAAGCTAGGCTCAGGGACCCCAAGTATTTTCTCAGGGACCCCAGTTTTTAGTTTATTCTTAAAATAAAAATTTAACAAGAAGTTGTGCATTTCCACTGTTGCCAACATACTGTCCTGCATACATTCTTTCTTCCGGCCCTAAAAGCTTTAGAATATCGCTTACAGAAAGACAGATTCGTACTGCCGGCGAAACCTGCATATATCCTTCCAGATTAATTACAGGCTTATTATCCTGTGCATCCATTATATAGATTGTATCAAGACTTGCTCCCCACAAGCCCTTTTGACTTTGTAAGGCAAGATTAACAGAAAAATTGTGTCTGTTTTCCAAAACCGGAATATCAAGCCAGTTAGCATGATATTTTGCTGTCAAAGCAAAAAGCTTGTACTTCCAGGTAAAGGCAAAATCGGTAAAAAGCTCATTGCGCGATTTTGCTGATAATCCATACAGGCCACAGGTAAGATTTTCATCTGAATAATCAGGAGTCCATACACCGTTTCCAAAAGCAGTTCTTGAATAACCTGCGGCAACATTTCCTGTAAACGAAGACTTTAAGGGAACAAGAAGATTTATTTTTCCGTACCAGTCAGAGGTTTCGGTTGTAAATTCGTTAAGCCCCGCAAACTTAAAATCACCTTCAAGCTTTGAAGTTGTATTTCGTTCTGAAGCAAGACCTCCGCTCAAAGAAAGATTAAGCTTTCTGTCCGAAAAATATACAGGAAGATAAGTATCTAAACCAACTGTAAATGGAACAAGCACAGAATTGTCACCAATCAGATTTCCAACTACAAGACCTACATCTGTATAAAGCTTGATTTTATCATTCTGCCATGAAAAGTCTAAACCAAATTGACCTCTGTTACTGATTTTATTCCAAACTTCCAGATTATACTGAGCATCAAAGCCAAGCTCAAAACCGTTACGGCTCCAGGAAATTCCAAACTCCGGATCTACTGTAACACGGCAGGTGCTTCGAATCCAGTCGGGAACTGTAAAAGTAGGTGCACTGTTTTTTGTTATATCGGCAAAACGATAGTAAAACTCACTGTCGACATCAAAGGCAAGCTTAAAATCCTTTGGAAGATTCCAGAGTACATTTGCAGATAATTCAACTGAATCCTGATTATTTGCAGCAATACTTTCTGTTTTTCTTTGAAGTCCATTCTTTACATCTCTATAACTTCCTGCAAAACCCCAACGTAAATCTTTGCGGATAAAATCCTTTTCAATACCAATTGCTGTATTTGAAGTATTAAAATCATCAGCAAGATTGTGGCTGGCAAAGCCCGAAGCAGATTCGTGGGTAAAAGAAATCTTAAAAGGATCTGCGCCGTAAAGACGTGCAATCTGGAAATCACCTGTAAAGGTTGCAGGATATCCGCCACCGATTTTTCCTTCTGCATAAATATCTTTTTGGGCATTCTGTGCATCTGCAGCAGACACATCGGCTTCGTCACTTACCGAAATTGAAGGAAGAACAGGTACAAGATCTCCTGAAGTATAGGTCATATCAAGTACATCATCAAAATCTGGAGCGGGTGCAAAATCTTCCTGATCATTGCTGCCCGAAACAACAGTCGTAAGATCGGGAAGCTCAATCTGACTATCTTCTGAGGCCATCTGAGCAAACCCTGCTGAAAGCATGCCAAACGCGAGTATGCCAAAAATAGTTTTCTTTATAATAACACTCATATTGTAACCTCCAATAGCGGCCTTTTCATCTATTTAATAAGATTCATAACCTTCTTGCCCTGCTTTGTTTCCGGATAAAGCTCTACAAGAAGATTCGCAGTAACCTGAGCATCGCCCTTGAGCCCTGCAGCCATAAATGAATCTACAGCCGAATAAAGTGCAGCAGCGGCTTTGTCGTCATCATCCTGTCCGCTTGATCTGTAATATTCGGCAGCCTTTAAGTAATATTCTGCAGCCTTTTGAGATTCGCCTTTGTTGTAATAATAACCTGCGGCAAAATCTGCATTCTGGGCAGCATAATACATTTCGTCACCATCTTTCTGATAATTTAAAAGTTCAATTGCAAGTTCAAAAGCTTTTGTATTTTCATCATGCTGTGCATAAAGCTGAACAAGTTCTGAACCTGCAGCGCGACCTTTTTTACTTGCTGTTTTACCGGCTCTGTCATATTCGCCTTCTTTTTCTACAATAGTTCTGTCTGTTCCGCTTACAATTCGTTCAAGCTCCAATACCTTTGAACTTATTCCGTCAGACCTTGCCTGTTCATTGTAATTACGTACAAGCAGTCTTGCGGTCGAAAGTGCATCCCTGTAATTTTCCTGTGTGTAATAAGCCTGCAAAAGATTTTTATATGCACCATAAGAATAAATGCTGTCTGGATATTTTGAAACGAGAGTTGTATTCTGCATGATAGCCTTGTCTAACTCGCCGTTTTTCATATTGCAGTCACCACTAAAATAATATGCTGCGTCAGAATATTTTCCGTTTACATAATTGTAAATATATTTTGTAAAACGTGTTTCTGCTTCTTTATAACTTTGAGCGGCGTAAAAAATTTCGCCGGAACGATAAGCCGCATCTTCTGCATAAGCCGTACCCGAATAATCACGGACAATCTGCTGGTAAGAAGAATCTGCCTTTGCAAGCTCACCCTGCTTTTCGTAAACTTTTGCAGTTGCAAGAATACAGCGTACGGCAAAATCTGATTTTTCTGTTGTATATTCAGAAAGCAGCTTTATTGCACCATCATAATCTTTAGAATCTGTAAGAATTTCGGAACAGTAAATTACTGCATTTTGTTTTTGTGAAACTGACTGCGAGGAAGTAATCATGCCTCTTGCCATAAAAACCGCATTTTTAAAATCAGATTGCATCAAAGCTGATTTTGCTCCAAGCTCATACGCACGATACAGGTATTCATCCTGTGTTGTATATGTTTTTACATAAGCTGACAAATCTGCATAAGCATTTTCATATCTGCCCTCTTTATACTCACATACACTCTTGTAAAAATGAGCTATTTTTTTATAACCAGGTTCTGAAGCTTTTGATGTAGTATAACTATCAAGATAAGCATAGGCTGTTATATATGATTTAAGATTATATCTACAAAGACCTGTAAGATAACTATAAAGCGGGTGCTGTGTCTGTCCTTTAAGAGCCGCCAAGGCTTCTTCCCACTTTTTCAGACGGTACAAAACCTTAGCATATTCTATATAGCTGTCTCCGTCCATTTTTTTATTTTTTCCAAGCTGAACATAAACTGCTTCTGCTTTTTCATATTTTTGATTTGCAGACAAAAGTCTTGCATACAATTTTGCACAATCGCTGTCTGCTATAAAAGGAGCAATCAGATTTTCTGCCTGAACCTTATTTCTACGGCTCAGAATTGTTGCTGCAACAAGGGCATCCTTTGCTCCAGGCTTTTCAATTTTTTCGTAGCATTCAATTGACGAAGAAGCGTCGTCCGTAAAAGCATAACAGCGCATCAAAAGAGAATAATACGAATCAGAAAGTCCCTGAATATTGCTTGCAAAAATCCGTTCCTGATTATCAAGTAAAGCGTCTTTTACACCTGCTGCAGAAGCTTTTCCATTCCGGTCAAGTTCGATTTTCTGTTTATAAATAAATGCTGTAATAAGATTAGCTTCTACAGAACTATCTTCAGCAAGGGTAAAATATTCAAGCGCGGTATCGTAATCTTTTTTTGCATAAGCAGCCGCGCCAAGATTTAATCGGAAAACAGAAAGCATTTCCTTAAAATCTTCATTCTGATTTTTATTAAGAGTGCTATAGGCAAGCTGAACGTTTCCTGTTTTTTCGTAAGCGTCAGCAGTATAAATTGTCAATGCCGAATATACGCTTTCAGAAAAATCCTGTTCATCTAGTTTTGAATAAAGCTTAATAGTATTGTTATAATTTCCTGCACTGTTATATGCAAAAAGCAGCTTCTGTAAAGCTTCGTCATATTCCGGCTTAGAAAAATAAGTTCCGTTAGAAACAACATATTCAAAAAGTGGAATTGATTTTTCGTAAAGCTCCATAAAGAAATTTATTCGACCTGCATAAAGAATAGACGAATGATAATATTCAAGTTTATTTTCACGCTGTTCTACATCACAGGCAGTATGAAAGGCAGAAATTGCATTTGTATAGTCCCCGTCAAAATAATATGCAAGTCCAAGATAATACCAGCATTTTGCATAATCTTCTGCACCAAATCTTAAAGAAGAAAGAACTGTTGCAAAAGTTTCTTCTGCTTCTTCATATCTGTTAAGAATTGTAAGCGCCTGTCCTTTTGCAATACGTGCAGTAACAATAAAAACAGATTCGGGATAATTTTTTTCGAGCTGTTCAGCTTTTTCTATTACCCCGGGATAATATTCGGCATTCGAATAAATATTGAGTTCATTATAAATGTCTAACTCAGATGCAAAGCCACCTGCTGCAAGGAAAGCCGCTAATGAAACAGCTAATAATTTTTTCTTCATAAGCACATCACTCTGGATAGAATTGCTCAGATGCCCTTACTCTTGTAAGATAAACATTATCACTGGCATAGAGCATACAGAAATCATCAAGAGAAATCTGTTTCCCATTCATATAAACAAAGCAACCAAAGGAACCGTTACTACTAAAATACGGAAGAAAAACAACACAATCATTAAAAACTTTTATTTCGGGCGTTACAGTTTTGTCTGTTTCCCTGATTGCGCCAAAATAAATATTTCCGCTTTCTGTAGCAGCAAGCACATATAAGAGTGATTTAAGTACAGAAACATCGTAACCGGTATCTTCTATAAATGTAACTGTATTTACAGTTCCAGCTCCGCTTATTGCTGCCGCAAAAGGATTAATCGTAACATCTGCGCCAGATTCATTGTAAAGATAAACTCTTCCTGTATTAACAGACATTATTGCTGCTGCAAGATTTCGTACCCAATCGAGTGAAAAGAAAAGATTATATTTCTGAGACAAGATTCCCTGATAGCCTGTTTCCTTTACCGAAACAGTTTCTACAAGTAAAGGCTCGCGTTTAAGCTTACTTCCGGCAATTGGTTCAACAAGACCGTCTGCAATCCATTTAAGAAAACCTGCAGAAGAAAGATAAAGTTTAGAAGAATCTACATCTTCAGAATTAAAGGCTTTTCCATTTGAAATCTGAACAAGCTTTCCGTCTTCATCGTACATTGCATTCGGCACAAACATTACTCGTCCAAGATTTTTCTGAATCATTCCTGCCATTTGAAGAACGTTATCAAATCTGTCGCCGTCTACCGTAACATATTTCCATGGCAAAGAAACTGCTGTCATATTAAGAATATCTTCGAATGAAGCGCTGTAAAGTGCAGAAAAAGGAACGCCTGTAGAAGCTCCCTTTGAAGCATAATTTCCATAAATCACAAGATCGGCAAAAGCTGTTTTACCATAAGGAGTAAACTGAACATAAACATCTGTATTTACAGAAAAATACCAGCGGATTCTAATTGGTTCATCAGTTTTTTTGTCGCGGACTAAAACCCAGCTGCCTGGAGCATCGCCTGGATAAACCTCCTGCTGCTCCTGAGTTACACCTTTATTTGAATAAACCTTTACATTTATTGTCGCACACGGAGCAACATAAATCATATAAGTTGAATCAGACTCTTCAAGCCTTACCTGAAACTTTTCTCCGGCATTGTTATCGTATATTTCAGGAAGATTCATACGTACGGCTTCAAGAGAAGCTTCGAACCATCGTTCTGTAAGTCCTTTTCTTATTTCTGAAGAATCCGGAATTCCCCAGGAATTATATGCCGCAAAAACCGGCGAAACAAACAGGAGCATAAATAAAGCCGCTATGATTGTTCTGTTCAACTTTTTCATTTTTCCACCTTCAGCTAATCCTAATCTCTACTCTATTATTCTGCAAATGATTGAGCAGGGTCAACATCAGTTGTACCCTCTGCAAGACTTATGATTCCTTTTACAATGGAACCATCGCTCAAGCGAATAAAGCCGTCTTCAACCTCGTCAGGATGTTTTCCGACTGGCGCATTTGAAAGCAGAAGCTTAAGTCTGTTCAGCTGATTTACTTCTGAACTACCCGGGTCATAATCAATTGCACTTATATTTGATTCCGGGAACCTTCGTCTAAGTTCCTTAATCATACCTTTTCCGGTTACATGATTTGGAAGACATGCAAACGGCTGAACACAGGCAATGCTAGGAACTCCATCATGTATAAGCTCGACCATCTCGGCAGTAAGGAACCATCCTTCACCAGTCTGATTTCCAAGCTGTACTATATCATCGACACCTTTCATCAATTCGTAAATAGACGAAGGTGCTGTAAATCTTCTGCTTTTTTTCAAGAGCCGCTTCATTTTGCGACGGTAAATTTCCAGAGCCCAGATAAGAAGAATTGCATTCTTTTTCTTTTTAAGCGGGAGCTTTAAATCTTTGTGACGAATAATATCAACAGAGAATGAATAGAAGAAGAAATCTGCAAGATCTGGCATTACACATTCTGCGCCTTCTTTTTCTATAGTTTCTACAATATGATTATTTGCTGTAGGATGGAACTTTACAAGAATTTCACCTACTACGCCAACGCGAGGCTTTTTCACAGGTCTTAACGGCAGTTCATCAAATTCCTGAATTATTCCTTTTAAAAGCTTATGATAGCCAACCCAGCCTGCACCCCTCTGGAGCATAGCTTCTGCCTTATCGTTCCATTTTTCATAAAGCTGATTTGCACTACCAGGAACTGCTTCATAAGGACGAACTCTGTAAAGCACACGCATAAATACGTCGCCAATCATACAGGCTTTTACAAGCTTATCAATAAGAGTAACAGTAAGCTTAAAGCCCGGATTCGTTTCAAGACCAAGCGCACTAAGACTTATAACAGGAATATGTCCCCAGCCTGCATCTGCAAGCGCACGACGTATAAAGCCTATATAATTTGTTGCACGACAACCACCGCCGGTTTGAGAAATAAGAAGGCTTACGTGATTAAGATCATATTTTCCGCTTTCCAAAGCTGCCATCATCTGACCGGCTACTATAATAGAAGGATAACAGGCATCATTGTTTACATAACGCAGACCCGCATCTACAGCCTTAGGGTCAACGGAATCAAGAACTACAAAATTATAGCCGGCTGATTCAAACGCACGTTTTATAAGTCTGAAGTGAATCGGCGACATTTGTGGTGCAATAATCGTGTGCGTATATTTCATTTCTTCGGTGAAAACAACACGTTCATAAGCCGAAGATTTGTGATATGTTTTTACATTATTTCTGCGTCTTGCTTTTACTGCTGCAATAAGAGAACGGATTCTGATTCTTACGGCGCCAAGGTTACTTCCTTCGTCAATTTTTATAAGCGTGTACATTCTGTTTTTTGCACGAAGGATTTCATCAACCTGATCAGAAGTTACAGCATCAAGTCCACAACCAAAAGATGTAAGCTGAACAAGTTCAAGGTCAGGCATTTCGGAAACAAACTGCGCAGCCCTGTACAAACGATTGTGGTAAGTCCACTGATCTATAATTCGTAAAGGACGTTCTATTTTTCCAAGATGGGCAATTGAATCTTCTGTAAAGACAGCAAGTCCAAGCCCGTTTATCATTTCAGGGATTCCGTGATTAATTTCCGGATCAAGATGGTAAGGACGGCCGGCAAGAACAATTCCGCTTCCACCCTTTGTGATTACTTCTTCAAGAGCTTCTTCGCCTGCACGCTTTACATCCTCGCGGAACTGCTCCTGCTCTGCCCATGCTTTATCAAGAGCGGCAAAAATCTGTTCTTTTGTAAGAGTCGGAAATTTTGGAAGCATTTCTTCGGCAAGTCGTTCTGCAAGTGCTTCTTTATCATAAATTGGCAAAAACGGATTCATAAATAATATAGAAGAATCTTGTCTAAGTGCATCTATATTATTACGAAGAACTTCTGGATAACTTGTTACAATCGGACAGTTATAATGATTACCTGCACCTGTATCTTCCGTTTTTTCATAAGGAGCGCAAGGATAAAATATAAACTTAATTCCACGCTGAAGCAGAGACTCCACATGTCCATGGCTTATTTTTCCCGGATAGCAGACAGATTCAGAAGGAATTGTTTCAAGGCCTTTTTCGTAAACATTACGGGAAGAACGTTGACTCAAAAGAACACGGAAACCAAGCTCATTAAAGAACGTAAACCACAAAGGATAGTTTTCGTACATATTAAGAACGCGGGGAATTCCTACATCACCCATTGGCGAATCTTCAGGACGGCGTGGCGCATAATGAAAAAGTCTGTTTGCTTTCCAGGCAAAAAGATTTGGAAGAGGACCAGCGTCATCATCATCTAAGCCGGTATTTGCTTTATTGCTTGCATCTATTACTCTGGAGTCTTTACCTTTATTTTCTGATTCTAATTCGGCACCTTTTTCGCAGCGGTTACCTGTTATAAAAGTTCTGTCTTCGTTTCCTGTAGAGAACGTATTAATAGTAAGAAGACAATTATTCTGACATTTTCCACAACGTTTAAGTTCAAGCGAAACCTTAAACTTTTCAAGTTCATCAAGCTTTGCAATTGTTGAATGAATCTCGTGGACTGTTCCTTCCGGTTCGCCCGGTTTTGGTGCAGTAAGATCGAGCCACTGGTCATAAGCAATAAGAGCCGAACCATAAGCGCCCATAAGCCCCGCAACATCAGGACGATAAACTTCTACACCCGCAATTTTTTCAAAGGCTCTGAGAATTGCGTCATTAAAGAAAGTTCCTCCCTGTACGACAACCTTTGTTCCAATATCACTAGCCTTTCTAAGCTTAATTACCTTGAAAAGCGCATTTTTAATAACTGAATAAGAAAGTCCGGCTGCAATATCTGCAACAGAAGCTCCTTCCTTTTGTGCCTGCTTAACACGACTGTTCATAAATACGGTACAGCGGGAACCAAGGTCAACAGGCTTTTGCGCCATAAGAGCAATCTTGCCGAATTCCTTTACATCCATGCCCATTGTATTTGCAAAATTATCAAGGAAGGAACCGCAGCCAGAAGAACAGGCTTCGTTAAGCTGAATGGAAACAATAGCACCATCCTTCATACGAAGCGCCTTCATATCCTGACCACCAATATCAAGCAGAAATTCTACACCAGGAACAAAAAAGTTTGCTGCGCGGAAATGAGTTATTGTTTCAACTTCGCCGGCATCGACTCCGAGTGCCGCCTGAAAAAGCGCTTCGCCATAACCTGTAGAAACTGAACGGGCAATATAAACATCCTCTGGCAGCTGGGCATACAGTTCTTTTAAAACCTTTACAGCAAGTTCAACAGGATTTCCCTGATTATGGGCATAGAAACTCCAGATAATACGACCATCTTTATCAACCAGAACAGCTTTTGTTGTTGTAGAGCCGGAATCCAAACCAAGAAAAACAGGTCCGTGAGTTTTTGAAAGATCTCCACGCTTTGCCTTCTGCTCGGAATGGCGGACTTCAAATTCATCAAGCTCTGCCTGATTTTTGAACAACGGTTCAAGACGCTGAACTTCACTTAATTCTGCGCCAACAAGATTTTTAAGACTGTCGCGGAATTCTTTTATCGTAGGAAATTTAAAATCACTATTGTCGCCGGAAAATTTTCTTTCGGCACTAAAAGCACAACCACTCGCAACAAACAACTGAGAATCCTGCGGAACAATTACTTCTTCTGGAGTTAGCTTAAGTGTTTCTATAAAGCGCTGGCGCAGCTGATCAAGAAAGTGAAGCGGACCACCCAGAAATGCAACATTTCCTCGAATTGGCTTACCACAAGCAAGCCCCGAAATTGTCTGACTTACAACGGCCTGAAAAATAGAAGCAGCAATATCTTCGCGGCGGGCACCTTCATTAATAAGCGGCTGTATATCTGTTTTGGCAAAAACTCCACATCGGGCTGCAATAGGATAAATCTGCTTTGCACCCTTTGCAAGCTCGTTCAAACCCATTGCATCTGTTTCAAGAAGCGCTGCCATCTGATCTACGAACGCACCTGTACCACCTGCACAAGTTCCGTTCATACGCTGCTCTACACCACCTTTAAAATATGTGATTTTTGCGTCTTCGCCACCAAGTTCAATTACTACATCTGTCTGAGGAATCAACTTTTTTACAGAGGTTGTTGCGGCAATTACTTCCTGAACAAAAGGAACATTAAGCCACTGAGAAACTGAAAGTCCACCGGAACCTGTTACTTTTACTGTTACTGTCTGATTTGAACCTGCAGGAAGCTCTTTTTCAAGAAAATCAAGAGCCTTGTTTACGACCGAAATAATTGTATTACGTATATCTGCTCTATGACGCTGATAGTCGCCATATATTAATTTATCATTGTTATCAAGCACCGCAACCTTAACAGTTGTGGAACCTATATCTATACCAACTCGCACCGGAATAATAGTATTATTATCTTTTAATTCCATAGTGATAATTTAACAATAATATTGTAAATTTTCAATTACTCCGGCTTTTCCCTGTTATTTCACTGAAACCTTAACGAACTGGCCTATGGCGATAAGTGAGAAATCAAAATCTACTGGATTTCCAGCCTTATCAAGTGCTTTTTCAAAAAGATAGAAGCCCGGTTCATCGGCAATTGGTTTAATTATACCTTTTACAGACTTTGAAGCCTTTATTTCTGCACCAACTCCCGCCTCTGTAATATAATCTCTTACTGCAGGAATTACATAAATACGGATTTCTTCTTTACTGTTAGCGGAAACTATAACAGCCTGTGCCTTTGCACTTGCAAGGATTCCGTCATAAACATTTGCATATTCCCTGGCAATTTCCAGTTTTGATGCCTCAAAATCCATCTGAAGCTGTTCTTTTTCAGCCTCGTTATCAATATTAATCTGATTAATCTGAGCATTAAGGCTGTCAACTTCTTCTTCCAGATCCGAAATTTCTTCTTCAAGAGAATCAATCGTATCATTAAGATCTATCTTTTCATCAGCCATTTTAAGGGCAGTTTCTTCAAACACAACTCCCATACTGTCTACAAGCTTTCGTGATGCAAGCATATAGGAAGGAACGGAATTTTTATATGGAATCTTTTCCAAAGGCTCGCGCACAGAATTATACAGATTATAAGCATCCTGAAATTCCATAAGACCTTCCAGTGCCGTATCATCTTCGAGCATGTTTTCATCGCTGAATTTTTCGTAATCAAAAACTTCTGAATATTGTGCGTTAACACCTGTTACAACACTCTGAGCTTCATCTCTTGTTAAATCAGGATCAAGCTGAGCAATTTCGTTAATGTATTTTTGAGAAACTTCTGTTAAAGAGCTTCGTATCTGATCAGAATTTGTTTTTCGCTCACTGGCAATAGATTTTTGCAGTTCTGCAATTCGTGCTTCGTATTCTTCGGCGAGCTTATTCATTTCAAGCTGATGAACACGTCTTTCACTGTCGAGTGCCTGTTCCTGCTGACGTGCAGCCTCGAGCTTTGTCGTATCATATTCATCAAGCTGCTTTTTATATTCTGCAAGTTCATTTTCGGCAAGCACAAGCTGCGGCTCATATTCCTGATTAATTTCGGCCACAGTTTTTTCATACTCTTCAAGAACGGCAGCTTTTCGTTTATTTACTTCTGCCTTTGAATCAAGCGAAAGCGATTGAATAAGGAACAAATCACTGTCACGTTTTTCTTCTGCTTTACGAAGGGCAACATCACGATCCGAAATAATGTTTGTTTTATTTTTCATTGCGGCATCATAATTTGCCTGAACCTTAGAAACAGAATCAAGAAGATTTTTAATATTAAGTCCTTCGAACTCCTGAAGGTTTACTGCAATTTTCTGGTTCTGTTTATTAATGTAAGCGGTAATACCCCAGGCAGATAAAAAGACAACAGTAAGACTTATAATAAGGATAAGGACAGAAAATAATGATTTATTCTTTTTTGTTTTGGCATATTCTTTTTCCAAATCATAAGACTCAGTAGAATTTTCTGTCTGAAGTCTATTTAATTCTTCGTTCAAAAAGAGAAGAACTTCTTTGTGTCTCTGGTCTGTACTTTGTTTTGAATTCTTTATTTTGTTGTCATTGTCCATATGCCGTTCCATCCTTCCGGTGCGCTCTTATTACCCATTCGTTCAAGGAAAACTTCTGTAAGTTCCGGTAAATCCGAAGTCTTAAATTTCTTTCTTGCACTCTTCCAGTCGCCGTTATAGTAGGCCTCAAGACCTTCTTCAAACAAATCATATTTTGGAAGCAGTTCACTATCCATTTCATTTGTATCAAACGGGAAGTAAATCTTCTTACCCTGAGTTTTTCCTTTTACCTGAACCGTATCAATTTCATAGAATTTATAGCGGGCTGTTTCGGCAAGAACTTCGTCCTTTATATAACCCGAAACAATTACAGGCAGATGATAGATTCTTGTTAGTCCCTCCAAACGTGATGCAGAGTTTACGTTATCACCGATTACAGTATTTGCCATATGTTCATTAGAACCGATATTTCCATAGAAAACGTTACCGCCATCAATACCTACTCCGACATCGAGCGAAACAGCAACAAAAATCTTTTCCTCTGATTCTGTAAGCTTTCGTTTCTTTTCAATTTCTTCGCGTCGCTTTTTCATTGTTGTACGCAGGGCTGCAGTTGCATGTGTAATATCCCAGGCTGCAAGGATTGCATTGTAAGATTTGCTTTTGCTTGATTCCAGAGTTCCATAAACAGCAAGAATTGCATCACCAATAATAGAACCAACTACACCATAGTTTTCATGAACATTATGAATAACCCTGTTGTAGTGAACGTTCAAAACGTCAATGATATCATTGCCCAAAGTTTCTGTTCTATAAGTAAAGCTCTTGATATCAGAGAAAAGCATTGCAAGCTCACGCTGACTTCCTTCAAGACCAATACCCTGATCACTATAAGCTTTTGCAACAACATCCTTTGGAACAAATTTCTGGAAGGTTCCAAGAAGATTATTTACAGAAGATGAAAGTGTATTAAACGAAGCAGCAAGATAAGTAATGTCATCGTTGCGGGCATGAGATAAATCAATAAGTTCAAGCCGCTTGTGCTGCTGCATTTCATAAAGATCTTTTGTAATAATTGTTACAGGCTTAAATTCATGACGAAGAATTATCCATCCTATAACAACAAAGGCAACTGTAAGAATAACAATAATCAAAAGTGTATAAAGATAAACGTTCTTTGTATTTGCATCAAGGTCGGAACGTTTTTCGGCGCGGATAAGATAATAATTCCAGTCTGGCTGATATTTATAAACTCCAAAATAATCGCCATCCTGATTTGTAAAATTGATTGAACCTTCTTTTTTATCATTATCAAAATCTGTATTAATTTTTTCTAGAGTCTCTTTGTCGTAAAAGTCTTTCCATTCAGTCAGGTTGTTATTACATGCAGAAAAAATAATCTGACCGTTTTGTTTTACACCAATTGCAACGCTGTTTTTATTCGAAAAACCAGATTCTGCAACATTGCGGAGAGCCTCCAGAGATTCTTCCTTGTTTTCGGAATAATTGTAAATCTGGAATTGATTCGTGGCATTAGTATAGAGTTCCTTCAGCTGTTCAACCATGATTGTGTTATTAAGGTTGATTATCTGCTTCTTTGAAAGCTGAATTGAAAGAAAATTTGTTGCAAAATTGGAAAGAAGTATAATCGTAATGAAAATAAGAAGAATTTTTAGACCTATAGGTACAATTCTTGTCTTACCAACTTTTGAAAAGAAACCTTTTTTTTGGGACATTAAAGCTCCTCCATATGTATCATAGGGGATTTGTACTATACAATATAATTGTAAATCAATTGAACAAATTTCGCAATGTTATTATTCTTATAATATGAAAAAAAATGATGTGACCGAACAAAACAAATCCGGTAAATCCATTGTACGTTCCGGACTGATACTTTCGCTCATGACCTTCGCATCCCGCATTATGGGACTTATCCGCGAAATGACAAAAGCCTCTTTTCTGGGAACCGGCTTTTATTCTGACTGTTTTTCCGTTGCTTTTTTAATTCCAAATCTTTTAAGAAAGCTTTTTGCCGAAGGCTCTGTTACTGTTGCTTTTGTCCCGACTTTTAAATCTTATCTTGAAAAAGGTGATGATGAACAAAACCGCAAAGATACTCAGGATTTTATAAACAGTACTATAACTCTTGTTTCTTTTTTGACGGTATGCATTGTCGTTATAGGAATTATAATTACTCCGCTGCTAACATCATTTTTCTGTAAAAAGCCTGCTGATACGGGCGCTTCAAACTACGCAGAACTTGTTCAATACTGGCTGTTACAAAAACAGGAAATTACATTTCTTTCCCGCATAATGTTCCCGTACCTGTTCTTTATTTCTATTGCCGCACTTTTTCAGGGAATTTTAAATGGATGTAAGATTTTTGCTCCTTCCGGCTTTACACCTGTTATGTTTAATGGAATTGTTGTTCTGGGAACATATCTTCTTGCACCTCATACAGAAAATCCTGCAAGAGCAATGGCTATTGGAGTTGTAAGTGGTGGTTGTATCCAGGCATTGTTTCAGTGGCCGTTTATAAGAAAGACTGGCTTTCGCACAGGATTAACTTCGCTGCGAAAAACCTTTTCTAACCCGGGAACACGTAAAGTAATTGCACTGGTTATTCCTACAATTATTGGAATGGCTGCCTACCAGCTTAATGATGCAGTTTCTACAGCAATGGCTAACCGCGCCGGAGAAGGAATTACTTCGAGTCTTGGTTTTAGTCTGCGACTACAGGAACTTATTCTGGGAATTTTTGCAGTTACTATTGGAACAGTAATTCTGCCAGATATGAGCGGACTTGCAAGCAATCAGAAATGGAAAGAATTTAACAACATGCTTATTCAGGCAATGAAAATCATGATTGTTATTTCCATTCCGGTAACAGCCTACTCTCTTATTGCCGGAAGAGAAATTATTACGCTTGTCTACAAAAACAATATGTTTGATGAACGGTCGGTAGAACTTACGCTTGGGGAATTCCGCTTTCATATTGCGGGACTTCTTTTTATTGCGCTAAACAGAATAA
Organism: Treponema sp.; assembly: GCA_017963165.1. The sequence continues at coordinate 30,035 of JAGCTZ010000088.1, forward strand.
TTGGGCCTGCCTTTTATGCACAGAAAAATTCCAAACTGCCAACTCTAGCCGGTATCATAAGCTTTGGAGCAAACATTCTGCTCGTATTAGCATTTACAAAACCTTTCGGCGGAAACGGAATTGCTTGTGCTTTAAGTATCGCAAGTTTTGTAAATACAGTATTCCTATTTATTTTTATGAAAAAACTTGGCACAATGGAAACACGCCGCATAGTTATAAGCAATCTGTTTTATGCGCTGAAAATTACTGTGATGTCTGTAATTGCTGCAATTCCATGCTGGTTTCTGCGCCCTATCTTACTGAATGCATTTGATGGACACGGAAGACTTTTAAGTGCAGGAGTACCGCTTGCAATACTTGCAGTTGTTTTTGCAGTAATTGGCATTCTTGAACTTATAATTACAAAAGATGAAATCGCAATAAGTATAATCAAAAGGGGAAAAAAATGAAAAACTATTCAAAAGACGAAATGAAACAAATTTATGAAACACGACGCATGCGCATCGCCGAATATCTTAGAGAAAACGAAATCGGTGCGGTAGTTTATATCGACTCAGAAGAACACCGTGATCCTGCTATTCCATATCTTACAGGTCACAATGCCGATGCAGTTCTCATTATTTTCAGTGATGGTTTTACTTACCTTATTCCGTGGGATGAAAATCTTGCAAAGAAAAATGCTTTTTATGACAAGCTTGTACCTTACACACGCTATAAAAACAAGGACACAGATGCTGTCCGGGCCATTTTAAATGTTGGTTACACTCACGGTGTAAACAGCAAAGTTGAACTCCCACCATATCTTACATATCCACAATATCTTCATTTTATTGATGCACTGAACAATTATGACTGCCGCTGCAAGGAAGAAGGTGTTCACAGTTTTACAGTAGACTGTCGTGTCTGCAAGGATGAATACGAAATTGAATGTACCCGCGAAGCAGCCCGCATTGGAGATTTGATTATTGATAAAATTGAAGCAGGCATAAAGGACGGCACAATAAAAACAGAAATGGATGTTGCTCTTTTTATAGAACGTGAATGCCGCGAACATGGTTGTCAACGAACAGGCTTTGACACGCTAGCAGCCGGCCCAACCCGAAGCTTTGCAATTCATGCTTTTCCAGGATATACAAATGCTCCATGGCCAGCAAAAGGTCTTTCTATTCTTGATTTTGGAGTTGTATACAGAGGCTACACAAGCGACACAACAATTACAGTTGCAAAAGGAAAGCTTTCACCAGAACAGAAAAAGCAGCTGGAGCTTGTTCAGAAAGCATACGACGAATGTCTTAAACTGTACACTCCAGAACACACAATTCAGGAAGCAGCAAAACGCGCCGACTATGTTTTTTCAACAGCAAAAAGAAAAATGCCGCATACACTTGGTCACGGCATTGGACTTGAGATTCATGAATATCCGAGAGTCAGTACAAAAATGCCCGCTGACCTGCACTTTAAGCCCGGCATGATTTTAACTCTTGAACCAGGTCTTTACGATGAAGCTCTGGGCGGCACACGTCTGGAAAACGACATCTTAATTACAGAAAATGGCCCGGAAGTTATAACACATTCCAGAATCATTATTCTAAAATAAATTAGAATATCTGAATGCTGTTTTCTGCAAGTTCAATTTTCTCCAGGATATTATCAATACTGTTGCACATAGCATCAGCCAGATACTCATCATCAAGATCGTTCGAAAGTTTCTTCATGCATTTGAAGACCTTTCTAAGCTCATGATTTGTAACTGCAAATACGTTCTGTGACACTGCATCTAAATTAGCCTCGCCTAACAAACCAGCTTTCTTAAGCGAAAGTGCAGTTTTTAAAAGTCCCGGAATACCAGACATTTTGGCGATAATATATTCCATCTTTAATCTTATTGGACTTGCAAGGAAATCTTCTTTTTCTTTTTCAGGAAGATAATGACAAAGTTCGATAAGTTTTTTAAACAACTCAATTTCTGCAACATTTTCAATAGCAGTATCATCGTCCGCAAGAATTTTTTCGATTGTCGGGAGCAGATCTTCGGCAGTACTCATAAGACTCTTTACAGAACTCTGACCACTATTGTCACGCTCCTGTTCAAGCTCTTCAACCTTGCGTCGCATTGCATCCATTTCTTCTGCATACTGCTGTTCCATCTGTCTGATTTGTTCTTCACGCTGCTGATCACGCAAAGCCTGTTCCTGTGCGTTATATTGAGCAAGTTCGTTAGCCTGCTTTACAGTATCCATCGCTCTTGTTGCTGTATCCATCATTGTTGTTGCAAAAGAACCGGCAGGACTTCTTGAAGCCATTGCCTGATTTGGATTAGCCTCTGGATTTGAACCGAACGGATCAGGCATTTTGTTAATATCAAATTCGTCAGCATCATCGGCGTATGCGTTAGTCTCATCAAACTGCCCAAAATCAAAGCTGTCACTGTCACCATTATCAGACGCATCAGAAACAGAAGGAACTCCTTCACTTCCACCATCACCGGCAACATTAGTCATTCCAAAACCGTTAGTTGCATCTACAGAATCATCTTCCTCAATTTTTCCTACAAGTCTATCTCTATCAGAAAGTGGATCTGCTTCAATATCATAAGGAGAAAGATTTTCATCCTTTTTAAGTGCTTCTGCATCAACAGTTTCTTCTTCGGAAACTTCGTCGGAATCATCAAAAAATTCACCTTCTTCTTCCTGCAAAGCTTCCTGCATTGGAACGTTGTCGCCCATTGATTCAAAATCAAAATTTTCTTCCTGTTTTGGTTCTTCAGGAGTTACTTCAGGAACCTCTTCTATAGCTTCTGTATCTACAGTCTCTTCGACAATTTCCGGCTCCACAACAACCTGCTCTTGAGTTTCTTCCGGTTCTTCTGGAACGGGAGGCTTATTCATAAGCTCCTGCAAAGATTGAATCTGTTTATCTGCAAGAACATTTGGACGGCGAAGGTTACGGCTCTTGTCATAAGAATCAATTGCCTTCTGAACCTGGCCACCCTTTGAATAAATCTTTCCAAGCATATTATAGCCGTCAGGATTTCTCATATCATAAGCAACATATTCTTTTGCATAACGTTCTGCGTTTTCTGTTTTTCCAACCTGATTATAACGTTCTGCAGCAGAAAGAAGATATGATTTATAATTTCTATTTACATTATTAATTTTCTTATAGCACTGCTCTGCCTGTTTTTCTTCATCACGACAGATAAGATACTGACCATACAAATCAAGAACCTGAGGGTCTTCCTTATCTTCGCCGTAAAGCTCTTTTACATTAGTTCCCGCTGCATCAATCTGATTTGCAGAAAGCAATGTCTGAACATAACGCTTTTTTACATCTTTATCATCCGGGTAAATTTCAAGAGCATCAAGGACTGTTTCAAGTGCTTCCTGTGACTTTTCGCCTTTTTCCAGAGCTTCTGCAAGTCCCATAAGAATCTGGATATCCTGATTATCAACCTTCTTTGCGCGTTTAAAAGTTTTTTCAGCAGAATCATAATCATACTGATCAAGATAAATGCTTCCTAACATTGAAAGAAGCTTTGTATCATTTGGATAAAGCTCAATTGAATGCTTTACAAGATCAGAAGCTTCCTTTGACTTCTGGCATTTTACAAGAAGATTACTATAGTCTTTTATTGCATCAACCCAACCCGGTTTTGCTTTAAGAGCATTTTCAAAACAACGGATTGAATCTGTATACATTTTCGCCTTTCTAAAGCAGCGTGCAAGATTGTAATTCAAAATCGGGTGATTCGGATCTATCTGAAGTCCACGCTTAAAAGCCGCAATTGATTTTTCATATTCTTTCTTTTCAAGATAAATTGCACCAAGATGATTATAAGCAAGAACATCAGAAGGATTTTCGTTTACAACAGAAGAAAAAGCTTCGATTGCATCATCCCAGTTTCCCATTTCGCGATATGTAAAACCAAGGTTATAATTTACATCAGCAGTTTGACGACCTTCATCAACGGCACGTTCAAGAATCTCAATCGATTCTTCATAGCGCTTAAGACGACGGTAAATTGCACCAAGGCTCGTCATTGCATCAATATAATGAGGATAGAACGTAATAATCTGTTCGTAATATGGGATTGCCTTTTCATCTTCTCCATTCTTTACATAAATAGAGCCAAGTTCCTTAAGGTAATCAACATTCGAAGGGTCACCCTTAAGCAGCTGTTTATACAATCTTGCCGCTGTCGGAAAATCACGGGCAATTACTGCGCCCTGAGCTCTTGTAAGTACAAGATTTTTTTCATTTACGTTGTTAACGAATTTTTTTGCCATTTTTTTCTCCCACCTATTCTCCTAACCTTTTTAATGGTCGCGCAAAAACTTCTTTAGAAAGCGGTCCTATAATCCTGTCATCAAGCGAAGACCAGGAAGCTACCGCAAAATAATATATTTTTCCATTTTCTAAACCTGTAAGAGTATAACTTGTTGTATTTCCTACATTTACAGGTGATGGACCTTCGATTGCAACTCGTCCAAGATACTCGCCGGGTCTGTTTCCATAATAGATATAATAACCGCCTGCAGTATCATCTACAGAATAATTCCATTTTAAAGTTACACTGCCGTTTCCAGCTTCTGCTTTTACAGTAAATGGAGGAAGCGGAACTGGAAGCTCATTAAAATCAAGTGTGATTTGCGTTACCGAAGGAGAAACTGCACCGTTTCCATCCGGGTACATTTCGCAGGCAACCTGAAAATACATTCCAGAAACACCGTCTATTGCTTTTCCACTTTCTACAGGCTTCCATTCAGGATACGAATCTGTCCAGTTAAAGTAATTGTCACCCGAGCGCACAAAAAAGCTTACTTCTGTCTGAGCCGGAACATTCATTTCGGCTGTAAGGCAATTTAATCTAGAACCGGTTGAAACTACAATCGGAGTTGTTTCAAAACGACCACCCGCAGGCTGATAAAGCATTCTTCCAAGAGCACCCGCAGCTTCTGCCGACTGATAATCCGGCGGAGAATACGGTCTTCTTAAAATTCTGATTTCATCAATTTTTCCGGTATATTCATTACAGAATTCAAGCTGTGAAGGTGTTCCCATAACAACAAGATAAACTTCACCGTTTTCTCTGCCATTTGAAGTAATATAAATTATATCTTCTGTTATTCCATTTACAAGATATTCAAGAATTCCTGTTTCGCAATCATAACTTAAAGCATGATATGACCAGGAATCAGGAATAATAGTAGATGAACCCTTCAGATGAATTTCGCCGTTTCCATCCGGGCCGCTATAAGAATCAAAAAGATTTGATATAGTCCAGTTAAGATGTCCGCCGTCAAAAAGACAGTTTATAAGCTGATAAACAAGTCTTCCGCGAACATTTTTTGAAGATTCCCAATTAATTATTGTTTCACCGTTTTCTGCCAGCGAAGGACAAAGCCAGAATTCAATTGAAAAAGAACCCATAAGTCCTTCAGAACCAAAAAAAGTACCTGGTTTTCCAAGAACGCTCAAACCGCCTATATTACGGCTCAAACCAGCCGATTTTTCTATAAGAGATTGACTTGAAAGCTTAAGATTATTTGTTACAACCTCATAACTACCGGCTGAAACAGGATTTGAAGGATCCTCAAAATCGATAAGAAGATCTGTATAATCATCAAAAACAAAGGAATTTGTGGCAAGCTCTATACAATCATAGCCAAAACGGCCTTTTCCTGTTGTGATATTTTCTTCATACTTAAAAGCAGGCCAGCCGCCTTTCCCACCGAGAACAATCTGCTTAGATTCTGCAAAAACAGTCGTATTAATGACTGCAAAAATCATACTGACGGTGGCAAAAACCACTGTCTTTTTTAATAATTTTTTCATATAGGTACCTGCTTAGACTATCGGCATAATACAAAAAAATTTGATATAATATTTAAAAAATTGGGGGTCCCTGATCCGCGATATTTTCGCGATATTTTATGGCACAAAACATTCTACATGAAACGGCATTAAAAGCTCCTCAATCAAGCGGCGTCTATCTCTGGCGCAATGAAGAAGGAACTATTATTTATGTAGGAAAAGCAAAAAACCTTAAAAACCGATTGTGCTCCTACTTTTCGGGACAAAGGACTGTAAAAACAAGACTTTTAGTTTCCCGTGCTGCTTCCATTGAATACATAACTACAGCCAACGAATACGAAGCTCTTCTTCTGGAAAATAATCTTATAAAACAACATAGCCCGCGTTACAACATTTGTCTTAAAGACGGAAAATCTTATCCGGTATTACGGGTTACAAAAGAAGATTTTCCAAAGATATTCAGAACAAGACGTATTCTACAGGATGGCTCACTTTATTTTGGTCCCTACCCTAACGTAAATGCACTTGATACATTTATAGAAAATATTTACAGGCTTTATCCGGTAAGACATTGCCGCACGTTACACAAGAGAGAAACTCCCTGCCTTTACTATCATATGAAGCAGTGCAAAGCTCCCTGCTGTGGAAAAATTGGTAAAGAAGAATATAATAATTATATAGAAGAAATTACTGCATTACTTTCAGGTCAGGCCGAGCAGGCGGTAGAAAGAATGACAAAGCAGATGAAGGATGCAGCCGCCTCGCTTGATTTTGAAAAAGCTGCCAGGTTAAGAGACGGAATTAAAGCCCTTATGATTTTACAGAATCAGAATATAGTAGAAAGCTTTGATTCCGAAGACCGTGATTATATTGCTCATTACAGTGAAGGAGAACTTGTAAGCTTTACTGTCCTTAAGATTCGACAGGGCAAGCTGCTTGGCCGCGAAAATTATCGTGTTGAAAGTCTTAATGAAGATGATGAACTGCTTGCTGAATTTATGGCTGCTTATTATGAAGATTCAAATCAGATTCCTCCGTCAATTTATGTTCCTACAGAAGCCCAGTGTGATTTTATAAACAGATGGCTTAGCGAAGCAATGAATACTTCAACAAAGGTTATTGTTCCAGGCGATACAGACAAACGTGATATTGCTGCTTTGAATATGGCAAGAGAAAATGCGCACGAAGATATAATAAGACGGCTTCGCGACAGAGGCGATGTTCCTGCAATGGAAGAACTTAAAACGCTTCTTGGACTTGATACACTTCCTGTTAGAATCGAAGGCTTTGATATTGCACATATTGGCGGCAAGTTCCCGGTTGCATCTCTCATCAGTTTTTATAATGGAAATCCAGATAAAAAGAATTACAGATATTTCCGCCTTAAAACTACAGATGGTATTATTGATGATTTTGAATCTATGCGTGAAGCGGCATCACGACGTTATACAAGACTTTTAAACGAGCAGGCAGATTTACCTGATTTGATTCTGATTGATGGTGGTCTTGGACAGGTAAATGCCGTAGAAGAAATTTTAAATTCTCTTGGACTTGATATTCCTGTTGCGGGACTTGCCAAGCGTGATGAAGAAATTTATCTGCCGGGAAACAGTACACCAATAAATCTTCCACGAAGGAGCGATGCACTTCGACTGCTGCAGCGTGTTCGTGATGAATGTCACCGCTTTGCCACAAGCAGGAACCAGCGGCTTCGTACAAAAGAAAATGTTGATTCAATTTTTCTGGAGCTGCCTGGAGTTGCAGAAAAACGAGCTGCCGCATTACAAAAAACATTTATTACTCTTGAAGGTCTTGCCAGTGCAGAAGAAAGTGCTGTTGCACAATGCCTGCATATCAAAAATGCACAGGAAGCAGCCGACATTCTTTTTGCTGCAAAACAACTTTTGGCACGACGACAGGAAAAGAAAGCTCAGCAGAAAAAATCGTTGGGTGTCGCTGGTACAACTAAAGAAAAAGCCGCCGAAGCCAGCTATATCGACAGCCTTGTTGATGAAGCATTAGGATTTGCCGCCGCGGAAAATGAACCGGAGTATAAGGGATAGAATTATAAAATATTCTTTAAGTTCCAATTATGAAAAAAGCAGAATACCGCGGGAGCATTTTTTCATTTTTTAGATGCTTGTATTTTTCTTATTAAATTCATTATAATCCTTCATTATGTTTAAACCCGAACTTCTTAACACTCTCAAATCTTACAATTCCAAAACATTCGTAAGCGATCTCATTGCCGGCGTTATTGTCGGAATTGTTGCGCTTCCACTTGCAATTGCTTTTGCTATTGCATCAGGTGTAAATCCTGCAGCAGGTCTTTTTACAGCAATTATTGCAGGCTTTTGTATTTCTGCCTTTGGTGGAAGTCGCGTACAGATTGGAGGCCCTACGGGTGCCTTTGCAGTTATTGTATACGGCGTTGTTGCACAATATGGACTTAGTGGTCTTGCAACCGCTACCGTCATGGCAGGAATAATTCTTATTCTTCTTGGCGCTTTTAAGATGGGGGGACTTGTAAAATTCATTCCATATACAATTGTTACGGGCTTTACAGCTGGTATCGCAGTAACAATTGCTGCAGGTCAGATTGGAGATTTTTTTGGACTCCGCCCAGACTTTTCTACACCAATGATGATTCTTGGCGAAGAATATTCAAAAATGCCTGGAGATTTTCTTCCAAAAATAATTGTTTATATCCGCTCGGCTGCTACAATAAACTGGTATTCGTTTGCAATGGCAGCAATCTGCCTTACATTTATTTTTATCTGGTCAAAATTTATAAAAAAGATTCCCGGAAGCTTTGTTGTTATTATTCTTGCAACTGTAGTAAGTATTATTCTTGAAAAAACTGCAGGCCTTAAAACAGATACAATCGGCACCTTTGCAGACGGCTCGCAGCATTTTGTAATTCCAAATACTCTTCCAAAACCACAGCTGCCATCCTTGAGCCTCAAAACAATTACTACCCTTTTCCCTACTGCAGTTTCAATTGCTGTTCTTGCAGCAATTGAATCACTTCTTAGTGCTGTAGTTGCAGATGGTATGATTGGTTCAAAGCACGATTCAAATACAGAGCTTATTGCCCAGGGAATTGCAAATATTGCAAGTCCTCTTTTTGGAGGAATCCCGGCTACAGGAGCAATTGCACGAACAGCCACAAATATTAAAAATGGCGGAAAAACACCGGTTGCCGGCATTATCCATGCTTTTACACTGCTGATAATTCTTCTTTTTGCCGGAAAATATGCCGCTTATATCCCTATGGCTGCACTTGCCGCTGTCCTTATAAATGTTGCCTGGAATATGGCAGGCTTTCCTGCAATCCGCTCGTTACTTCATGGTCAGAAATCTGATATCTGTGTATTCCTTGTAACATTCCTTATTACAGTTTTTGTAGATCTTACAGTTGCTATCGAAGTAGGTCTTGGTTTTGCAGCCTTCTTCTTTATAAAGAAAATGATTGATTTGTCAGAGGTTCAAAATCAGCGTGAAGTTCTTACCGGTGGTATCAAAAAAGATATGCCGGCAGAAAATCTTGATATTCCACCGCAAACCTTTGTTTATGAAATTGAAGGACCACTCTTTTTTGGTACAGTGCGCAAATTTGAAGTTGCAACAGAACGTGCCAGAACAGACTGTAAATATCTTGTTCTGCGTATGAGAAATACAATTTATCTTGATGCAGGTGGTATCAGAGCGCTCGAACAGTGTAAAGCAGCCTGCGACAGAAAAGGAATTACAATTGTCATAAGCGGTATTCACACTCAGCCCTACCTGCTGCTTGAAAAAACTGGTATGGCCGACAAGCTTGGCCGCGAAAATATTTTTGATAATATAACAGATGCGTTGGCAAGGTGCAGAAGTTAGAATATAAATTGCAAATTATAAGCGATTTATAGGCATTTCCACCTTGACAAATTTTATTTCTAGCATAAAATAAATGTATATGGACTTAAGAACAGTATTAACAACAGACACGGTTAACCTTCATTTAAAGGGAACCACTAAAGAAGAAATTGTTGACGAGATGCTTGAAGTACTCTACAAGGCTGGCAAAGTTACAGATAAAGCAGCTGCCCGCGAATGTGTTTTGGACCGCGAGCGCAAAATGTCAACTGGTATGAAACATGGTATCGCTATTCCTCATGGTAAAACAGACACCGTAAGCGATTTGGTAGCTTGTATTGGTATTTCGGATAATCCTGTAGATTTTGATTCGCTTGATCAGGAACCTTGCCGTATATTCATTATGACTCTTTCTCCTGTAAACAAGACAGGTCCTCATCTTCAGTTCCTTGCAGAAGTAAGCCTTCTTTTCAAGAGCCCTGAAAAACGTCAGGAAATTCTTGACACACAGGATAAGGCAGAAGTTATTCGTATTCTTACAGAATAGTCTTTTGTTTTGATTTGGAAAATCCAGACCTTTATGCTGTGTGCGTAAAGGTCTTTTTTTATCCTTCAATAAGCTCATGTTCTGCGTTTCGTGGTTCCTGAGCCTGTCGAAGGACCATCATAAGGAAACATTTATGAAACTTGACCCAATTTTTACCGTAAAACAGAATAAACTTTATAAACTTGCTGACAACACTCTGTTAGACATCACTACCCTCAAACACATGGAAATAAAATGGAGCGAGGTTGAACTTGCCGACGAAGCCTATAACGAAGAATATCTGGCAGAGCTTCGCGAAGAGCTTAAACGGCTTGAAGCACAGAATCTTTTTGCAGTACTTATTCCAGTTGTAGATAAACCTTTACAGACACCGGAACAAATTGAACTTTTCATAAATGCCTTTAATCATACAGCAAGACGCGTAAAGGATTGTGTTTCCGTTGCCGGCCTTGAACTTGCCCCGGAATTAATACAGCAAGGCTTTGAATCAGACTCACCTGCAGATCAGTTTATGGAAACACTCGCCATAAAACATGCACAGTATGTCTATTTTGTAAAGAAAGCCGAAATACAGAAACTGACATTTTCTGCACCGGAAGACAAAATTGTTTTGTATTAATCTGTAATTATTATGTAATATTTGCGAAATACCGCAACGTTTGCAAATAAATGCACGATATTTCGCAAAAAATCTAAAAAAATCGGTTAAAATCGCATAAAAATATAATTTTTCTGAAAAAAACTATTGCATATTTTGTTTAATTGTGACATTATGCTTGTCGAGGATTTTCAAAAATGCAGTACAAAACGGAAATAAACAGATTTGTGAACTCATGCATAGCATCGCTTTCTTTATGTGTAATGCTTGCAGGAATTGCTCTTTCAATTTATTTCTGTCTTCCAAATGCTGTAGAAGAACCTGTACCGGAAGTTGCCGTAATCGACACTATCGAAGAAGAACCTGTAGAAGAGTTCCCTGAGGATTTATACGATCACCTTGTTGAAGTTTCTTTTGAAAAAATCAACTCGGATACAGACCCAGGACTTACACTTTACAGACAGTCTTTTTCACGTGGTGCAGTTGAAAAATTCTATACCTGTATAACAAGAGACAAGGATGTTGCTCTTGCAATTCTTTCAGAAGCAGACAACAACGACATCCCTCTTTCACTTGCATTTGCTCTTGCATACACAGAAAGCAGGTATAACACAAAGGCAGTTAATAGTAATGCAAACACTACTACCGACAGAGGCCTTTTTCAGTTGAATAGTAATTCATTCCCTGCTCTTTCAGAAGCAGATTTTTTTGACCCATATATAAGTGCTAAATATGGTATGTCGCACTTAAAGTTCTGTCTTAATTCTGCAGGAAATGAAGTTTCTGCCCTTGCAATGTACAATGCAGGAACAGGCCGCGTTCGTTCAAACAAGACGCCACAGTCTACACTGAACTACGTTGGAAAAATAATGACATACCAAAAAATGCTTGAAAGTCTTTTTGCAGACGAAGTTGAAGCTTACTACGAAACAAGACTTTTGCCCGGCATTACAGTTGCCCTGGCAGACAAGCACTAAATCAGCCTCCTAATTTTTGAAGGGAATCCGGTTTTACAGTTTTTTCCGGATTCCCTTTTTTTTGTTTAAAAGCTGGCATTGCGGTCATTATAAAGCTTCTCTGAAATGGCAATGTATATGAAAAAAAAATGATAACATAAGGGGGCCCTTCGACAGGCTCAGGGACCACGTTGATGTTATAAAATGAACAAGAATAAACTTGAAAAAGTTCTGGCACGGAGCGAGAAGTGACAGAACTTTTTCCTTTTGATTTTCTGTTAATTTTTTAACAGTATTTGCATTTTTTCTTTGAATTTGTTATATTTTATTTGAATTTCACTCTTTTTGTCTTGATTTTCAATTCCCATACCCAAGGAGAACCCCTATAATGACCACAGTTGTAATACCAGAAGCTACCAGAAAGCGCATGCTGCTTCTGCAAAATCTGCTCGGTGTCTGGCCAAAGGATAAGATCACTTCGGTGGACATTAGCGGACAGACCGGCTGGAAGGATTCGTTGATTCGTCACGATCTCTGGTTGCTTGGGTGCAACGGGGGAGTTTCAAACGGGTACCAAAAGGACGAGCTGCGTAATGCAATTGCCCTGGCACTCGGGATTGAAACAGAACCGAAAAACTGCTGCATTGTAGGACTTAGTCGTCTTGGTGCGGCGCTGCTGGATGAAGGGATGCTGGAAGGAACCTGCTTTACGATAAAGGCCGGTTTTGATTCCAATGTGAACCGTGTAGAAATCTTGCGTTCAACGTTTCCGCTCTACCCTGCCACAGAAATGAATTATGTAATAAAGAGAGAAAATATCAGGTTTGCGGTTTTGACTGTTGCCGACAAGGACGCACAGCATATGACCGACAGGCTTGTATCCGCCGGAATTACGGGGATTGTAAATATGACGCGTTGCGTGCTGAAGGTACCGACCGATGTAAAGGTAGAAAATCTTAGTATTGTGAATGCGTTGAATATAGTTAGCTAGGTTATAGGTGCTAGAAATCAGGTTCTAGGTTCTAGGTTTTAGGTTCCAGGAGATGAGGGGGAAAGTCTTCCCCCTGGGTTCAGCCCTGCGGTCTTCACCGCACCCCCTTCGCCTAGGGGCTCTGCCCCTAAAACCCCTAGAACCTAAGACCTAACACCTAAAACCTAATAAAAAGACAAAGGAGTCGACACATGGCAAGAGTGTACAATTTTAGTGCAGGTCCTAGCTGCCTGCCGGAAGATGTTTTGAAAGAATGTGCTGCAGAAATGCTGGATTATCAGGGAAGCGGTCAGTCTGTTATGGAAATGAGCCACCGCTCAAAGAATTATGAACCAATCATCCAGGATGCAGAAGCAATGGTTCGCAAGTTGATGAATGTACCGGACAACTACAAGGTACTTTTTGTTCAGGGTGGAGGTTCCACACAGTTTGCCATGGTCGCTCAGAATCTTGGTATTAAGAACAAAAAAGCTGCTTATATCGAAACAGGTGTATGGGCTAAAAAGGCCGCTGCAGAAGCTAAGCACCTTGGAATTGATGTAGATATCATCGCTAGCAGCAAAGACAAGAACTATTCTTATATTCCTAAGGTAGAAAAAATCACAGGTGACTACGATTACGCTTACATCTGTTTTAACAATACAATCATGGGAACTCACTACGAGTACATTCCTGATACAGGTAATATCCCTCTCGTAGCTGATATTTCTTCCTGCGTTTTGAGCGAACCACTTGATGTTACAAAGTTCGGTTTGCTTTTCGCAGGTGCTCAGAAGAACCTTGCACCAGCCGGTGTTACACTTGTTATCATCCGCGAAGATTTGATTCCTGAAGTTGATGCATGTCTTCCAGGCACACCAACAATGCTTGCTTACAAGACACACGCAGACAACGGTTCTATGTACAATACACCACCTTGCTACACAATCTATGTTTTGGACAAGGTTTTGCACTGGATCGAAAAGAACGGTGGAGCAGAAGGAATGCTCAAGCGCAACAAGGAAAAGGCTGATTACCTTTACAACTACCTTGACAACAACGAAGGAAACTTCTACCACGCAACAGCACAGGTTGGAAGCCGCTCTTTGATGAATGTTCCATTCCTTACAAAATACAGTGATCACGCTGCCGATGACGAAGCAGCTGCTGCAAAAGAAAAGGAAATCAACGATGCATTCGTTAAGGCTGCCTCTGCTGCTGGTCTTGTAAACCTTAAGGGTCACCGCCTTGTTGGTGGTATGCGCGCTTCTATCTACAATGCAATGACTTTGGATGGAGTTAAGGCACTTGTTGAATTCATGAAGAAATTTGCAAAAGAAAATGCTTAGGCAATAAAAGGTTACAGGTGCTAGGTTCTAGGTGCTAGGGTTTTAGGGGCGGAGCCCCTAGGCGAAGGGGTAGCGAGCAACAAAGTGCGAGCGAGGGGAAGGCTTTCCCCTACATTCCTGAAACCTAGAACCTAAAACCTAGCACCTCAATCAAAAGGAGAAACATTATGTTCAAAATTCAAACATTAAACAAAATAGCCACAGTCGGTCTTAATCAACTGGACCGCGATAACTACGAAATTGCTACAGATATTAATAACCCGGATGCTATTCTGGTACGTTCTGCAGATATGCACGAAATGCAGCTTTCTGACAACGTAAAGGCTGTTGCACGTGCAGGTGCCGGTACAAACAATATCCCAATTCCTGAACTTACAGAAAAGGGTGTTGTTGTATTCAATACTCCAGGTGCAAACGCTAACGCTGTAAAAGAGCTTGTTATGCTTGCCCTCCTCCTTTCAAGCCGTCCTGTAATTGACGCTAACAAGTGGGTAAAAGGACTTTCTGGAAAAGGCGACGAGATTCCTGATCTTGCAGAAAAAGGAAAGAGCCAGTTTGTTGGTCCAGAATTGATGGGAAAAACACTTGGTGTAATTGGTCTTGGTGCCATTGGTGATATGGTTGCTAACCTTGCACTTCACTTTGGAATGAACGTAATTGGTTATGATCCATTCCTTTCTGTAAACTCAGCTTTGAAACTCGACAAAAAAGTTCAGATTTCTGAAACACTCGACAGCCTTTATGCAAAGTGTGATTACATTACAATTCACGTTCCACAGACAAACGATACAAAGGGCATGATCAATGCTGCTGCAATCAAGAACATGAAGGACGGAGTTCGCATTATCAACATCGCTCGTGGTGGTCTTGTAAACAATGCAGATATTATCGCAGCTCTTGATTCAGGAAAAGTTTCAGCCCTCATCACAGACTTTGCTGCAGAAGAATTGCTCAACCATCCAAAGGTTGTTTGTATGCCTCACCTTGGAGCATCTACTCCGGAAGCAGAAGACAACTGTGCTGTTATGGCTGCTGCTCAGCTTAAGGACTTCCTCGAAAAAGGAAATATCGTAAACTCTGTAAACTTCCCTAAGACAGTTACAGACAACCCTATTCCAGCCGGCGGAACTCGTCTTTGTATCAGCCACAAAAACATTCCTGATACAATCTCTAAGTTCACAACAATTCTTGGTGAAGCAAAGCTTAATATTTCAGGCTACATCAACCAGGCCCGCGGCGACGTTGCTTACAACATCATCGACGTAGACGGTGTTGTTACAGACGACATCATCGAAAAGCTCAAGGCTTGCGATACAGTAAATAGAGTTAGACCTATTTTTGGTTAATTAGATTTTGAAGCCCTTCGACAAGCTCGGGGACCACAGAAGGGAAACGCCTTCTGTATATATCAGATGCGTTTCCCTTCTGTTAGTTCATTTATTTTGCAGTTCTTACGACACGTAATCCAATGGCATTTCCAGTCATATTTGGAGACACTTCTCCTTCTCGGAAGATAAGATTAGTACATGAACGTATTGTTGTAGAACCACCTCCACGACAAACACGATTCTCTCCGTTTTCAGGTCCTGTTTCTTTTGTTGTAACAGAAATTTTGCTATACCAATCCCAGCACCATTCATCAACATTTCCATTCAAATCATAAATACCAAGTGCTGTAGGCTTTTTTGTTTTTATTACATGAGGATGATTCCATTCGGCTTCTCCACCACTGCTGTTTCCAGCCAACCACGCAACCTCATCCTGATTGTTACTTCCTGCATAAATAAACTGTTCTTCGGGTAATCCGCCATTTCCACCTCGGGCGATATATTCCCACTCTGCTTCCGTAGGCAAACGGTAACCATTTGCTTTAAAATTACAAACAACTTTATTCCATTCCAAAACAACAGAAAGAGGATATGGCGCTTTATATTTTGGATTTTTCTTATCATTATTTGATTCAATCTTATACCATTTGGTCGGATCAGTAGTACCATTTAGTGTATAAACTGGTTTATAACCTTCTGCAATCGATCTTAAATTGCAATATAAAATTGCATCATACCAGGTAACATGATACGCAGGATAGTCAGCACCTATAACATCATCTTCCCATTGATTCCTAAAAATACAATATTGATTATATTCTTCCTGTGTAACTTCATGTTCACAAACATACATAGAGGGAATATGTACAACACGATTTTCAATAAAAACCTCAGAACCTTTTACAGAATCTGTAATTACAGCACCTTCTATTTTAATAAAATCATTCTCCAGCGTTTTAGTTTTTTTAACAACAACCGAAGTACTTTTGCAGGAAATAAAAGCAAAAATAAAAACTAACAATACATACAGTCTTTTCATATTTTTTCCTCATTATTCTTATCAGATGATTCAACGTATAGCGGTATTACAAACATCCTTTCAAAAAAATTATAACGCACCATATTTTTGAAATCAATTCTATATATAATTTTTTCTATATTTACATTATAGTAATTCTGATGACCAAAATACTCTGCACCACCCTTTTAGTTGAAAAATCTCCTCAGGCGCTGCCATTGGGTGCGGCTTGCGTTGCTTCGGCAATTAAGCATTACGCGGGGACGGAAAAGGAATGCGACGTAAAACTGATTTCTTTTAGCCGGGAAGATAAAGAAATCACGGCGCGAAAATCTGACAAAGAGAAGGCGGATTATATTACTGACCGTTTGCTTCAGGAAAATCCTCAGATTGTCTGTATGTCTGTTTTTGTTTGGAACAGGACTATTTTTGAACTATGTGCACAGCGGCTTCACAAACAGAATATCATCATAATTGCGGGCGGACCGGAAATTACTGCACATCCGGAAGTTTTCGAAAACACATTTGATTATACAGTTACAGGCGAAGGCGAAATAAAAGTCCCAAGACTTATTGAAAGTATTCTTTTTAATAAACCTTATGAACCGGATACTTTTCCAAAATCGTTAGATCTCAAAGATATTCCAAGTCCTTACCTTGACGGAACAATTGACCCTACAGAATTTTGCGGAGCCCTATGGGAACTTGCACGCGGCTGCCCATTCAAATGCTCTTACTGCTATGAATCAAAAGGCGAAAAAACTGTACGGCTTTTTCCAGAAGAACGCATAGATAAAGAACTGGAACTTTTTGCCCGCAAGAAGGTTCCACAGGTTTTTGTACTGGATCCAACCTACAATGCAAATAAAGAACGCGCACTTGCCCTCCTCAAAAAAATTGCGCGAACAACGCCAGACACTTTTTACTATTTTGAAGCTCGCGCAGAATTCATAGACCATCAGCTGGCAAAGGCTTTTACTAAGATTCCGTGTGCCCTGCAGATTGGACTCCAGAGTGCAGATGAAAATGTACTCCGCAAAGTAAACCGCCCGTTCAATAAAAAGATTTTTGTAAAAAACATAGGAATCTTAAACCAGGAAGGAGTAACCTTTGGGCTGGATCTTATATACGGACTTCCCGGTGAAACATTCGGTTCCTTCTGCCAGGGAATAAATTTTACAGCTTCACTCTACCCGAACAACCTTGAAATTTTCTGCCTTTCTGTACTACCGGGAACTGACCTTTTTGATCGCGCTGCTGAATTGAATCTAACTTTTGAAAATACTCCGCCTTACAACATCATCAAGACAGATAAGTTTTCTCCTGCAGACAAACAAAAAGCTTTTGAACTTTCGCAAGCCTGCACATATTTTTACAACGACGGCCGCGCAGTTCCATGGTTTATGACAATATGCCGTTCCCTCAAAACAAAACCTGCAGCATTCTTTGAACAGTTTTATGATTATGCTGGCAAAAACAAAATCACACTTGACTGCTGTGAACACAAAATAATAGAAGAAAATCAGATTAAGTTTATAACTTCACTTTATAAACAGCGCCAGCTCGACCGTTATACAAAGGCTGCTGCAGATATCATCCGCTTTAATGGAGCAATTTCGCGTAAAACTGCAACGGGGATTTCTGAAAAAATCCGCCTAACCTACCCGCCGGAATATATAGATTCTCAATACAGTCTTGACCTGGACTTTTTTGTAAAGAACGTACGCCAAAAGCCATGCGAAATAAAAATATAATTTTTTCAAAAAAAAATACTTATTACCTATTGACATAGTAGGTAATAGTTAGTAATATGCATACATAAAATAAAAACACACACAGGAGGTACAAAATGAAACTTTTCTTTGAAAAACTTGTTCGTGAAAATTTCCGCAACGGACGAATGTGCCTCTGTTGTCTCTGCAACTAGACTGAAAGTCCTTTAGTCTTAAGAAATCTCGTGAAATATCAGATTTATCATCTAAGAAATGTTATGCATTACTCAGCATTTCTTAATAAACAGGAGTAAATATATGTCAAATAAACGACAGCTTATATTTGATACATTCAACAACAAGACAACAGAGCGTGTTCCAGTGGGATTCTGGTTTCATTTTACACAGAATGAAATCCTTTCGGTTTATGACCATCCCGAAATGCGCGAACAGAATCTTAGCGGTCATAAAAAGTTTGTTCAGAGCTTTAAGCCTGATTTTGTTAAGCTTATGAGCGACGGCTACTTTTTTGAACCTGAAACGGCA
>JAGCTZ010000089.1 GCA_017963165.1 Treponema sp.
ACTTATTGATGATGAAGAATATTTAAAAGACTACAATGCGTATTGGAAACAATAACAGCCTGACATACACTTTAAGGAGTAAGAAATGAAAAAACTTATTATATTTTTATTTGCTTTGTTATTTGCATCAAATGCTTTCTCGCAGAACAAAGAACTGACCGATGCTCAGATAAAAGATGCGCTTGTTACCCAGAACACATTCGGCGAATATTTGAAATGCAATGTTGACAATACTTTTGTTTCAAGCTACAGAACTAAAGGCGGAGACGGCTATCATTTTGAAGGAACATACAAAATACAAAACGGCATCATAACCTTTTCTGATGTCAAAGGAACTGACTGGGCAAATAATGTGCTCGGCACAGACAATAACGGAAAATTAAACCTCAATTCAAAGTTCCGCTATCTTGCTGACAAGAATAACGGAACAAACCTCGGCTGTTTATATGATGTTGAAGATAAATCTTATTTCTGGTCAGTAAAAGCAATCCCGCAAAATATGATTATAGAAATTGACGGAATAAAAACCTGCAAAGTAACGGGCGAACTCTATATTACAGAAAACTTAAAAATGCGCGACAAACCTTCTCTAAACTCAAAGGTTGTGGAAATTAAGGGCTGCGATTTCAGATGTAACGGCTGGGTAGAAGCTCCTCGAAAGGTTGTCTTTAAGGGAATGGTAATTAATGGAACAAAAATCGCAAAAACCGTTGAAACTGCAACAATCGACGGCATTACAGCACCATGGTATTATATCCTGCAGCAAGATCATGATCCTTTAGACAGAGGTGAAGGCGACGAACATTACGTCTGGATTTTCGGCGGTTATGTGAAGGAATATCCAGGAAACGCAATGTTTGAAGATGCTCAAGAATTAAAGAAATCTGTTGAAAGCATTGGCTTGAAGTTTTATCAATTCAATAATAACGAAGACAAAAAATAGTGCAACATACACTTTTGGAGGACAAATGAAGAAGTCAATTTTAGTTTTATTTATGTGCTTAATGCTCATTAATGCTTTTGCAAATGAAAAATATGAAAACAATAAATATTTTTGCACAACAGACCGTCTGAAACTTAGAGAAAATCCAGGACTTGATTCAAAGGTCATTACTGTTCTTGATAAATTAACTGCAGTTGAGTTTTTGCAGGAAGGTGAAGTACAGATTATTACCGAAATGTTACCATCAACAGAAGTTGCTGACTTAGATGACAACTGGATAAAAGTAAAGACCATTCCGGCTCACAATAACAAGTCTGTTACCGGCTGGGTTTATGGGGGTTATGTTACACCGCTGCTTGAATGTGAAGCTTTTTCTGATTCAAAGGCAAAGTGCCTGTGTTGCAATTTTTATAAAGTTACTAATAGAACTAGTGGTGAAACTAACGAAACCTATTATTTCCTGGAAAACGGAACAAACATTTTTAAGACATTAACATTGCTTGTCGATGCGCATGACGGCCCGAACTGGGCAGCATCAAGCTATCTTTTTCCAAGAATAGAGAACAATAAGAAATATCTTTATGTTTCAACTGAAAGCTCTTCCGATACGTTTTACAGCGACACAATCGTACGCTATGACATGACCGACTACAAGAATCCCGCATGGCAGGAAAGCAACTCAAAATATATAGAAAGCATAAGAAAAGAATATGTATCAAACTATATACACTTTAGTTCTGGAAAAGAAGAAAGATTTCACGTGTCTCAAAAGACACCGCTTTACAAAGAACACAGTTTTGATTCAGAAATAATTGCAAGCATCTTGCCGGA
>JAGCTZ010000090.1 GCA_017963165.1 Treponema sp.
AATCTACTTGATAAAACGCTTATAGACATTTCTCCTTTTGGGAAACTTTGCAGTAATGTAAGAACAAAAGCTTCTTTTTTTGAAAGCTTATCTTTTTCAACTATCTTGTCTATAGAATTCGTTATGGATACATAAAAATCATAAGAATCTTTATTGTCCTGCAATCCAACTTTTTGAGCGGCTTCATATTCTGACCTTGTTTTAAAACCTGCATCTGTAGCTTTGTGAAAGGGTTCAGCATAAGTAAAGCCCGCTTTCTTTGCAGTTTCCCACTCATCTTTTGTTTTAAACCCTTGTTTCGTATAGTCACAGTACAGTTTATAATCTGCATAAGAAGAATAGCCAAGTTCTTTTGCTTTATAATAATCTTCTGATTTTGCAGAAATGAAACCTTTTTTATTTGCATCAAGTGCATCTTCAATAGAGCGAAAGTGATTGTCAGAATACCAATAATAAAACTCTGAACTTTCTATTCCAAGTTTTCTTGCATTATTAAAATCGCTGCCCTTCTTAAAACCTGTAGCAGTTCCTGTTTTATAGTCTGCTATAGAAGTATATTCATCTGCAAAAAATGAAAAATACGTTCCATTTGCCATGACAAAAAGAGTGTTTTTTATGCTGTCATATTTACGTTCATTATCATACGAGTAAGAATTGTTTGAACGTTTTGCTTCCTCTTTTACACTGACACGGTATACAAAAGATATTTGATATGTGCCGATAATTTCTTCAAAATCCTCAATGCTCTTTACCTTAATTAGAGGAACATTTGTTACTGATGAGACATCGATATAGCGAATGGCAAAAACAGGAGTTGAGAGAATAAAAAGCAAAATTATGCATTGCAGCTTTGCAAGCCAGTTATATTTCATTTGAACTTCTCCTTTGCCGTACGGTATAAGTCAGAATGCCGTCATACTGGCGCTTGTTCTTTGTGCCCATGAGAGTCAAAGAATCAACATTAGGCACTTCAAGTTCCAGTTCGTAGCAACCTGTGGAAGAATTGAAATTGAACATGTTCCATTCGTCGTTAATAACGAATGCAAAACCGGAATAATCTTTTGACTGAATCGAAAACAGAACTTTTGTTCCTTTTTCTACAGAACCCGATCTTGGTTCAACGAGCTTTGTATTAAGACATTCTGTATGGGAAATATATTTAAGCGGAAAGCGTCCGGTGCTGTACTCTTTTTCCTTGGCGTAGCCTTTGTAGTTTTTGGCGGCTTTAATATTTACAGAAAGCACTTCCTCATAGTTTGCCGTATTCATGTTTAAAAGCTTAAGAATTTTAGTAACGGCACTGTTGCGTTGAGAATCAAACAAATCTTCAAGAATGTAATAACGTCCGTTTTTCTGCACCTTTTCATAAGAAGCTTCAAGCAAGTCATATTCGTTTTGTGTAACTTTCTTTTCTTGCACAAGCCCCATAGCTCTAGGCAATACTGAACCTTCCCATTCGCCGATTGATATAAAAGCAGGGTTTACAATCTCACCTTTGCGGCGGCTTGTAAGAATTGCTTTGTAGCCACCAGAATCGGGCACATCGTAAGAGACAGTTACTTTTCCAGAAAATCTGTCTGCCCAGCAAGAATTTGCGATAAAATTGCCAGCAGTGGCAAGTAAATCTGCATTCACAAGAGTATTGGAATCTTTTACAAGAAAATCCCATGAAGCGCATTCTTCTATTTCGTTGCTGTAGCAAGGCATATCTTTTGAAAATGCAAGTCCATGCACAAAGAATTTTCCGGCAACATAAGGCTGTTTTACAAATTCCTCTATGCTTACAGGCTCTTTCAAATATTGGTACTGCTCATCTTCCGGTAAATGTGAGAATATAAATTGTTCTGGCGTAAG
>JAGCTZ010000091.1 GCA_017963165.1 Treponema sp.
AGGTTCAAGTCTTTTCATATAGTCATCAGCTTTGTCGCCGTAAACAGCCTTTACCCAGTTTGCAAAACCAAGACCCGGTGTACTTGTGCGTGGATCCATAATAATAATCTTTTTTGCATAAACCGGAAGAGTTAAATCTTCAAGACAGGTTGGGGCCGGTAAATCTGATTTTGTATTAAAGATGAATGCAAAGTGGCTGTAATCGTATGGAGTTAAAAGAATCTTTGCTTTTTTTACATCATCAGAAGAAGAAATATTTGCTCCTGGATTTACGTCTGCAAAGAACTTTGGATTAATGCTTTCGTAGCCCTGTGGAACATAAGGTGTAAGAACTCCGCTTTCCAGGGCCTGTTGAGCCAATGCGTTATCAAGACCGATAATAACGTCTGCATAAGGGTCGGCCTTTTCTAAAACTGCTTTAGAAAGGATCTGACCGCTATCAGGGCTTTCTGCGTATTCTACCTTGATGCCGTATTTTTCTTCAAAGAGACGGGCAATTTCAGGACCTGCACCCCATTCATCAGAAAAAGAATGATAGGTGTAAACCACAACTTTTTTAGCCCTCTCGGGATCTGTTTTTTTACAGCCCATAAGACTGCAAACCAATAATAATGAAATGATTAAGAGACGGACAGACTTTGCCCGTTTAAGGTATGTTTTATTCATGCCTTCCTCCGCCGGTACTAACCGGATCAGGTTCTAGGGTATAATCTCAGCAAGTTACTAAGTCAACGACCGTAAAATGCACCCCTGCAATTTCTTTGAGATAAAAAAAAATCACACGAAAGAAATCTTCCGTGTGATTAGTTATAGACTAAAATCTAAACTTTGTCTATCGATTAGAAGAATTTAAATTCAAGTCCGAGACCTGCGTAGAATGAGTTACGCTGAAAGTCGATTGTAGGGTAAGTAACATCTGTTGGTCCCAAATCATAAGAAGCTGTTTTCTTTGTAAAATCAATAATCCAGCGTCCATCAAGTACAATACCGATGTTATTTGTAATGTAGAATTTTAAATCTGCTCCACAAACAAATCCAGTCTTGAATGTATTGCTCTTTACTGCATCTTTTGTCTGTGCATAAACATCACTAAGATTTCCTGCATTCAAGTCAAATGCAAAGTTTACACCAGCACCAAATCCAACTGTAAGTCTCCATACATCAAGGTTCAACCATACCATTACAGGCACATCCAAAAGCCATGTGTCATAATCATAAGTATCATAACCATCTGGAATTGAAGAAGATGAGTTCTTAAACTGAATCTTACTCTTTGTAAGGTTTAATTCAGCCTGTACACCAAGACCGCCCAATAAAGCAAAGTTAGTGTAAGCTCCAAATCCGAATTCAAATGGAGTATCCATTTTTGTAGTAGCAAGTTCACTCCAAGTACTACTCATGTCTGTTGACAAGTTGCGTCCGAAGTTTCCTCTAGCACCAATTGAGAAGTCGAGTGCGAAAGTTGCGCTTACCATACAAACTGTCATTACTATTGCAGCAATAATTTTTTTCATGATAATTTTCTCCTTTTAATAAGAAAAATTTACACATACAACAACGTTGCATAACATGTATAAATAATTATAATCGTTTTTTACATTAAAATCCTAAGAAAAATCATAAGATATTTCTTATTATTGCTATCCTTAATTATTCACCACTTTTTTAATAGCGTCAAGTAATTCCGAATATTCAGTAAAAGCCGGGAACTCGGGGTATTCTTTAATAATCTTTTCTGTAGAACGGAACAAAAATCCTGCTTTAGAAGCCTTAATCATTCCTAAATCATTAAAGCTGTCTCCAGAAGCAATTGTTTCAAATCCGCAGGACTGAAGAGCCTTTACTGTTGTAAGCTTGGAATTTTCACATCTCATCTTGTAGCCTGTAATTTCTCCCTGTGGTGAAACAATGAGTTCGTTACAGAAGATTGCAGGATATCCGAGTTTTGCCATTAAAGGAGCAGCAAACTGAGAGAATGTATCGCTCAAAATAATAACCTGACCAAAGGCTCTGAGTTCATCCAAAAACTCTTTTGCCCCCGGTAAAGGATCTATTTTTTTGATTGTATCCTGAATTTCTTTAAGGCCGAGCTTGTTCTCTTTTAAAATTGCAAGACGATATTTCATCAATTTATCGTAATCCGGTTCGTCGCGTGTTGTGCGTCTTAATTCCGGAATACCAACTGTATCTGCGAAGGCAATCCAGATTTCCGGAACGAGTACGCCTTCTAAATCTAAACAAGTAATATACATAATGATTAAAATAGTACATTTCTTGAAAACTGTCAAAGAAAACAATAAAATAAAAGGTGATATGGCAAGAAAAAGAAAAGTTTACATTCCAAAATCAAAGGCCCTGGGTCTTGTTATCCTGCTTATTGCATTCAGTGCCGGCCTTCTTTATGTTATTAATAGACCGTCTCAAACAAAAAAGCCAGAAGAACAAAAGCTTCCTTCAATTGCAGAACGCTTTGAACAGGATAAGCCTAAAGAACAAAATAAAGCTCAAAGAGACACATCATCTCAAAAAAGCAGCACAGAAACCACTAAGCCTTCTACTACTACAAGTTCTTCTACAGAAAGCTCTTCTTCTTCGCAAACTAAAACCACAACAGAAAGCTCAAAGCCTCAGGGCAGCACAGTTACTAATTCTCAAAATACAAGTGCAAAGCCCGAGCCAAATAAACCAAAGTATGATTTTCCAAAGGCTCAGAATAATGCCCAGCTCATCTTTGTTTTTGATGACGGTGGACAGAATCTAAATCAGCTTTCTAAATTCCTTGATTTACCCTTCCCTATTACAGTTGCAGTTTTACCAGGTCTTGCCCACTCAAAAGAAAGCGCACAGAAAATCCGCAAGTCCGGAAATGAAGTTATGCTCCATCAGCCGATGCAGGCAATTACAAAAACAAACCTTGGACCCGGGGCAATTACAAGCGACATGAGCGAAGATCAGATTGTTTCAACTCTTTTTACAAATATCACAGAGCTTGGTCCAATTGCCGGAATCAACAATCACGAGGGTTCTGCAATTACAGCCGACGAAGAAAAGATGGCAGTGATTTTAAAATTCACCTCAGAAAATGAGCTTTTCTTTTTGGACTCTCGAACAAACGCACAGACAAAGGTTCCTTATGTTGCACACGAAATGGGCTTTACCTGGTACGAGCGAAACATCTTTTTGGACAATGTAAAAACAAAGGAAAATGCCCTTGCCGAGCTTAAAAAAGGCCTTGCTCTTGCCAATAAAAATGGAACAGTTATAATGATAGGACATATCTGGAGTGCAGATTTTCTTCCGGAATTTTTAAAGGAAGTTTACCCTGAATTAAAAAAGATGGGATACAGATTCAGCGTGGTAAGTAAATCAGACGCACTCAAATATTAGGATGATTTTTTCTGGAGTATATAAATGAAGGTTTTAGGAATTGAATCAAGCTGCGACGAAACAGCCTGCGCAATTGTAGAAGACGGAAAAAAGATTTTAAGCAATGTTGTTGCAACTCAGATTCCTTTTCACAAAGTGTACAAGGGTGTTGTTCCCGAAATTGCAAGCCGTAAGCACGCAGAATGGATTTTACCGGTAGTTCGCCAGGCACTCAAGGAAGCTGATCTCAAAATGGATGATATAGATGCCATTGCTGCTACAAACCGTCCGGGTCTCATGGGTTCCCTTCTTGTTGGCTTTACCTTTGGAAAGACTCTTGCATGGGCCACAAACAAACCTTTTATTGCAATAAACCACATGCTCGGTCATCTTTATGCAGCACATCTTGAACAGGATATTTCTTACCCATACCTTGGTCTTTTAGTTTCCGGCGGCCACAGTATTATCTGTAAGGTTACCGGCTTTGACGAGCTTGAAATTCTTGGAACTACAGTAGACGACTCTGTTGGAGAAGCCTTTGATAAGGTTGCAAAGTTCTACGGACTTGGATACCCCGGCGGAGTTATTATTGATAATCTTGCAAAAAACGGAGATCCAAAAGCAGCCTCGTTCCCAATTCCAAAGCTGGACGAAAAGGAACACCGCTACGACGTCTCTTTTTCAGGTTTAAAAACTGCAGTAATCCACCAGTGCGACACCTTCTGGAATCCGGGCTATGAACACTCAAAAGAGAACATGTGTGCAGCCTTCCAGGAAACAGCAGTGAGCTCTCTTGTTAAAAAACTTTTGCTTGCGGCCGACGATACAGGCTTAAAAACAATTGTTGCAGGCGGTGGTGTTGCGGCAAACTCAAGATTAAGGGCAATGCTTGGAGAGCGAAAAGACTTAAACTGCATCTTTCCTCCTTTAAAGCTCTGCGGAGACAACGGTGCTATGATTGCAGGTGTTGCATATCACTTTTTACAAAGAGGCGACAGAAACGGCTGGGATACAGTTACATGCGCACGTATTCCTCAGTTTAAGCGCGGCCTTGCACAGGTACAAAGAAAATAAATGTTTTTTAAAGCCCAAAATATCCATAAAACATGGGATTCTGTAACAGTTGATTTTTCTCTCGAATGCGAAAAAAACACAATGACCTGTCTTGTTGGTCCAAGTGGCTGTGGTAAATCAACTGTATTAAACATAATTGCAGGACTGGAAGAAAACGATGCAGATTATAAAGAAAAGCTTAAAATCACTTTAGACGGAAATGATATTACAAGCCTTGCCCCGAATAAAAGACAGATTGGTTTTGTTTTTCAAAGCGGTGCCTTATTCAATCATTTAAATGTAGTAGATAACGTTAGCTACGGCTTAGTTTCTATGGGCATGAAGAAAAAAGAGGCTCGTGCACAGGCTTCGGAATATCTTAAAAAATTCAACCTTGGCGGCTTTGATAAACGAATGCCTCAGACTCTTTCCGGTGGAGAAAAACAGAGGGTGGCGCTTGCAAGAACTCTTATTACAAATCCAAAGCTTATTTTACTTGATGAACCTTTTTCCGCCCTGGACGCAGATTTAAGAAAAAAAATGGCATTGCAGCTTAGAGACTGGCAAAACGAATTTGGATTTACTGCGATTATGGTAACCCACGATTTAGTCGAAGCTAAAGCCGTTAGCGACGTAATTATAAAACTGAACGGTTAAATCCGAATAATTCCACAAAGAGCCCTTTGCATTAGTTCCGTTTGGAAAAGCCTTAACCTTTGTAATATCCATTAAATCCTTTTCGGAATAAGAAAGCCCCGCATTATAAGCCGTAGACAAAATCCTGAGCTGATATTCTGTATCCTTATCGGAAAGGTGATAGCGTTTTACGGCGTAGTCAATAAAGGCACTCAAATACTGAATCTGAAAATCAAGGGTTTTAAGTCTTTTAATTCTGTCGCGCCTCTGATCAAAGGTAAAATCATTTCCCTGCTGATTAAGCATTCCGTAGCGTTCTTCTAAGTCCGGGTATTTCTGGATGCAGCGTTCAATGTAGCTTGCAAAATTAGGCTTCATCTGCATGTAACCGATGGAACAGATTAAACTGTCGCTCCCGCAGGAATACATCACAGAAGTTACACGGGTTTCAATTTCATCACGAAAGGCTGAATAACGCATCATCTCGGGAAAAACAATGGAAAGCATAAAAAGAGCCTTGGCATCGTTTTTGAGTTCTTCGGCGTTCACGGTGGTTTTTACTTCCGGATTATTTTTTTCATCCTGATTCTGTTTTTTCTGCTTGAGATTTGTGTAAGTTTTTATGGGATTATTGAGCGAGCACACAGGATAGCATTTTGAATTTTTAATAAGCATTTTACACTGATTAAAATAATCCAGGGCACACACAAAATCAGAATTATGCATCTGTGCAAAATCCTTTAAGCCAAGAATTTTTTCTTTATCATCAAGGCCTGGAGATTCAAGAATCTCTTCTTCGTAAGAAAACTCTTTTCCGCCCTTACCCACAGCATCTTTTTTCCCGCGGGTAAAGACTGTAAAAAGAGAGAAAAATAGAATAACTGCACAAATTGTTTTTTTATGCTGCATTATTAATAAATCATAGTTCCGATACCGCGGTCGGAGAACATTTCGATTAAGAGGGAATGTGGTACTCTGCCGTCGATAATATGAGTGCGTGGAACACCGCCCGAAAGAGCAATTTCACAGCAGTCAATTTTTGGAATCATCCCTCCTGAGATAATACCGGTTGCTTTTAAAGAGCCGATTGCAGTGCGTTCAATGCGCTTAATCAAAGTTGAAGGATCATCGATATTTCTGAGGATTCCTGCTACGTTTGTAAGCTGAACGAATTTTTCTGCCTTTAATGCAACGGCTATTTTTGCTGCGGCAGTATCGGCATTAATATTATAGCGGGCATCATCACCCTGCTCTCCAAGAGCAACAGTAGAAACAACAGGAATAAAACCTTCGTCCAAAAGTGAAGTAAGGATTTCGGGATGAACCTCTGTTACTTCTCCTACAAAGCCAAGGTCTTTTTCTGTTTTCTTGGCACGGATTAAACCGGAGTCTACACCCGAAAGTCCAACAGCTCTTCCACCCTTCTGCAAAAGAATACCAACAATGTCCTTATTCAATTTACCGGTTAAAACCATCTGAACAATTTCCATGGTTTCGCCGTCAGTATAACGAAGTCCGTCTACGAACTTACTTTCCTTTCCAACCTTGTCGAGCATCTTATTGATTTCCGGTCCGCCACCGTGAACTAAAACAACCTTAATACCGATTGTGTTCAAAAGAACAATGTCTTCCATTACGGCCTGTTTTAATTCTTCGTTGAGCATGGCATTTCCGCCGTATTTTACAACAACAATTTTTCCAACCCATTTTTTAAAATAAGGAAGTGCTTCTACCAGTACGTTTGACCAGGCTTCTGTCGGAAGATTTTCTTTTATATTTTCGCTCATAGTTTTCTCCATTTTTTAGGTTCTGTAATCCCCGTTGATTTTTACATAATCGTAGGTTAAATCACAGCCCCATGCGGTTCCGTTATATTTTCCGTCCTTACATTCAACCAGAATTTCAATAGCTGATTCACTCAGAATCTTTTTAGCCTTATCTTCGTCGATAGTAACAGGAACTCCATTGTCATAAACCTGAATGCTCTGTTCTCCGTGTACAGTTGAATCCTTGGTTGGATCAAAGTAGCGGTCAAAGCCTTTTTTAGAAGTAAACCAGATGCTTGTTGTATCAGGATTAAATTCAATTCCCGAATAACCCATGGCACATAAAAAGCGTCCAAAGTTTGCATCGGCACCAAAGATGGCAGCCTTAGACAAAGAAGAACAAATGATTGCCTTTGCAAGACCACGTGCTGCTTCTACAGATTTAGCACCGTTTACATTACATTCAATCAAACGTGTAGCACCTTCGCCGTCTGCAGCAATCTTCATAGCCATAATTCTATTCATTTTATTCAAAGCTTCCAGGAAGATGTCATAATCCTTTCCGGCCTTTTTGATTTCTTTATTTTTTGCAAGACCGTTTGCCATGATTGTAAGAGTGTCGTTTGTAGAAGTATCTCCATCTACAGAAACACAGTTATAAGTTCCGGCAATTGATTCGTGAAGAGCCTTAGAAAGCATTTTAGAAGAGATTGCGCAGTCAGTTGTGATAAAGCTGAGCATAGTTCCCATGTTGATGTGAATCATACCAGACCCCTTACACATAGTTCCCATGCGGCAGATTTTTCCGTCGATTTCAAATTCAACGGCGCACTCTTTGTAGTGAGTATCTGTAGTCATGATTGCAACACGTGCTTCTTCGTGACCTTTTTTAGAAAGTCCGTTTTTGAGGGCATCAATATTATTTTCAACCTTTGTTACATCAAACTGAGCTCCGATTACACCGGTTGAATAAACCATTACGTCTTCTGTTTTAATTCCAAGTGCTTTTGATGCAGCCTTAGCCATTCTTAAAGCATTTTCTGCACCCTGAGGACCTGTACATGTATTTGCATTACCGCTGATTTCAATTGCAGCCTGAGCCTTTCCGTCCTTAAGAAAGCTTTGAGTAAGTTTTACACTTTCTGATTTTACCCGGTTCTGAGTAAAAACACCTGCAGCAGTACAAGGCACTTCTGAATAAACCAGTGCAAGGTCATTAATCTTGCGGCTTGCTTTAATGCCTACGCGCATTCCGTTTGCAGTAAAACCCTGTGGAGCACAAACCCCGCCGTCAATAAATTTAATCTCACTCATAAAACTCCCAAGCCTCCTTTGCTGTATATATATGCAATTATTATGAATATTTATGCACATTATACTCAAAGAGAGTGTGGATTACAAGAGAGAAAAGCAAATGGATAAAAAAAACACATCACCCGTAAGGATGATGTTGATTATTTACCGCGAAGCTTTATTTCATCTGGGCTGTTTCCAGGTGGCCACGGGTACCAACACGGGTTGCATAAGCCATTACAGGGTTTGCAGTGCCGTTTCCGTAAGTTTTGGAAGTGTTTTCCTGTCCAAGACCGGCCTTATTGCTATAAGCTACGTCTGTTCCACTCATAACCTTAGCCTTACCTGTTGTTGCATCCTTATATAAGCCGATGTTTACATAACTGTAAGCATAATTGTCTGCATAGCGGCTGGCTGTAGGAATTAAACTTTCTTCCCACATACCTGTAAGAGCTTCTGTTTCATCAACACCTGCTTTTATTACAACGGCTTCTCTTGTTGCTTTTACTGTACTTGAAGAAACAACGCCTGGCATATAGGCCATCTTAGGTCTCTGTGTAGAGCTCATATAATAGCCGATATAAGGAACTATATAGCTTCCGTCATCAGAAACTGCTGTATCAAGCCTGATGTTGGTTCCTGTAAAGGCATAGGCATCTACTGTAACAACCTGAGGAGTTGTATCATCATAGCTTGAAAGATATGCATAAACCAAATCTGCGTTTGTGCTGTCATAAGAAGCAATATGAATACCACCAACCTTATCTACAGCTATCTGACAGCTTTCTCCAGCATTTGCCTTTAATTCAATAGGTTTTCTCCAGTTACCGGCAGTTGGTGTTGCAGAAGGTTCTGCTGCCATGTCATTATCATTACATGGATTTTCCTTATAGCTGTAATACCACTTATTAGCACTTGCATCATACCAGGTAGCTACTATAACATCCGAAGCAACATTAGCTCCTTTAATTATATCTATTGAAACATAGTTTCCAGCTTTCGCGGTTGTTGAAGGAGATGCAATTGTACTAAAATACTGTTCCCTCTGATTAGAGTCAAAAGCAGTGTGTGTTTTCTCTCCAACACCATACTTCATTTGATCGGCAAACTGTTCAAAACTAATGCCTATTTTTCCAGATACATTAGAGGTTATAGTATTACTAGTACCGACAGTTGTTTTTGACAAATTTCCATACTTAAAACGAATCTGACCATTTAGATCATCATAGTAAGCAAGGAATACATAAGTATCTGAACCATGTACAGCTGTTGCAAGAGAAGGTGAAGCAAATCTGTCTTCGATAAATGCATAACCATCAAAGGTAACGCCATTATAGGTTCCCGGAGGTGCTCCAATATTATCTATTCTGGAAGCATTTGGTCCTTCATAGTTACCATTTGTATCAAGCTGGCTTCTTCCCCATTTACTTGTAACATACTGCATGCGTCCGGCACTTCCGCTGCTTCCCGGGTTTGTATCCAAACCAACTGTAATACCATGTGTTACACCGTTTTCATCAACAGTAAATCCACAGGTAGAGAAGCGGGCATAGTTACCAACCCATGTTTTGTAAGAATATGTCTGACCATCGCCCATACAGTAGTTTGCAGGACCAGAGTTGAATCCAAAGTTCAAGATACCGTTCTTTGGATTTACCTTCATAATTGGTTCTGTGATATAACCGGAAGTCTGAGAAATACCGGCATCCTTAAACTGCCAGATATCGAGTACTACATCATCGGTAAGGAGGTTGTTGTTATCTCCGTTTGGCTGGCGGTTGTAGTAGTTTGTATAAATTGCCTTGCTTCCGGTTGGATTTGTTGTAAGGTTTACGGTCTGTGTATAAGAACCCTTTGCATCATTTGCGTTAGAGTTATTAAGAGAATCAATGCTGTTTACGGTTACAACAAGGTTTCCGGATTTAGCTGTAGCAGGAATTGCATAGCCTCCAACTCCTTCTCCACCTGCATTTGCATTATAATCAGCTGTTACATTACCACCACCGGTTTTTACAAACTTAAGGGTTCCGCCGCTTACATTAAAGCCTTCTATGTTCAAAATTTCACCGGCATTAACTGCATAGTGTCCTTTTGCTGTTCTTGAATAAACACTAGGGTTATTTTTCTTAAGAGAATCTAAAGATGTAAGTACCCTTGTAATGTAAGGAACTATATCTACCCTATAGCAACCTGTAAGAGCACCAGTCTTTGTACTTGTAGTTCCAGGAGTAGAAGACTTAGCATTTGCATATACTACGTTATCGCTCTGGAGAGAAGGAGAACCCTTATCCATAGCTGTAAACTGGATAGAAACATTTGACGCAGCCTTTGTTCCAATCTGTTCTGTGTCAAAGTGGAATCTGAATGTTACAATATTCTTACCATCTGCATCATATTCATCGCTTATAAGTTCGAATACCCAAGGCTTAGCATTTGTTCCTGTAAGAAGAGCATTGCCACCTGTTACAGGGTTACCTTCATCATCCTCATAATACATATTTGTAGAAGTCCAGCCAGCAGTTGTTGTAGCGCTTGAATCTCTCTGTGCTATAACAAATTCGTTACCGCTGTTATAACCAGGTATCTTTACCTTAATCTTTTCTACGATTACGTTATCTGTAGCAACTCCGTCAAAGCTGATTTTTCCTGAAACTTTTGCATCACGGTCCGCTGTTCCAGAACCATCTGCAGTAAATGTAGATGGAAGCTCATTTTCGAGTTCTATGTGTCCGTTCTTCGAATTATTCTGATAAATCGAGTTATCATCAGCATTCTTCCAGTAGAATGGAGAAACAACAGCTGTTGGAGCCGCACTGTCTGCAATAATGATGTTTACAGGAAGTGTGATTTCTGCCTTTGCGCTGCCGGAAGTTTCATCACCTAAAGTTGAACCATCGGTCTTATCCCAGATTGTAAACTTAAGGTTCTGATTTCCTTCTCCAATATTGATTGCAAGGAAATTCTTAAGAGAAATATTTATAGAAAGATCCGAAGTTCGTACAGAGCCGTCGTTAGAATGTCCTACTCCAGCATACTGAGTTACTGCTGTAGACTGTGTAGTTCCGGTCTTAGTCTTATATGTATACTGCCAGCCAAGCGCTGTATTACCACCGACTATCATCGGCTTAAGTTTTACTGCACCCTTAACGGTGATTGATTCAGGAATTGTGTATTCTGTAATCCATTCACCGTCTGTGTTCTGACCGTTATAGTACAAACCATCCTTTACGTTGACTACGTTTGTAAAGGCAGCAGAATATGTTTCTGTCATTTCGGTAGCGGCAATAGAACCGTCGAGGTCTATATCTGTACCAAAGCTTACACCCGCAATTCTTGGAGCGTTGTTAGAAATCTTTTGTGCAATTGAACGTTCTGTATAGTTTCCGGCAGCATCGTAACCTACAAAGCTCATTGTTACGTTACCGTCGAGCATGTTAGAAGAGTCAATAGAAGCGTTCCAGCTGTATTCACCGCCGGAGAACTGAACACCTTCAATCATACAGTCACCATCTCCGTTAGTGATTACATCTGTGTTAGAGTAAACAACAGTCTTACCACTTTCCTGAGAGAGGTTATCGATTATCTGTGCATAAGCAAAGTATATAGGTTTTGCAGTGTCAAAGTCCGGAATAGTTCCATCGAGGATAACATTATTACCTGAGATACGTGTAATGCGGTACATTACGTTATCAATCATACATAAGCCGCCTGCACGGATAGTCTTATTTGTGATGTAAGTATTATCTGTAAGAGTAAGCTCGTTAGAGTTTTCGAGTGTTCCGTTTACCTTACGCCAGTATAAGCCGTTTGCCTTACTTACATTTGTTTCGTATGTAATAGCACCTCCGTTACCAATGCTTCCAAGTTTGATGAAGTTAGAAGTTCCGTCGGCACCCGAGTCAATCATCGAATCTATGAGGTAAAGTCCTTTTACACCGCTTACAGTTCTTTCGCGTGTATAGAACATTGCAATTCGCTTGAATCCGCTCTGGTTATTTGTACCGTTGCTTGCTTCTGCGAATGTACCCTGTACAGTGTATGCACCGTTAGACTGATAGATTCTTCCACCGCTTACAAGGTCTTTACCGTTACCCTTCTTTACTTCGAATTCCGGAGCCTTGTTATCGTAGTAGATTGTGAACTTTCGTATGTTACCGGCCTGAGAATCAGAACCATCAGTTACAGAAACTTCGTAATCAATCTTTCCAAAGCTGTCTGCTGTTGTGTTTCCAACAGGGATTCTGAGCATGTAATTCTTGAACTTAGAAGTAGCACTAGGACTTGTAGTTTGTTTGATAGCACGACCTGTTCCGTCATCGTGTACGACTTCTGAATCGCCTGTACCTGTTGTCCATACAATGTTGTGATCATCCAGAGTAATCTGACGGATACCACTATCATCTTCTACAGAACCTACAACATACCACTGTCCAGTCAAATAAACACCGTCTTCGAATGCACGGCTTGCTGATTCTGTAGTAAATGTATTGTCCGTATACTGAACAAATCGCCATTGTTCTTCCTGACCGAATGTTGGTGCATCAGGGTCGATTTCGCAGACACAAACTTCCGATTTAGAAACCTTACCTGTAGAGCTTACCGCAAATACCCTGATACCAAGCTTACGGTTATTACCGCCTACTTTTTCGTTAAGTTCCTTGTTTCCATTTATGATGAGGTACCAGTTTAATTTAGAGTTTCCAAGAGAAGGAATACCCTTTCCAATTTCTGTACCGAGGTTAGTTGTTGTTCCTTCTACGATTACACCCGAAAGATCTTTAATTTCGTAAGAAGTAACACCCTTGGCATTCATCAAAGTCTGTAATTCACTTGCCCATCCAGATTCATTAAAGCCGGATGCAGGGTCATAAGAAGGGTCAATCTGGAGGTAAACATCTTTTACGCTTGCAGAAACGTCCTGGATATCTGTTGTACCTGTAATACGGATTGTACCACCGACGCTTGCATTGTTAGACGGGTAAGTGATGTCGATAGCAGGTTTATCTCCGTTTGGAATTACATCAAAGTAGAAGAGATCCGACATTGTTCCGCAGTTTCCAAGTTCATCTGTAGCACGGAGCCATACATAAACCTTTTCTGTCTGATCGTATCCTGCCTGGTCACCTTCGTCTACTTCGTAGAGAGTGAATAATGATTTTCTTAAAAGCTCTGCGTGATAGCTTGAAGAATCCGGAGTTGTAGTCTTGTCGTCATATACAATCTGCCATCCAAGCTTACTTGTATAGGTTACGTTTGATTCATCTGTAATATCGCGCCAGCCGCCCGAAGGTCCATGAGGAGCATCGGAAGCATCCCTTGTAAGTGCATATTCAACCTTAGAAATCTTATTACTGTCCGAAGTAGCACCGCGGAGAGTTACGGCAGAAGAACCGTAAACCTGTGAACCGCTTGTGTGGTTAGAGATGATAATATCCGGAGCTGTGTTATCTACGATTACTTCGTAAACCTTATTTATACCTGTAGAGCCACTGCTTGCTGCGGCATTATCCTTGATGTTGAACTGGATTTTTGTGTTTCCTGATTCAACTGAGTGGATGTCGAAGGCAGAGATGCTCTCTAAGTATCTTGTATCGCTGTTATTAATTCCGAATGTCTGAGAAGCAGCCTGTGTGCCAAATGTTGGAGTTACAAAAGCAACACCGTTTGTATCGAATGCCTTATACTTAAAGTAAACGTAACGGTTAGTACCACCAAACTTATCGGTGATGAGGTTTGTATCAACCTGCTTCCATGAACTTGAGCTGATTGCATAAACCTGAGTTTCTGTAAGCTGAGTAGCTGATGTATAGAA
>JAGCTZ010000092.1 GCA_017963165.1 Treponema sp.
GAAGAAGCTGAAGAAGTTTCTTCTGCAGAAGCACTCGCTGCATAGCAGTGCAGGAACTCCTTGGGCTCTGTTCCGCGTTTGAGGATGTTCCTTTACCTATCGGGACTTGCTGCATGTAGTTTCTGAAATGCATGCGGGACTTTTTATCAGAATACGGAGGCGACGCTTGTTATGCTGCTACCGGCTCCCGACAACCACCTCGCATAACTAAACCTGTAGATGTACCTGGTTTACCTTCCCGGACAGGAGTTCAATTCTCCTCACCTCCACTTTTCGCTCTTACTGATAAAGTAAGAGCTTTTTTTTAAATATATTTTCTTCACTCGCAAAAGGCTCGTGTTTTATAGATCTTCTTTGTTTATTGTATATACACTTCCGCAATTTCTACATTCTATTTGGATTGAATCATTTGATTCTTCAAGCAT
The DNA here is from genome assembly GCA_017963165.1 of Treponema sp. The sequence continues at coordinate 426 of JAGCTZ010000092.1, forward strand.
TTCTTTAAGCTGTTCTGGAGGAAGCGTTTTTAGATAGCCTATGAACTTTTCTTCGCTGCACGGGCAGTCATAGATAATATCTCTTTTTACTGTAATAACAGGATTAAACTCTCGGAACAAGCCTATTATAATATCTTCGGAATCAACTTCTTTTTCACTGTATAAAAGGCCAAGACTAGGACAAGCTTTAAATGCATTTTCTACACCTGTAAGAAGCTTTTCTTCTTCGTCTGTTTCTTCCTGATGGCTATCAAGCTGACTTCCAACTCCTGCAGTTCCACCAGTTTTTGGCATAACCTGAATATACATTACACCGGCACCGATTACTCTACCCTGCTTATCAAATTGAATGCTTGAATTAAAGGCCGTATTAATCTGTTCTGATTGAGCAAAATATGTAGCAAAATCTTTTGCAATATTTCCACCATCAACTTCTACTGTAGAATTCTGTGGAAATTTATCATCCTGATGTACACGTGAAAAACTGAAGGTTCCCGGTCCCATAAATGGTGAAAGATCCCAGTTTTCGAGTTCGGTCTGTAAAGGAATATTGTTGTTATAAAGATAACCACGTACATAACCTTTTGAATCTGCTTCGACAGAATAGCCTTGTGCTGGACCGGTTCCTTCGTACTTTATGACAACATGCTCCATATCCTTCATCATTGGAATTGTCATAGCACCACAAAGACTTGCCTGACCAAGAATATATGTTTCAAGGATTCCAAGCTTATGCTGTGCTCTGATTTGATTTACAAAGCGTGTACCATGAAAAAGAGCTCCCCTCACCCGACCATTTGCCATTGTAAAAACAGTAAGCTGGTCGGGTTCAAGAGTGTCGAGATATGTTTGTAATTCTTTATCTAATAGTTGTTTAATCATAATTGTTTTACAGGGCCCTTCTACAAGCTCAATGGCCCCATATACTTATTTAGTGTTAATTGACTTTGTCTTAAGAACAGTTCCATCGTATTTATAAATTGTAAGATCAAGCTTGTTCTTGTAAACCTTCATGTCTACCCAGCCAAAGTTATCATTATCAAGCCACTTTGAATATGGTGAAGTATAAATTAAATCTTTGTCGAGTTTACCACCCATTCCACCAAGAATAAGATAATCTACACCATCCTTTTCAAGGAATTCAAAGAAGTGGTTATGTCCACCCAAATGAAGGTCAACATTATATTTTTCAAGAATAGGACAGATTGTATCAATTACACTTGGAATATCACCCCAGTTTTTATTTGCTGCGCTATCATAATAACCAGAACCTGTAACATAACAATGTGAAATTACGAGAACTGTATCTTCCTGAGGAATTTCTTCGAGCTGTTCGATAAGCCATTTTTCCTGAATTTTAGAGAATTCAGCATCATCCCAAACCATAAAAAGGAAAATCATGTGGATTGTTCCGTTGTCCATGCGGAAGTATTTTTTGTCACCCTTCTGCATAAATGCATGCTTAAATGCAGGGAAACCGTTTACAATAAAATCGTGGTTACCTGGTATAACAACAGATTTTGTATTTTTAAGGTTATCGCGCATATCATTTACAGCACTTTGCATAATTGGCGGAACCATACCAACCTCTGAAATGTCGCCAAGACAGAAGAAAGCATCATAATTGCGTGAATCAATCTGCTGAAGAATCTTTGTACGTGCTTCTGCATTGGAATTACCTGAACCCCAGTGTGGATCAGAAGCGAATGCATAATGAGCAAGCAGGTCTTTATCTGCAGAGTTTGAAGAAACAGGAAGCGGTTCCTTCTGAGATAAAAGTTTTAAACCCGAATTATCAATAGGAAGACGTGGAAGAATCATAAGTGCAACATAAATGATAATCCAAAGACACATTGAAAAAATTGAAAATACACGAGAAAGTATTGTTGTTACTTTATTACTTTTTAAGATATTTATTGCAAGGAAAATTACAGGAAACAATGCTGTGAGCAAAAGCATTATATAAGCAAAGAAAATACCCTGATGCCAATGCAAGGTTCCCATCAATCCCGGACGGGCACTAAACCAGATAAAAGTAACGGCACAAATTGCAATTGCAACAAGTCCGATATTAAATGTTTTTTTGTCAGCTTTCATTTTGCAAGAACTCCTTTTTTTTGCTCTCCGACAAGCTTAAATTTATTATACAACTTTTTACTCTTCAAATACAATCACATTCCATGAAAGAGGCTTAAGCTTTGTTTCTGCAATACCATCTTTAATTGTTGCAGAAGAATTAATATCAGGCTTTTTCCATTCATCACCGAAGTTGCTCTTTTTATCAAAATCTTTGCTGAACATTTCGTAATGACTTACTTCATTTGTTCCTTCAAATCCACGGATATCAAGTTCCAAAGGATATTCTTCAGTCTGATTTCGATTGATTACAAATACAGTAAGTCGCTTACCGTCCTTATCCCAGGCACAGGCAGCATCAATATAAGGAACATTGTTCTTGCCTGTATATTGAGATGTATCATCAATTGCATAGCCAGGCATATCGTAAACAGGTCCGTCAACTGTAACCTGCATTGAAGTTCCTTTTGCATATTCAAGAAGCTGCATAAAGGCATGATAAGAAGCACTTTTCCATACATGATCATGATCTGATGAACAAAGCGCACCGAGACCTCCGGTCATACAGCTTAACTTTACTCTATCAGCATGACGAAGAATTGCAAGTTGAATGCTTGTCATCGAAAGAAGCTTTATCATATCACCACCAGGGAAATCCCGTGTCGGCATATTATCAGGATCATGAAGGATGTATGGACGTTCCGGATCAAATCTGAAATGAGAACGTGCCATATTATAAGGGCCATAACCGGGATTCAGCGGGCTGAATGGTCGTTCAAAGGCGCCGTATTCATCAAAGCTTATATTTACTTTTCTAGGCGAACGATGCTTTGCCTGAATATAATCAAGCATTGCTGCTTCTGTATTTATAAAATCTTCATAATAGTGAGCTCCGCCTAACAAAGAAAGAATATCGCCGGGCTTTGCTGAATGATAATGATGAAGTGCAAGATAATCGACTGTGTCATAACATTTATCCATTACCTTTGCTTCCCATTCAGGATAATGTTCCATAAAAGAAGCAGAAGAACCACAGGCTACAGTTTCAATTGAAGCATCAATCCATTTCATAGCTTTAGAAGCTTCATGGCAAAGGATTCCATATCCTTCGGGATTTTTTTCCCAGGAACCAAGCTGCCAATGTCCATCCATTTCATTTCCAAGACACCAGGTCTTTACACCATAAGGCTGTTCGTGTCCATTCTTGCGGCGTAAATCAGACCAATAGGTTCCGCCTTTATGATTTGTATATTCTACACAATCCATTGCGTCCTGTAAGTTTCCTGTTCCAAGATTTACAGTATAAATTGAAGAAGTCTTTATTTTTTCTGCCCACTGAAGATATTCATCATGACCAACTTCGTTTGTAATATACTGATACCATGCAGGATCAAGATGAACCTTTCTCTGCTCCTTAGGACCTATAGAATCCTTCCATTGCCAGGCAGAAACAAAATTACCACCTGGAAGACGAACAGCGGGAAGTCCAGTTTCTTTGAGCAGGTCAATTACATCTTTACGAAAGCCCTGTTCATCTGCTGTTGGATGTTTTGGGTTATACATAAAACCGTTTACCATTGTTCCGATTGGTTCAAGAAATGCAGAATAGAGGCGATTTGAAATTTCACCAATTTTGAATTTTGGATGAATTGTTATTCTTGGTTTTGACATGATTTTCTCCTTATTTTCCCGTTGATATCTTTTTAATCCATTTTTCACTCTTTAGCCTGAATACACACCAGATTGTTTTTACGACATCTGCTGAATTTAATGAAACATATATCCAGAAAGCTGACCAGTGAAAAACAAAGCCTGCAAGAATTCCAAGTGGAAGTGCAAGTACCCATAAGAAGACATTATCTGTGACCATGAGCATTTTTGTATCACCGCCACCACGCAAGACACCTTTTGTCATAATGCTATTTGTTGCACGGAAAATTATAATAAAACTGATTGCATTCATAAGTTGACGTGCAATCTGTTTTGTTTCGAAAGAAACATTGTAAGTATTGATGATAGGGTTGCTTGCAATCATAATGAACAAAGCAGAAATTGCTCCGAGTCCGAAACCAAGTCCCAGGAACAGCCAGCCCTGCATCATTGTTTTTTCCCGGCCATCACGACCAAGAGTTTGTCCGGTTACTATAGCACCCGCCTGACTTACACCCTGAATTACAACAGTACTAAGCTGTTGTGTAACACTTGTAATTGCATTTGCAGCAACAAAGGTAGCGCCAAGACGACCAATTACCATTGCAACGGAATTATTACCTATTGCAAGAATACCATCACTTATTAAAACCGGAATACTTATTCTGATATATTCGCCAAGAAGCGAACCTGTTTTCATAAAGATATCTTTTACACGGAACAAAATCTTTTTGTCTTTAATAAAAAGATATCCAAGAATCATTCCAGCTTCGAAAAGTCGTGCAATTAAAGTTCCAAGTGCGGCACCTGCAACTTCCATTCTAGGTGCGCCAAACTTACCAAAAATGAATGTATAATTTGCAAGAAGATTTACAAAGAAAGCTCCAATAGAAACAAACAGTGGAAGCTTTACCTGCCCTACACTGCGCAAAACAATCGTTGTGACAAGTGATGTACCCAAAAAGAAATATGTTACTATCGACCATTTAAAATACACACTTCCAAGATCAATAATAGTTTGATCCGGAGTATACATTCTCATGATTGTTTTTGGCATAATCAAAGTTGCAATTGCAAACAAAGCGGCCAGAGAAACAGTAAGTCTTAGCATAAGGCATACTGTTTGCCTTAAAGCAACAGCAGCTTTTTCTTCATCATGATGAGCGGTTTTCATTCCCCAGAAACGGGAAACCAGAACAGAAGCACCCATTCCAAGGCCCATACAGAAAATGTGATATATACTGATAAAAGAATTTGCCAGAGAAGTTGCCGAAAGTGCATTTTCGCCAAGCTCACCGACCATAATGGTATCAAGCATATTAACACCAATGGTGATGAGACTTTGCAAAGCTATAGGCAGCGCAAGGGCAAAAACGTTCTTATAAAATTCAGGTTCTTTTTTAAACAGTTTCATTTTTTACCTGAGCTTTAGGTCTGTCTATTAATTTAAGAACCAGTTTATTACATAACTTATAAATAAATGCAAGTGCAAGTGTTCCCGCAAAAACAGCTGCGGCATATACAGCAAGATTCCAGTGGCCAGGCTTTGTTAATGGCTGACCATACTTACCGTAAATAATAAATCGGAATGCTGTAATTGCAATAAGATTCATCATGTAAGTTTCGAGGGATATATTTCCAAAAAAGCGGCTTACAGGATTTTGAGCATGATATTTCATAAGGATTACAAAAAGCAGAATTACATACATCGAAACTTCAGGCAACTGAGAACAATAAGTTACAAACTTATTAAGACAACCCATGCCCTGACCATTAAATTCTGTCCAGTAACCAAACTTCATTCCTACAAAAGACTGTAGTGCGCTGAAAGCAAGATAAACAATAAGAACAAGCAGGAACTTTGGCCAATATGCTTTTTTGAACCAGCTGGTAATCTTTTCTTCGTTGTGAGCGAAAATCATGCCAATAAGGAATGCAATACCAGAATTAACCCACCATTCTCCAAAGAACCAGATAATCCTTTCTTCCATCCACCATTTTGGATGATAAGCCTGATTAAGCCACCAGTTTGAAGGACCAGCCCACCATGCTCTGTGTCCTGTAATACTAAAGAATACACCCTGAAGGAAAATAACAATAAACATTAACAGGAAGCAAACCTTTCGATTCTTTACATGTTTGAAAATGAAATAGAATGCAAGATAAAGGATTGTAAGAACAATCGGGTACCAGGCATATTCATTCATCAATGTAAGTCCAAGGAAATTAGTAATCCAGTGAGCAACAGGAAGCTTACCTTCTGTAATCAGCACGAATGGGAAATACAAAAGGACATTTACATAGAAAGGAATTACAATAGCCTTTAAAACGCGTTTCTTAAGGAAGCCATTGAAATAATCAGGTTTTGTATAAAGACTTTTTATAAGACCAAACCCAGAACAGAAAAAGAAAATGGCAACAAATTTATAACCATAGTTTACAAATATGCTTAGTTCTCCAGGATGTCCCCAGCCCTTTGCCATGTTAGCATATTGAAATGCATTTTCCTGTGAAATATGATGCAGAATTACACCAATAGCAGCAAAGCCTCTTAAAGATTTTGTAATCTCAAGCGAAGCGCAATCTTCATGAAACTTATCTTTTCCAAATCCAGCGAATTTTCCGCCCCAAAGCAGGAGCAGCACACATAAACCATAAATTACATAAGTTGTATACATAATTAAATACCTTGTTTTTTTGTTTTCATACATTATATAACAGATTTTCAATAAAATGTAGTCTTATGTTAAAGGTTTTATCAAAAAAAGGCACAAAAAGCCTTGCAGGGCAAGAGGGATTTGAAGTCCCGACATGCGCTAAATCGGAAATCCGTTAAAAAAAATTGCGCCAGCAATTTTTTAGGATTCTCCGACCAAGCGCTCCGAGTGAGCGGAAGCGAACGAGGCCGTAGGATGTCGGGGGAAAATGCCCGTGGTTAAATAAAAAGGGGCTGTCCTGGAAGTTATTAAAAAGACTTCAAAAAGGGCAGCCTTTTTTATGTTTAAATGAATTTTGTAGATTTTCGTTTATTGTTTTTTTTTCTTAGGTGTTCATTAATCGAATCAGCTGCTTGAAATCATATCCCAGCATCAGTAATCCCCATTCAGTTCCAACTTTTTCTTTTCCCCGAAGATGAAATC
>JAGCTZ010000093.1 GCA_017963165.1 Treponema sp.
AACACAACTAAACTGACATAAACTGGATTTAACGACTGAAGGACAAAAGACACACCTGACACACCTGACACCAGAAGACACCAAAAGACACTGGAGAATCACCCGGACAATTCCGGACAATTCCGGACTCTTTCGGATAAAAGAAAATGACTGCCCTGCATAAACAGAACAGTCACTTCTTCATGGTGAATTCCAGTAAGATGATTTTAAGACACATTTACATTATAGCATATCATAATCAGAATATCAACGCATCAGGGTCACTTTCAACCTGCATCCGTAATATCTGTGCTGCAGGAAGTGCAGTTATCTGACTATCCTGAATCAGCTGCACATGCACCGGATCTGAATCAATTTTCTGAACATAATACCAGGTATCTTTGAATCTTTCAGATCCTTTAAAATATTCGACTGTAACTTTCATCTTGCTATTAAACCACCTTTCATATTTCTGTGTACACTGTAAAAATCAGTACCGCACAGATTTGAAGCAAAACACACCTTTCCCTGTCCGAACAATTCACTGATTTTTCTTTCAGGTGCAATTGTTTTCTTTAAATACGGTCTATGCATCTGTGAAACACTGAATTCATCCGTTATAATCGGCAGTTCCGGTTTAACACTTTTTGTAAACGGGTAAACATAAAGAACACATTCAGCATCATCATCCATGAGCAGCTCCAGCTTAAAAATAAATCCTTCACCTTCAAGATACAATTCATACAGCTTTTCATATTCATCATAATCACCCGGAAGCGCTGGTAACAGATCCGTCTCCCACTGACCGCCCTGAATACTTTTTGCAGCCTGACCGAAAAACATTTTAGTCTTCTGCTTCTTTGAAGGACACATTTCAACTGCTATTTTAGTATCTTCAATAATATAGCAGTCAATAGTACCTTCTTTCATTCTCGGTATATTACGCAGTCCCCAGTCTGTGAAATATGGACACACACGTGAAATAGAATTAGCGATCATCCACACAGAAATTTCTCTTTTACGCGCTATAGTAGATATTAAATTCATGAGCCTGATGCATTCATCTTTTAAGTACAGTTTGCGTGTTACGAATTCTTCAAAGATCACGTCAGTCACTGTCGGAAACTGTTGTGATTTGTATCTTTCATCAGAAGACAATGCCATAGTGTAACCTATATGCATACCAGGAACTATCTTTCCGCTTTCAGGATCCCTGTTTGCAAAATAGATCTTACTTTGAAACACATAAACCATTTCATATTCACCACCAGTAATAGTGAATACTTCACCAGAATTTCCTTCTGTAGTATTGTTATCAGCAAAATAATTCTGAATATAACTGTTTTTCACGTCTTCTTCATAACGTCTGATAATAATGAACGTCGGCTTTTCTTCCTTGAATGCGCGCTTCAGCACATCACGCTTTACAGCATAAGATTTTCCCGGTGAACGTTCACCGAGAACTATATTATACTGCGCTTTCTTCTTTCGTATATCTTTTGTAGTGTAATAACCAGTTCTGTCAAGTCCCATTTAATCACCTGCTTTCACTTCAATAGTATGTTTCTGAATTCCTGCAACTTCTTCAAAAACATTCAGAAGGAAT
>JAGCTZ010000094.1 GCA_017963165.1 Treponema sp.
CACGAACTTCGTGAATAGCATGAATCTTGTTACAGTAGAACAAGATACGTTCTGAAGTTGTTGTTTTACCTGAGTCAATGTGGGCACTGATACCGATATTTCTTACTTTTGAAATATCCCAAGCCATATTAATACCTCTTTTAAAAAAATTATTCGCGTATTATAAAATTATAATGTCTTACTATAATAATGAAAATATTATGAAATTTCAATACTTGTAGTTAAAACCTGAATGTCAAATAAAAGCCATTTGGCATGATGTTTGCAGAAGGCGCAGATGGTCCGGCGTTAGATTTTTTTCCTGCAGACAAGGTGTGAAGATATGGAACAATAAATCCGCACAAGGTTCCAAGTGCTGCACCTGTAAGTACATCAGTTGCAAAATGATTTCCGCTTGCAAGTCTGAGTGCTGCTGTTGTTACTGCAATTGCATAAGAACCGCCCACAACAAGATAGCGCCATGGAGAATCAGGGAAATATTTACAGAAAACATAAGAATTAAAAGTTGCGGCTGTAAAAGCCAGTGTTGTATGTCCGGAAGGGAAGGATTTGCACCAGTCTCTTTCATCAATCTTTTTCTGAGGATATCCGTCGAAATACATGTATGGGCGAGGGCGGTCTACAATAAGCTTTGTAAGATCCTTTATTCCGTTTGCAAGCAGAACAGTTTCGGCATACATTGCTGTAATAGTAAACCATTCGTCGCTTGGGGCTGCGGCAAATAAAACCGGAGAAGCAAGTGCTGTCAGTAAAAAAGCGTCGCCGGTTTTATCAAGAGTTCTGCTGTAAGGATTCATAAGAGGCTGATCAAAAGCATTTACTGTGGATTTGTCTAAAATGTTTCCGTCAAAAGGAACGTCTTTTGTTTTTAAAAGCTTGTCACATAAAAGATAGGTCCCGTTTAAAGCAAGGCCTGTGCCAAAAAGTACGCTGTCTGTTACAGGTTCAATTTTAAATACATCACCGGAACCAAGCCAGGAATTTTTGTTGTCTGTTGCAGAAAGCAAAGTAAATACTGTAAGTAAAACTAAAGTAAGAGAGAAGAGTTTTTTCATTGGTCTTGATTCCGTTGTATATATAATTTATTTAGCAGCAGCTCTGTTGTTCTTTACAAGCTTCTTGATAGCTTTAAATGATTCAGGACTGATATCATGTTCAATTTTACAAGCGTCAGCAGCTGCAATTGCAGACTTAACACCAATCTGTTCAAAGAATTCTGTAAGGATTGTATGACGTTCGTAGATAGTTTTAGCAATTTCTGCGCCTTTTGGTAAAAGAGTAATTGCCTGTCCTTCACCAAAAGAAATATATTCTTCTTTTTCAAGATTATGCAAAGTAACGCTTACAGAAGGGCGTGAAAAATTCATTTCTTTTGCAACATCAATTGCACGAACTGCGCCCTTTTTAGAAAGGATAAGAATTGTTTCAAGATACATTTCTGCTGATTCTTTGATTACCATTTTGTCACCTCTTGGCATAATTATAATATATGAAGTTTTTATTAACAAGTCCTGTTGTGATTTCAAATCAAAGAATGCAAGGCTTCCGCATTATAAAAACTATATGTAGAAGTTATGAAAAAATGCGGAGCGGAGGTTCTGGTTTTGCGGAGCGTTGAACGCGGGAAGTGCAGGGCTGCCGCAGGCAGGTCTGCACTTCGGAATAATTTCCTATCCGCGTTCTCGGCGGAGCAAAATCAGGTTCTCCGCGGGAGC
>JAGCTZ010000095.1 GCA_017963165.1 Treponema sp.
CGAGCTTTCTGTTCCAGTATCATTTACAGGCAGAAGCTGAATAAGCTTAAGCCCGCACGAAGCACAAAATTCCGCAAACGGAATAAGGTCAAGGAATTCGCCGCATCCGCAGCTTTCTGTAGTCTTTAAAGCGCTGACCGGCACAGCCGTACCAGTCAGGCGCGGTAATTTATTGTTAGGTTTCTTAGTCATTGCAAAATATTTTATCACAGAAATTTAGCAATTACCAGAAAAAAGCTTTTAAAAACGCAGAGCTGTTCGGAATCAGCTGGAGCTGGACTTTTAGTACAAAACTTTTAGTCTGGCAGCTGGTCTGCAAACATTAAAAGATTTGCAGTAACTTTTTCCTGCTCAGTCAGTGGACGGAAAGTTCCGTTTTCATAAAGCTTATCAAGCACCATCATGGAAACAGCGTTGCTTATAAAGTTGCGCACATAATCAAAAAAAACAAGATCCTGCATCTGTGGCGGATAAGTCTTTGCGTGCACTGCGGCCTGCTCCAAAGCAAAGTCAGCAAACTCATCAAGCATGGCTTTTTCAGGCTCAGGGATTTTTGCGAGCAGGTCATCAATACTTCCCTTCACAATCATGATGTTAATTCTGCCATCCTTACCGATAAACTTGCGTTCCTTCATTCTTGCAAATTTTTCGGAATTGGATTTTGTGTCACTGATTGCACCAGTCATAATTTCATAAACACTTTCATAATCTGTAAAGAGATTGTTCTGCCAGGCGCCCTTTCTGTTATCAAAGCGGGAATCAATAGACCAGGAATAAACGCAGGGATATTTTTTAGAATCTCTGGTCATTTCTCCACAAGAGTTATAGGATTTTTTATTTGCAAGAAGCGGCTTATATTTAGGATCAATCTGCTTTGATTTTATATCAACGCTTGCAATATAGAAACCGCCGTCAAGAGGCTTTATAAAATAGCGTGATAAGTTCCTATCAATCGGTAGTCTGCATTTTCGGCTGATGGCAAGAAAAATAACTGCTGCTTCAAAGAGCTCCCGATTGCCGCCAGGAATGTAAACGTCATGTACAGTCTGCAACGCCTTGCGAACCTGCGGAACATATTTTTCTACAAGTATATCAGCCACCTTAGTCTGGGCTAACAAAGTCCTGTCCCAGGCTTCCATAGAAAATTCTTCCGGAGAAAATCTTACATAGGTTGTATAACGCTTTCCTTTTTCTTCAACAAGAAAACCGTTGGCAACAAGATAATCAATTTTATCCTCCAGAAAAACCGGGGTCATACCCAGGTCCTCTGCAATTTCTTCCTGAGTCTTAGGCTCATCGTAAACACTGTAAACAATGTTCAGGTTTAATTTATCACCAAGATAAAAATCAGGGCCGCCATTAGAACCGGGTCTTCCATCATGCGAAAAATTAATTGCTTTAATCGGAGACAATCCAAGCTTCCCAATTTGTCTTCTCATGTTAATACCTTCCTTCAAATCATTACGAGCTTTATTCAAATGCCACTTAACGGTACCCTGAGGCAGCCCCTGTTCTTCGCTGATTTGAACAATGGACTTGCCTTCGTAATAGAAGGAATAAACAATCTGGCGCCGGCAGGAAGATAAAAATCCTATTTCCTTGCGAAGCCTCAAAAGTGCTGCTTCTGTTTGTCCAAAATCATACTCATCAAAATAAGCCAGCTCAGATTTTTCAAAATCCTCCAGCCCGCCACCGTCAATGGAAAGTCCCTGCTTAAGTTTAATCTGATTCACATACTTTGCATAAACATGCTCACAGATTCGCCAGACGTAGCCTTCCACATTTACGATATCTTCGGCCTTCAAAAAAGAAAGGTAAACTTCCTTGAGCATTTCTCCCGAAAGCTCCTCTGCTTCTTCATAAGAAAAAGCCTTCTTCATTGCAAAGCCAAAAATCTTTTGCGAGTACTTTAAGATTAACTTATCAGCCTTCTGTTTTTCCATCTTTTACATTTTACCAGATAGTGACATTTTATGTAATTTTGCTGCAGCGCAATTACACTTATATAGTGCCGCCTTTTGAAAAAAGGTTGGATTTTTTTCCTGATTTTTAATGGGGATTTTAGTTTGCCTAAAATCCCCATAGAACTACTTTTGCTCTTTTACATTACTTTCTTCAACGCTTCCTCTCCGCACCAGTTCTTGATTTTTTCTTCAAGTTCTTTTATGCGGCGGTCACCGTCTTCTTTTGTGTAAAGCTTCATATTTAAAATGCCTTTTTCGTCATAAGCATTCAGAAGGTCTTTACGCTCAAGCTCGACAGCGCAGAAATCAACATAATCATAAATCAGTTTTTTGAGTGCGGCAAAATCTTCGCGGGCGGCTTTGATATCTTCAGCGCGACCAGATTTCAATTCACCGCAAATCTTAAAGGCATACAAATCCTTCACAAAGCCCTGACAGAATGGCTTCATAGTCGGATCCTTGCAGATTGCAAAAATTATGTTCAAAGCCCATTCGCAATAGCCGGCCGCCAGTTCTGGCTTGTTCCAGAAATAAGTTTCTGCGGAATATACAAACTCCTTGTTGAAGGGCAGGCACATAAGCTGAGAATTATTGTGCTGAGCCTTAAGCTGTGCCTCAACTCCGTTTTCAAAGCCTTCCAGTTTGGCAAGAATACTTTCCTTGAGCATGTTAGATTTTATGCTCGGAAGCTTTGCAATATGCTC
>JAGCTZ010000096.1 GCA_017963165.1 Treponema sp.
GAATCAATTATTTCTTTTTCTATTTCCATTCCAAAACCGTCTACGCTGACAATCGGCTTTTTCAGTACGCCGTCAACGCTGCCCATTTCTACGGTTTTTTTGATAAAGGCTTTTGCCTCTTCAAAATCCATAAAGACTTTTTCGCCACTCAATTTTTCAAGATAAGCAATGATTGCGTAGGCACCCCAGTTTGAAACAGTAGCAATTACAAGCTGGTCCACTGTAACGACACAAGGCTTAAGGGAAAGTTTTTCTTCGATGATGGAAGCCATATTTCCCATGCCGATTTCATTTCCGCCGTCACCGACACCGATGGTAGGGACAATACCAAGGGCAATACGGAAAAATAAATCTGCTGCAGCGGTTTTATCCGTAATGCTAACTCCTCGCATATTTGCATATTCACGGGCAGCATTTTCTCCGCAGCGTTCAATGCTTATTAAGCCGACCGGGGTATAAGTTCCAAGCTGAGTCATACACCAGTCCAGGTCAGCATCAAAGGGCATATAGAGAACCTGTATGCCTTCTGATTCAAAGAAACCCTTGCAGAATTCATCCGTGAGAATTACCGGCTCATACCCCAGTTTCCGCAAAGCCTTTGCAAGAAAAACAGTACCAACCGGCCCATCCGTTTCGGCAAAACCTGCTACAAAAAATCCTGTGGTAAGAAATACGGTTCCGTGTTCCCAAGCTAAAATTGTTTGAGCAGCTTTTTCTGCGTACTTATCGGTTTTATAACCACGCAGAATATCCATACCTCTGCCGGAGTGCCGTAAAACTATGTCTTCAATTGATTCTTTTGATTCAGTCTGGTTCTCTTTCATAGGCAAAATTAAATGATGTCGGCCTTATAACCTGTCTCAAGTTCAAAATCTTCAACGGCAGCCTTTTGCAATTTTCTAAGCATCTCGGTAGCCTTACCACCAACCTTCTTACCATCAATTTCGCAGGCCGCAAGTCCCAAAGTTCCCGCCGAAGTAATGAAAACTTCATCCGCATCAAAAAGTTCATCCAGGGTAAAAACTCGCTCTTCATAAGGGATGCCCAATTTCTGGCAAAGTGAAATATAATGACGGCGGGTTACACCTGGAAGAATAAGCTCGTCTAATGGTGGAGTAATATAAACTCCATCCTTGATTATGTTCACGTTTGTGTGGGCACATTCAGTAACACGTTCTCCCCGGTGGAAAACAACTTCCTTTGCTCCAGCTTCAAAAGCCTTCTGACTTCCAAGAACACTAGGAAGCAGGTTTAAGGTTTTGATGTTGCAGTGGAAGAAGCGGGTATCTTCTGCTGTAATCAGCTTGCAGGGAGTGCGAAGGTCTGTGAGTTTTGATTCTGTAATATTGATAATCAGATTTGGTTCTACATCTGGGAACAGGTGATTTCGTGGAGCGGTACCGCGCGTAACTTCCCAATAAACAAAGCAGACTCCATCTGAATCCATAGCATCAATACACTTCTGAAGTTCTGCAAGAAGCTCTTCTTTTGAAAGTTTAAAAGGAATCTTTACAGCTTTAAGGCTGTTATAAAAACGCTCAAGGTGCCAGTCTTTTTCTAAGATTTTTCTGTTTGCGCTGTAAGTTGCATCGTAAACTCCATCTCCAAAA
>JAGCTZ010000097.1 GCA_017963165.1 Treponema sp.
CGCTGATTAATTACATATCCATCAACTACATATTTATGAAGAATATCTGTTGCCCATCTTCTGAAGCTTGTTGCTATTTTTGATGATACTCTGTATCCTACTGCCAGAATTACATCAAGATTATAATAAGGAATTTGACGGGTAACTGTTCGTTTTCCTTCTGTTTGAACTTGTGCAAAAAATGCACAAGTTGAATCTTTTGGAAGTTCTTCTTCATCATATATATGCTTTATATGGCGCTGAATGGTAGAACGGTCCTTATTATCAAACAATTCACCTATTTTATCTGCACTAAGCCATAATGAGTTATCCTGCATTATAACTTCTACATGATTTGAGCCATTTTTCTGATATATTTTGATTTCACCTTTTGATAAATCGGTCATCAAAGCTCCCCTTTCTGTGCTTTTTGATGAAGTTCTGTAAGCTGCTGCAAGATATTGTCTATATCTGCATTGAGCTTGCTGCGTTTTTCTTCGTAATTCTGGATTGTTTCTGCAACACTAAGAATTACTTCTTCTTCGTGAGGGTATCCGCAAACATCAAAGTTTAATCCGCTGTCAAAAAGTTCTTGTGATGTATAGCATTTTGCTTTTGGATTTCCGTCTTCGTCTGTGATTTCTTTTCTGTCATTCCACCAGGCAACACAATCATCAAAGTCGCTGAGCTTCATTGGCTTTGTTTTTGAAAAGTGCTTAACGCCTTTTGGCATATCTACACGATAGAACCAGGTTTTGCCTTGGCTTTCTTCGTTATTGAAAAACAGAATATTTGTTGTAATGCTTGTGTATGGAGAGAATACACTCTGCGGCATTCTAATTACTGTATGAAGATTAAAATCTGTAAGAAGCTTTTTCTTAAGATTTGTTTTTGCGTTATCGTTTCCGAATAAGAATCCGTCTGGAATAATTACAGCTGCACGGCCACCTTTCTTAAGGCGATACATAATTACTGCAATAAAGAGATCTGCAGTTTCGCTTGATTTTAAGTCTGCCGGGAAGTTTTGTTTAATGTCTTCTTTTTCACTGCCGCCGTATGGGGGATTCATTAGAATTACATCAAAGGCATCTTTTTCTGTGTAGTCTAAAAGCTTTTTGGTAAGTGAGTTATCGTGGAAAACTTTTGGATTATCAATTCCATGAAGAAGCATATTTGTTACACAGAGCATATAAGGAAACTGCTTTTTCTCAATAGCGTAAATTGAATTGTAGAGTTTTTCCGATTCTTCTTTTTTTATTGTTCCCTTTGCTTCTTTTTGAGCTTCAAGTTCTTTTATCCAGCTAGAAAGAAAGCCACCAGTACCACAGGCAAAGTCTGCCATAGTTTCGCCAATCTGAGGCTTAATCATTTTGGCCATAAACTCTGTTACAGCACGCGGAGTATAGAACTCACCTGCACTACCTGCACTTTGAAGTTCCTTTAATATTGTTTCGTATATTTCACCAAAGGCGTGTGTTTCTTCATAACTTCCAAAATCAAGTTCATCTATAATATTTATTATCTGACGAAGAAGAACGCCGTCTTTCATGTAGTTATTTGCATCTTCAAAAGTTGTGCGAACTATACTCTGTCTTATTGGAGTATTTGGAGTAACATCAAGTTTTTTAAGTTTTGGAAAAAGTTCATTATTTACAAAGTTCAAAAGTTGGTCGCCTGTAAGCCCTTCATTTTGGTTTTCTGCATGAGCCCAGTTTCTCCAGCGCAAGTTTTCAGGAATTATTGATTCATATTTTTCATCTTCAAATTCCCAGTCTTCTTCTTTTGCATCATAAACTTTTAAAAAGAGCATCCATGCTAATTGTTCAATTCGTTGTGCGTCACCATTGATTCCGGCATCGTTACGCATTACATCACGGATTCTCTTTACGAAACTACTTAAGTTATTCATTTATATTTCCTTATGCTACTTTATATAATTCTTGTTCCAGCTCTCTAAGGGCTGCCCGATATTTATCATTTCCGCCAAACAGTGCTGCAATTCTAGAAGGCTTTCCATATTTTGTGAATGGATTTTGCTTCAAGATTTCTGTTGATTCAATATCATAAATACCAAGCTCTGCGTATTTATCAAGCAAAGCATTTATTACTTCTTTTGCAGCTTCGCCATACTTGCCGAACAAATCTCGCTTCTTTACATTTTCTGCTCGCTCGCGTCTTGTGAGTGGCTTTTGATTAAATGCAATATGACAGATAAAATCAAAATCATCTACATCTGTCATGTTCTGTTCTTTCTTAATAAGTTCAAGGTCTATGCCCAGATCTTTAAGCATATTGCGGATAACTTCTTTTTTCTGTTCTTCGTTCCAGGTTTGAATAAAGTTTTCCAGAGTCTGATATGTCCCAAGAATACTTTCTTTTGTGTAATCTTCTATAGATTCCTGTTTCAAAAGTTTTCCGTCGGTGTCGTAGATACTTACAACTCGTTGAAGAACTTTTACTGTAACTCCACCCTTTCCAATAATTGGTTTTATATGTGGTGTTGGTGGATCAACAATAATAGTATCATCTGGTTTATGTTGTGGGGGAGTATCATCTTTCGGATCATCAGGGAGTTGTCGTGCATTTGGATCATACTCGTCATCCTGCTCCACTTCTCCATCCCATTCTGGATCAGCAAAAAGACGGCTTACCCTGCGGAAATCCATAATTGTAAAATGAGTTTTTCCTTCATCATATCTGAGGCGGGTTCCACGACCAATTATCTGCTTAAACTCTGTCATTGAATTAATAAGTTCATCAAGAACAATAAGCTTAACCATTTTACAGTCACTGCCTGTAGAAAGAAGTTTTGATGTAGTTGCAATTACAGGATATTCCTGTGAAACCGAAATAAAATAATCAAGTTTATCTTTACCGTATTTATCGCTTCCTGTAATACGAACGACATATTGCTCTTTTACATTTCCCTGATTATCACGAAGAATCAAATCTGTATTCAGATTATTAAGAGCAACACGCATTCGTTCCGCTGCATCTTCCGTTGGACAGAAAACGATTGTTTTAGACATGCGATCTGTTTCTTTAAGAAACTTTGTAATTTCAGCAGCTACTTCATCAATTCTGTCTTGAATAATTATATTGTAATCATAATCAGAAAGATTATATTCGCGGTCTTCAATTTCATCTCCGTATATATCCTTCAGACCTTTTCTTGGGCGCCAGCAGTCATCAATACTTGTATGAACATTTATTACTTTGAACGGTGCAAGGAATCCATCTTCAATTCCCTGTTTAAGACTGTACGAATAAACAGGCTCACCAAAGTAATCAATATTTGAAATGTATTTTGTTTCCTTTGGAGTTGCAGTCATTCCTATCTGAGTTGCACTGCTAAAATATTCAAGGATTTTTCTCCAACGAGAGTCTGCCTTTGCCGAACCACGATGGCACTCATCAACAATTATAAGGTCAAAGAAATCTGGTTTAAAGAATTCTTTATATTTAGAAAGTTCTTCTTCAAACTCTTCTTCCGTTTCCTCTTCATCTTCACTCTTATGTTTTGCAGAATCCAGTTGCTGATAAAGAGCAAAATAAACCTGATATGCAGAGATTTTTGACTTGTCTTCTTTCTGAAAATTAATCTTATGAATTACTTTTTCTAAAGGCTTGAAGTCACCGTTGATTGTCTGGTCTACAAGATTATTCCTGTCTGCCAAATAAAGAACTTTCTTTTTAGTTCCTGATTCAATAAGTCGCCATACAATCTGGAAAGCCGTATAAGTTTTACCGGTTCCTGTTGCCATTGCAATAAGTATTCTTGTGTGATTCTTTGCAATTGCTTCAAGAGTTCTGTTTACTGCATTACGTTGATAATATCTTGGCGGATAACAATTTGCCCCGGAATAAAAAGGGGTATTCAAAAGTTTTTCATCAAAAGAAAGAGGAACGTCATAAAACTTTGTTTCGCCGTCTACATCATAACGTTCTCGATCTTCTACTTCGATTATTTTTTGTGCGTCGACACCTTTCCATCGTGAATAAAGTTCATCTGCGGTTGGAAATTCAGAAAGTGGAAATTCTTTTTCTAATCCTGTTGTAAAATCATGTTCAAAAAAACTGCTGCCATTTGAAGTATAAACAAACGGAACATCCATCATAATTCCGTAAGTAATGGCCTGCTGCATTCCAAATGATGAAGAGTGATTATTATCTTTTGCTTCTACTATTGCAAGCGGAGTTCCTTTATTATACCAGAGGACATAATCGCAGCGTTTTCCTTTATCGCGGCTTGGAACATTTCCCTTAATTCTAACTTTACCATCAGTAAAATTATTTACAGGCGAAGTCTCCATTGTAATTTTTTTGATGTCCCATTTTGAAGTTAATGCGGGTGTAATGTACTGGAGTTTAATATCTTCTTCTGTCATTTGACTGATGTCAAAAATATCACTCATCAAAAGTCTCCGTGAACTTTTTTAATAAAGTTATTAAATTATAACACGAAAACTGTAGTTTTTCATTTAAAAACAACTATATCGAGAAGAAAAACTAATTATTTTAATTTCTTACTCCACCCCATACTTCCCACTCAACGCCAACATGGCAAACATATAAAGACAGTTATCATAGTATCTTCTTTCGCCCATACGAAGCGGTGTGTTCCAGAATCTTCGCACTATCTTTTCGGCAGCACCAGCGGCAGCAGGAGAACAAGCCATCGTTGTCTGTGCAAGAGTTGCCAAAAGACCAACAGGATGCAGCGCCTTTTCTTCAGTGCCATCAGCCAACAGCACAGGCGTTCCATCAATGTGGTATTTTTTATAATCTGCGGGATCCACATCTGCAAAGAACGTCACAAGATTATCTGCAATTTTTTCAAACTCTGGTGTATGACCATGCCACAAAGAATCAAGTCCAATATTTGCGCCTGTGCGGTATGCATCACTATAAAAATCCCCATGTCCGTCCGGAGGCCCAAACGGATTAGGTGTTCCATCAAAATTGCCATATTCAGGGTTCATGCCGGTTACCGGGTGGCATGCCTTTGCAAGATATTCGCGGCTTGCTTCTTCCGCACGCTTCCAGAAAGCTCTGTCTTCTTCATCAGCCCAAAGTGCAAAATAATGATAAAAATGCATAAGATGGTAAGAAGGATCTGTAAAAGGACAGGCAGGCACAAAAAGCACATAAGCATTGTCTGCATTCCACATAGGAAACTCATGATGAAGACAGGTGTGCAAAATGCGGCGAGCCCACAGAGTATAATTGTAAATACTCTCTCCTTCTGCATCACCCCACTTACGACCAGCCAGGAACAAAGCCATTGCAAAAAATTCTTCTCCATCCGGTGCAGGTCCCCAGGCATTCTTTTTTCCGTCAGGGCCACATGACCAGGCAAAGTAGCCTTTCATAGGTCCCTCTTTCATGTACATAAAGTCCATGGCAAATTTCCACATGCGGTCAAAAATATCCTTGCGGTTCATCATTACGCACATCATCATGCCGTAAGACATACCTTCGGTGCGGGCGTCACAGTTTCCTGTATCCATAAAATAGCCTGTATCGCCAATTCCATCAAAATAAAAACGGCTCCAGGGCTTTTCAAAAATCTCTGTAAAAGTATCATTCACGCGCTTTTCAATTTCGGCTTCGCTGTAGCCATAGTCTAAAAATGTATTTTTTGTTGTACTCATAAGAATATTTTTACATAAAAAAAGGCTTTTTACTATCACAAAAATGGATCATTATAGAAAAAAAATAAACTCGGGAAATTTTCCCGACTTTTTATCAAGATTGTGTACTATAATTTATTAAATACAAGAATATACAAGGAGTTTTTTTATGAAAAAGCTTTGGATACTATTACTAAGTATTATTTTAATTGGCTGTGCACAAAATCCAGAAGATTCAAACAAATTAGATGGAAATGCAAGTCAAAATGAAGACTATTCCGTAAAGGTTTTATGGGAAGCACAAAGCAATAGGGCTGCAGCAGATGATGCTGAAGAAAATACAATAGAAGTTACCTTTTATAAGGTTCCAATGGAAAATGGAGGTTATCAATATGCCCAGAAAGAACAAATAGATCAATTCGAAATTTCCCCGGGTGATACTCTAAACAGGGATTACAGGGATGAAGTTCCGGAAGGTTATATATTAGCCTTTTATGCAAAAGATTATGTAATGGTTTCCAAAGCCAATGACGGTTATTATCGTGATGGTCAGCCAATTAATACTTTTTTTGAATTAAAATTTGAAACGGCAAGTGACGGAACGACCTTTGCCTCAACTTTACTTGGTACAAATATTGAAGATGAAAAAATATATGACTTACCAAAGGAAGGATGGACAGAAGGAGACGCTATCCTTGATGCAACCGGCCAGAATCCTAAAAGACAGTTTTATTTAAACAATCAGTATTTGATGGGATATTATGAACATCAAGCAATGGTTTATTGTTATCCTTTATTTGGAAAAGGATATTTGACCTATTGGTTTATTAAACCGAATGCCCAAGGTAATTTAGTTTATGAAGGCCAGGAATATCAAAATCAGATTTCCCGCGCAAAAACCAAGTTTAAGGAACTTACGGGAATAGACCTGGATGCTGTCCAAAATCCAAATGATAATCCAGGCGACACCTCAGACGACAATCCTAACGACACACAAAATGATACTCAAGGTGACACACCAAGCGACACACAAGGCGACACACCAAACGATACTCAAGGTGACACACCAAATGATACTCAAGGTGACACACCAAACGATACTCAAGGTGACACACAAAGTGACACACAAAGTGACACACAAGGCGACACACAAAGCGACACACAAAGCGACACACAAAGCGACACACAAGGTGACACACAAGGTGACACACAAGGTAACACACAAAGCGACACACAAGGCGATACACAAGGCGATACTCAAGGTGACACACAAAGCGACACACCAAACGATACACAAGGTGACAACCCAAATGCCAACCCCTATTATGACCTGAATCAAACAAATTCAAATCCGCGTATACTCAACAGGCCAAATGAAACGGAGGGAATATATAGATTAATGGGCAATCTTACTTCTCTGGAAAATGCAAATGTTGACAGTATCATAACAATAAAAAATCAGACTGAACAGACTTTTGACGGTGCTGCAGGACTTGCAATAATTACAAAAAATAATAAAAAAAACTATGACTTCCTTATAGTGGGCCTGCAGAATAATCAAGGAACAATCCGTTCTTATGTTTCTTATTACTGTAACATACCGAAAAAAGATTTTACCGCAAGTAACTTTGGAACCACGGCCGGCCCTACGGCATTTATTCCTGATGCCACAAACTCCTACGAAATTGAAATTCTTACTTACAATAACTCTGTACAAACCATGTCTGATTTTAGCCTTAATGAAAATGGAGAACTGAAAATCGGCCTTTCCTTTAAAGTAAAAGAAGACGGCTCAATAGATGTAATTTATAAAAAAGACTGTCAGATTGATGAAGAAACCGGCGCCGTAACAGGAGGCACAACTGTTCATACAATTAATGTTACCCAGAAAATAACAGGAACTGCTTTTACCCTGGCAGCAAAAAACCTGTATGCCTATGCCTTGATTCAACCAAACAAGACTCTTAATGCAGAATACTATTACGCCCCATAAAAATCTAAAAAAAATATAAAATTTTTTCCAACTTGGGAATTTTTCCCGAGTTGGAACTTTTTTTAAGGCGGAGGTTTTTAAGGGGGCGCAGCGCCACTTAGGCGAAGGGGGTGTGGCGAAAACCGCGCAGCGGGTTGAGCCCAGGGGGAAGGCCTTCCCCCTCATTATCCCTAAAACCTAAAAACCTCCACCTAAAACCTGGCATCTGGCACCTAAAACCTATCATCACCTTGACACTTCTTCAAAATCTGTCTATATTATTACTATACATAGAAACGTACAACACACAGAGGTTTTAAAATGGTTTTAAAAATCGCAATGCTTGTAATCTTCTTTGCCATAATGATTTTTGTTGGAGTTTATTCCCGCAGACAGGCAAAGGATGTAAACGGATTCGTTCTTGGCGGACGTAATGTTGGTCCATGGCTCACCGCCTTTGCTTACGGAACTTCATATTTTTCTGCCGTAGTATTTATTGGTTATGCCGGACAGTTTGGCTGGAAGTACGGAATCTCCAGCACTTGGATTGGTCTTGGAAATGCCTTTTTAGGCTCCCTGCTTGCCTGGGTTGTAATGGGTCGCCGCACACGCGTAATGACACATCACCTGGATGCAAAAACAATGCCGGACTTTTTTGGTAAGCGCTATCAGAGCCAGTCTCTCCGTATAGCCGCCGCAGCCATTGCCTTTATTTTCCTTATTCCATATACAGCTTCTTTGTACAAGGGACTTTCTACCCTTTTTGGACTTGCCTTTGA